>DASTIC010000109.1:0-3007 GCA_035717845.1 Solirubrobacteraceae bacterium
GGCGGCTTCTCCTCGCTCTACGACTCGCTCTCCTCGCTGGAGACGATCGGCGTCGCCCGCCGCGGCTACTTCATCGAAGGGCTCGGCGGCGCGCAGTTCGCACTGCCCGGGGCGGTCGAGCGCCTGCGCTCGCAGCGCGACGACGACGAGGCGCCGCCGATCGTGCTTGCCGCCACCGACCCGGCGCAGCCCTACGGCGCCGCTCTGAAGTGGCCGAAGACCGAGAGCCGCACGCCCCAGCGGGTGGCCGGCGCGTACGTCGTGCTCGCCGGCTCGGAGCCGGTGCTCTACGTCGAGCGCGGCGGCCGGGGCCTCCAGTTCCTCGTCGCCGGTGACGACCCGCGCGTGGCGCCGAGCCTCGACGCGCTCGTGGACGCCGTGCACCGAGGCCGCGTGCGGCGCCTCGCCATCGAGCGCGTGAACGGCGAGCCGGTGGTCGGGTCGCCCTACGAGACCGGGCTGCTCGAGCTCGGCTTCCGCGCCGGGCCCCGCAAGCTCACGCTCACCGCCTGACCGCCGATCCAGGAGAGCAGCGCGTCGGGCGGCAGCGGCCGGGAGACGTGGAAGCCCTGCGCCGTGTCACAGCTGAGGTCGGCGAGCCCGCGCATGATCTCGGCGGTCTCCACGCCCTCGGCGACCACGGCCAGCCCGAGGTTGCGCGCGAGGTCGATGGTGGAGCGCACGATCACGGCGTCGTTCTCGTCCTCGGCCATGCCGGCCACGAACGAGCGGTCGATCTTGACCTCGTCCAGCGGCAGCCGCTTGAGGTAGGCGAGCGACGAGTGGCCGGTCCCGAAGTCGTCGAGCGAGAGCCGCACGCCGAGCATCCGCAGGCGGGCCAGCACCTCGGTGGCGCGCACCGGGTCGGCCATCACCGTGTGCTCGGAGATCTCGCACTCAAGCCGGTCGCCGCTCACCCCGTGCTTCGCGAGCAGCTGGGCGACGCGCTCCGGCAGCGTGAGGTCGACGATGTTGGCCGCGGCGAGGTTGACGGCGATCGGGAGGTCGACGCCGGCGTCGCGCCAGGCGCGGTGCTGGGCGAGCGCGGTGTCGACGACCCAGCGCGTGAGGTCGGCGACCGCGCCGGTGCGCTCGGCCAGCGGTACGAAGTCGTCGGGCGGGAGCAGCCCGCGCGTCGGGTGCTCCCAGCGCACCAGCGCCTCGACGCCGGTGACCGCGCGGGAGGCGAGGTCGACCTTGGGCTGGTAGTGCAGGACGAGCTCGTCCTGCTCCAGCGCGCGCCGCAGCTCGGCGAGCAGGCCGAGCCGGTCCTCGGAGTACGGGTCGCGGTCCTCGGTGTAGGTGGCGATGCCGTGGCCCCCGCGCTTGGCGTCGTACATCGCGACGTCCGCGCGCTGGAGGAGGGTCCCGACCGTCGAGCCGTGCTCGGGGTACAGGGCGATGCCGACGCTCGCCTCCAGCTCGACGGCGACGCCGCGGAGCGCGAACGGGCGGCGCAGCGCATCCTGGAGCCGGGTCGCGAGCTCGACGACGGCGCCGCGGTCCGGCAACCCGTCGAGCAGGACCGCGAACTCGTCGCCTCCCAGCCGGGCGAGCGTGTCGCCGCGCCGCAGTGCCGCCTGTAGGCGACCGGCGACCTCGACGAGGAGCTCGTCCCCGTGATCGTGCCCGAGCGTGTCGTTGACCTCCTTGAAGCGATCGAGGTCGATCAGCAGCATCGCGCCGAGCCCGGCGCCGCGGAACGCGCGCTCGGCGCGGCGGTGCAGCAGGGTGCGGTTGGGGAGGTCGGTGAGCGCATCGTGGAGCGCCTGGTGGCGCAGCTGACGCGACGCGCGGGCGACGATCCGGTAGAGCGCACCGAACAGGAAGACGAGGCCGAGGGCGAGCAGGAGGAAGACCTGGAGGACGTCGGCGCGGATGGTCTCCGCCACCGGCTCGTAGGTCAGGTAGAGCTCGAGCACGCCGGCCGGCGCGCCGCCGGGCGTGAGCCGGACCGGCATGTACACCTCGAGCACGCGGGCGCCGGTGCCGTCGTCGTGGGTGCCGTTCTCGAGGTCGCTGACCGGCGTTCCCTCCAGCGCCGTGTAGACGTTGCCGCCGGCGAAGGCGTGGCCGCCGATGTTCGCGCGGTCGTCGGAGTACACGAGGCGGCCATCGCTGTTGAAGAGCTTGACCGTCTGGATGCCGGAGTCCTCGAAGAAGCGCTTGCCGACCAGGCGGTCGAGCTCGTTGAGGCGCTCGAGCGACACCGGGTAGCGCAGGTCGCCGTTGTCGAGGTGCGGCTGGAAGCCGAGCTGCGTGAGCATCTGCGCCTGCTGGACGGCTCGCTCCAGAGCACGGTGCTCGAGCTGGCGCTTCAGGACGAGCCCGAGCGCGACGCCGAGCGCGGCCACGACGAGCAGGCCCATGACGGTGAACCGTCCGAGCAGGGAAACGCGCGTGGACCATGAGCGCACGAGGCTGTTAATCGGCGCATGGACGTGTTCCCTCGACCCCGAGATCGAATGCGGCTTTCTCGCACTCGCAAGCTCGCGCGAGCGCCTTAGCATGAATAGATGCCTGAGGGCGACACGATCCACTACGCGGCACGGCGGATCCGGCCGGTGCTCGAGGGTCACGTGCCCGACGAGATCCTGACCCCGCACCCGCGTTTCGGGCGCGATCGCTGGCCCGAGCGGCTCGCCGGTCGCGTCGTGCGATCGGTCGACGCCCACGGCAAGCATCTCTTCCTGCGCTTCGAGGGCGGCCTCGTGATCCACTCGCACCTGCGGATGACCGGCGGCTGGCGGGTGCGCGAGACCGGCCGGCCGCTGCCGGGCAGCGCCTGGCTCGTGCTGCGCCGCGGCGAGCGCGAGGTCGTACAGCTCCGCGGTCCCGTCCTCGAGCTGATGACCGAGTCGCGCACGCGGTTCGACCAGCGGCTCGCCGGACTGGGCCCCGACATCCTCGCTCCCGAGCTCGACGAGGCGGCCTTCCTGCACCGGCTGCGCCACGACGACCCGACGCGCCCGATCGGCGACGCGCTGCTCGACCAGCGCACGATCGC
>DASTIC010000110.1:0-17931 GCA_035717845.1 Solirubrobacteraceae bacterium
GTGGATGGGCCGGAACGCGCCCGCCGTGTTCGGCACCTCGACCGTCAGCGCTGCGCGCACCGCCTGGTAGACGCAGGCCTGCACGAAGGAGCGCGTGCTGTTCAGCGCGCCGCGCACCATCGGCGCCGAGTCGGTCAGGTCAGCGATGACCTCGTCGCCCGCGACCGTGACGTGCGCGGTGATCGGCACGTCGACCACGTCGATCCCGTCCGAGCCGAGATAGTCGGTGAACGAGGCCGTGCCGTCCGGCCACGTCAGGATCTCCTGCCGCACGAGCCGCTCCGTGTGGTCGATCAGCGCCTCCGTGAGGGCGGCGAGCTCCGCCGTCCCGTGCCGGGCGGCGAGCGCCTGGAGCTCCCGCTCGGCGACCGTGCACGCGGCCACCTGCGCGCCGAGGTCGCCGAAGGTCATGCGCGGGATGCGCACGTTCGCCTCGACGATCTTGAAGACGTCCTCGACGGGCTCGCCCGCGCTGTAGAGCTTCAGCCAGGGCAGGCGGATGCCCTCCTGGAAGATCTCCGTGTTGTCGCAGGCGCTCGAGCCGGGCAGCCGGCCGCCGACGTCGCCATGGTGCGCGGTCGTGCACGTGAAGCCGATCAGCTCACCGTCGGCGAAGACGGGCTTGAAGACGAAGAGATCCTGCAGGTGGATGCCGCCGTCGAAGGGATCGTTCATCAGGAAGACGTCGCCCGGCCTCATCCGGCCGCGGTAGCGCCCGAGGAGCGTCTCCATAGCAGTGGGGACGGAGCCGAGGTGGAAGGGCACGGTGACGGCCTGCGAGACGGTTCGCCCCTGTGCGTCGCAGA
Source organism: Solirubrobacteraceae bacterium (assembly GCA_035717845.1). Classification (GTDB taxonomy): domain Bacteria; phylum Actinomycetota; class Thermoleophilia; order Solirubrobacterales; family Solirubrobacteraceae; genus DASSUW01. Next base: position 807 of record DASTIC010000110.1, read on the forward strand.
CCGACGCCGAGAAGTCCATGCCGTCGCGGACGACGCTCGAATGCGCAGTGCGGAAGATCGTGGTCGCCATCTCGTCCGCGATCGAGGCGAGCGCGTTGCCGACGATCTGGAGCGTGACCGGGTCGACCCGGATGGCGGCGGTCACGAGCGGCTCCGCTCGAGCACGAGCGCGCCCGTGGCGGCGTGTCGCCGCGCCGTCCAGTCGGCCGGGACGACGACCGTCGTGTCGTACTCGTCCACGAGCAGCGGCCCCGGCTCCGGTTCCCCGCCGAGCGACCCACGGTGACGGATCGGGGCGTCGTAGCGCTCGCCGTCGACGTCGATCGTGCGACTGGCCGGGGCCTCGGCGTGCGTACGCCCCTCCCCGTCGACGAGGAACGATCGTGAGGCGGCCGGCGGGCCGAGCGCCGTCAACCGCACCGCGCGAAGCTCGACCGGGGAACCGGGCTGGTCGCGCACGCCGTAGAGCCGCTCGTGCTCCTCCTCGAAGGACTCGCGCAGGACCGCCAGCGCCGCACGATCGATGGGCCCGGCCGCCAGCTCGACCTCGACCTCCCAGCTCTGCCCCCCGTAGCGCAGATCGGCGCTGCGCACCCACGAGACGCGGCTGAGCCCGCGGAGGGCGGGCGCGAGCTGCGCCTCCATCTCGGCGTAGAGGGCCGCGACGGCACCGGGGTCGCACGTCCCGGCGTCGAGGTGACAGGTGCGCACCTCGTGGAACTCGGGCCGCGCGAACAGCAGCCCGACGGCGCTGAAGAGACCGGCGACCGCGGGAACGACCACCGTGTCGACGCCGAGATCCGCGGCGAGCCCGGCCGCGTGAATCGGCCCCGAGCCCCCGTAGGCGACGATCGCGAAGTCGCGCGGGTCGCGGCCGCGCTCCGACGAGACCGAGCGCAGGGCTCGCGTCATGCGTGCGTTCGCGATCCGGTGGATCCCGCTGGCGGCGGCGAGCGGGTCGAGCCCGAGCGGCTCCGCGAGGCGCCGGATCGCAGCGTCCGCGAGCTCGACCGAGATCGTGATCTGCCCGTCCGCGACGGGGCCGGGCGGGATCAAGCCGAGCAGCACGTTCGCGTCGGTGACGGTGGGCTCGCGCCCGCCGCGCCCGTAGCAGGCGGGGCCGGGGTCGGCCCCGGCGCTCCGCGGCCCGACCTGCAGGCCGCCCGCGGGGTCGATCCAGGCGATGCTGCCGCCGCCCGCCCCCACCTCGGCGATGTCGATGGTCGGGATGCGCAGCAGTTCGCCGGCGCCCCGGATCAGCCGGCTGCCCGCGGACATCGACCCGCCGACCTCGTACTCGCGCCCACGCGAGATGGCGCCGTCGGCGACCAGCGACGCCTTGGCCGTGGTGCCGCCCATGTCGAACGCGATCACGTTCGCCAGGCCGAGCTGCTCGGCGATCCCACGCGCGGCCACGACGCCCGCAGCGGGGCCGGACTCGAGCGCGAAGACCGGCCTCAGCTTCGCGTCCTCCGAGGTCATCACTCCGCCCGAGGACTGCATGATCTGCAGCGGCCCCGTGAGGCCGACGCCGTCGAGGCCGGTGCGGATGCGGTCGATGTACGACGCCATCAGCGGCCGCACGTAGGCGTTCACCACAGTCGTCGCCGAGCGCTCGTACTCGCGCTGCTCGCGCAGGATCCGGCTCGACAGCGAGATCGTCGCCCCTGGCAGCTCCTCGGCGAGGATCGCGCCGAGCCGCTCCTCGTGGTCGGGGTGGAGATAGGAATGCAGGAGGCAGACCGCGACGGACTCGACTCCGGTCGCGCGCAGCCGCGCGGCGAGCAGGCGGCACTCACCCTCGTCGAGCGCGCGCAGGACCGTGCCGTCGGCGGTGACGCGCTCGTCGAGCTCGAACCGCAGCCGGCGCTCCACGAGCGGCGGCGGCTTGCGCCAGAAGAGGTCGTACATGTGCGGGATGCGCAGCCGGCGCAGCTCGAGCACGTCACGGAACCCGGCGGTCGTGACGAGCGCGGTGGGGCTGCCGCGGCGCTCGAGCACGGCGTTCGTGGCCACCGTCGTGCCGTGGACGACCTCGGCGACCTGCCCACCGTCGTCGGTCGCCAGCGCGTCGACCGCCTCGACGACCGCACGGTCGTAGCTCGGCGGCGTCGACAGCAGCTTGCGTACCAGCACGCGCCCCTCGCCGCCCTGGAGGATCACGTCGGTGAACGTGCCGCCGACGTCGACCCCGACGCGCGCCGCGGTCGCCCCTGCGGTCATTCCGGCAGCTCGAGCTGCTCGGCGAGGCGGCCGCCCCGCAGGATGTGCGTACGCAGGTCGTCCTCGTGCGCCTGGAGCTCGCGCGCCGCGGCCTCGACCGCCGGCCAGTCCGCCGCGGGGACGACGAGCACCGCGTCGCTGTCGGCGACGATCTGGTCACCGGGTGCGATCGTCACGCCGCCGACCTCGACCGGCCCGCCGACCGCAGGCGCGACCTCCTTCACGCAGGTCGCAGGCGCGAAGCCGAGGTGGAAGACGGGGAAGCCGACCACCGCGATCAAGCCGCCGTCGCGGATCGAGCCGCCGATCACGAGCCCCTGCAGGCCGCCCTGCTCGGCGTCCATCGCCATCAGCTCGCCGAAGTACCCCGCGTCCGTGCGGCCGCCCGCGTCGACGACGAGAGCGGCACCTTCAGCTGCCTGCTGCAGCAGCCGGTGCAGCGCGAGGTTGTCGCCCGGCGCGCACACGCAGGTGGCCGCGGGCGCGCAGATCGCGTCCATCAATGTGAGCTGCGACAGCCCGCGCACGACCCGCGCTCGCCCAGCCGACGCCTCGAGAGCGGTGGCGGCCGAGATCAGGTCCGACATCTCGCGTCTACCGTTTGCTAGATGAAATTTGAAATATCATGTTGCGCGCACGGGCGAGCGTAAACGAGACTGCGGGCGAATGGAAGGCAACCTCGGCCACGACGTCCCGCTCTACCCGCTCGGGAAGCGCCAGTCCATCGAGCAGCGGGTGGCGCAGTCGCTGCGCGGGCTGATCGTCTCGGGGCATCTCAAGGAGGGCACGCCCCTCGTCCAGCGCGAGCTGGCGGCGAGGCTCGGCGTCTCCCAGACCCCGATTCGGGCGGGGTTGAGCCAGCTGGAACGCGAAGGGTTCGTGGCGCTCGGGCCCACCGGCCGCGCCGTCGTGAACAGGCTCACGCGCGAGGACTTCGAGGAGATCTATGCGGCTCGGTACGGCCTGGAGGGGCTCGCGGCCAGAGTCGGCGCCGCAGCCGTGGACGCGGACGACCTCGGCCGGATGCGCGAGTACCTCGCCGCGCTCCGTGACGCGGCCCGGGCGCAGGACGTCGACACGTACCTGGGGCTCCGCTGGGACTTCTACGGCACCTGCTACCGCGCGAGCGGCCGGCCGCGGCTCGTGGCCGAGGTCGAGCGGCTGTACCACCGCTCCGAGCGCTACAACCGGATCGTGCTCTCGACGCCGCGGCGCTTCCGCGAGTCGGTCGGCCGCTACGCCGCCTTCCTCGCCGCCTGCAAGGCGGGGGACGGCGCCGCCGCCGAGCGCACCGTGCAGGAGAGCCTCAGCTGGGCCGTCGAGCGCGTCGCGGGCGGCCTGCCCTCCGAGTCGGAACAGCGCGCATGAGCATCGCCGCCGACGCGCTGCGGCTCGAGCTGGAGGCGGCGCTCGGCGATGGCGGCCGCGTTTCCACCGGCGACTCCGACCGCGACCTCCACGCGGCCGACATCAGCTTCCACCGGCCCCGGCGGCCCGACATCGTGGTCTACCCCGCCTCGACCGGCGATGTCTCGCGCGTGCTCGCGCTCGCCGACGACCATCGCATCCCGGTGACGCCGTTCGGCGCCGGCTCGAGCCTCGAGGGCCACGTGATCCCGACCCAGGGCGGCATCAGCCTCGACCTCTCGCGGCTGGATCGGATCCTGGAGATCTCGGCGGCCGACCTGACGGCGACCGTGCAGGCCGGCGTCACCCGCGGCGCACTCGCCCGCGCCGCCGGCGAGCACGGCCTCTTCTTCCCCGTCGACCCGGGCGCCGACGCCACGCTCGGAGGCATGGCCGCCACGAACGCGGCCGGCACGACGACGATCCGCTACGGGAAGATGCGCGCGAACGTCCTGGCGCTCGAGGCAGTGCTGCCCGGCGGGAACGTGATCCGGACCGGCAGCCCCGCACGGAAGAGCTCCGCCGGCTACGACCTCACCTCGCTGCTCGTCGGCTCCGAGGGCACGCTCGCGGTGATCACCGAGCTCCGCGTCCGCCTCTTCGGCATTCCCGAGCACGTCGTCGCGCAACGCATCAGCTTCCCCCGGGTCGAGGACGCCTGCCGGACGGCAGCCGCGGTCGTCGCGGCGGGCTCCGCGGTGACGCGGCTCGAGCTGCTCGACGCCTGGTCCCTGGCCGCGATCAACCGGCACTTCGGCACCGCCTACGACGAGGGGCCGTGCCTGCTCGTCGAGGCAGCCGGAGGCGACGCGAGCGTGGAAGGGGACCTCGCGCTCGTGCGCGAGACCGCGCGAGCCGAGGGTGCGACCGCGATCGTCGAGGAGCGCGACCCCGATGCCCGCGCGCGACTGTGGTCCGTCCGTCACGAGGCGACGTACGCCGCAGCGGCAGCCGCTCCGGGCCGCCGCGAGCGCACGACGGACACGTGCGGTCCCGTCTCGGAGCTGGCCGCAGCGGTCGGCTTCGCGCGCGCGGAGCTCGAGCGCCTCGGCCTCGTGGGCGGGATCCTCGGCCACGCCGGAGACGGCAACGTCCACGTCTCGCTGTGGGTCGATCCCGACGACGGCGCGGAGACAGCGCGCGCCGACGAGCTCGTCGACAACCTGGTCACCGATGCGCTCGCCCGCGGCGGGACGTGCACCGGCGAGCATGGGGTCGGCCTGGGCAAGCTGCGCGCGCTCGAGCTCGAGCACGGCGACCTCGTCCCGCTGATGCGCCGGATCAAGGACGTCTTCGACCCCCACGGGATCATGAACCCGGGCAAGGTCTTCTCCCCCACACCCACCGCAGAGGAGCGTTGAATGCCGAACGACGGCCTGCCGTTTCCCAGCCCCAGCAAGATCGTCTGCGTCGGCCTGAACTACCGCGACCACGCGAGCGAGTCGAAGATGGAGCTGCCGGCGGCGCCGCTACTCTTCGCGAAGTGGCCGAACGCGCTGGTCGGGCACGGCGCGCCGATCGTGCTCCCACCGCAGGCGGGCGAGACCGACTACGAGGCGGAGCTCGGGGTCGTGATCGGGCGCGGCGGCCGCGACATCGCCGTCGGCGACGCCCTCGACCACGTCGCCGGCTACGTCTGCGCGAACGACGTCAGCTCCCGCGCCGTCCAGTTCGCCGACGGGCAGTGGACGCGCGGGAAGTCGTTCGACACCTTCTGCCCCGTCGGGCCGGAGCTCGTGCCCGCCGCTCGCGTCCCCGATCCGCAGGCGCTGCGGATCCGCTGCCTGCTGAACGGCGAGGCGCTTCAGGACGCCACCACCGCGGACATGATCTTCTCCGTCGCCGAGGTGATCGCCTACGTCAGCGACGGGATCGAGCTGCTCGCCGGCGACCTGATCCTGACCGGAACGCCGCCCGGCGTCGGCTTCGTGCGCACCCCGCCCGTCTACCTGCAGGACGGCGACGAGGTGACGGTGGAGATCGAAGGCATCGGCACGTTGACGAACCCGGTGCGGCGCGCGTGAGCGTGGCCCCGGCCTCGCTCGAGACCGCGCTGCGAGCGCGGTTCGGGGACGAGGTCGTGCTGAGGGGCGTGCCGCCGCTCTACCTCGCCGACGCGACCGAGGCGCGCGGGCTGCGCGGCAGCGCCGACGCGGTCGTCCTGCCCCGCAGCGCGGCGGAGGTGGCCGAGGTGGTGTCCTGGTGCTACGAGCACGGCACCCCGCTCACGCCGCGCGGCGGCGGAACCGGCTTCGCCGGTGGCGCCGTGCCCCGCGGCGGGGTCGTGCTCGCGCTGGAGCGCCTGACCGCGGTGCGGTCGCTCGACGCTGAGCTCTGGCGGATGGAGGCGGAGGCGGGAGTGACGACGCTCGACGTCCGGCGCCGTGCCCGCGAGAGCGGCCTGCTCTTTCCGCCGGACCCGGGCGCCGCGGAGCAGTCGCAGCTCGGCGGCAACGTCGCGACGAACGCCGGCGGCCCCCACGCGTTCAAGTACGGCGTCACCGGTGACTGGGTGACCGGGCTCGAAGCGGTCGTCGCGCCCGGAGAGCTCGTCCACGTCGGCGGCGCGATCCGCAAGGACGTGGCCGGCTACGACCTCGCCGGCCTGCTCGTCGGCTCCGAGGGGACGCTCGGTGTGATCACGTCCGTGTGGCTGCGTCTGATTCCCGCGCCGGAGGCGGTCGCGCCCGTCGTCTCGCTGCACGAGGGCACGGCGAGCGGCTGCGAGGCGCTCGCCCGCGTCCTCGGGAGCGGCCTACCCGTCGCCGCCCTCGAGTACCTCGATGCGGAGACGGTGCGGCGCGCGGCCGACGCGTTCCCGATCGCGCTCGAGCGCGGCGGGTTCATGGTGCTCGTCGACGTCGACGGCTCCGTCGAGGAGGTGGCGCGCCTGCGTGCAGACGTGCTCGAGGCGGTGGGCGAGGATGCGCTGCTCGTGTGGGCGCCCGAGAGCGCGGCCGAGATCGCCGCGCTCTGGCGCTGGCGCGACGGCGTGTCGATCGCCGTCCAGGTGGAGCGCGGCGGCAAGACGAGCGAGGACATCGTGGTGCCGTTCGACCGACTCGGTGAGGCGATCGAGGAGACGCTCGCGATCGGCGTGCGCCACGACCTGCCCGCGTGCAGCTGGGGTCACGCGGGCGACGGCAACCTCCACTCGACGTTCCTGGTCGATCCCACGGACGCCGCCGAGCTGGCGCGGGCCGAAGCCGCCGCGGAGGAGCTGTTCGCGCTCGCGGTCCGGCTCGGCGGCAGCGTCTCGGGCGAGCACGGGCTGGGGCTCGTGAAGGGCGGCCAGCTCGGCCGGCAGTGGGAGCCGGCCGCGGTCGCGCTGCACGACGCGGTCAAGACCGCCTTCGATCCCGCGGGCCTGCTGAACCCGGGCAAGAAGCGGTGAGCCTCCCGCCGGCGGTCGCTACTGCGCGGCGATCGCCTCGTCGATGATCTCCTTGCACGCGTCGCAGTCCGAGCCGATCTCGGCGGATGCGCTCGAGAGGGCATCGTTCACGGCCGTGCGGGCGAGCCCGTTCTCCTCGGCGATCCGCTCGACCGAGGCGACGAACGCCTCCGTCGTCTCGACGGATCCCGCCTCGTCGCCGCACGGGGCGATGCCGAGGTCGATGCACAGGTTGTAGGCCGCGACCTCCGTGTCGAGGAGCAGGTTGCCGCGCTCGGCTCCGCTCGGCTCGCCCGCCTGGGTGGCCGTTCCACCGTCGTCGTCGGAGCCGCCGCATCCGGCGAGGGCGAGCGAGAAGACGAGCGCGAAGAGGGCGGCGAGCTTCACGCCGGGACTATAGGCGCTGGCCTCGCTGCCGACGACGGTGGATTGGTGGCGGCTCCGCTTACGATCGGGCGATGGCAGCCTCGGACGTGCGTGTCTGGACGGTGCGCTACCGGGCGCACAACGGCACGGCCCGTCCGGCCTACATCGCCCTGCCGAGCGACGTCGGGCCGCGCGCGAGTCCTCCGCTGCCGCTCGTGATCTCACCACACGGTCGGGGGCTGACCGGACTTGCGAACCTCCGCTTCTGGGGCGACCTGCCGGCGCGCGGGCGTTTCGCCGTGATCAGCCCGGAGGGTCACGGGCGGGTCCTGCCGCTCCACTCGTGGGGGTGGGAAGGTCAGATCGCCGATCTCGCCAACATGCAGTACGTCGCCAAGGCAACCCTGCCGTGGCTGCGTGTCAGGCTGGGCGGCGTGTACGCATTCGGCGGCAGCATGGGCGGACACGAGACGCTGCTCCTCGTCGCCCGCTACCCGCGCCTCCTGGCCGGCGCCGCGTCCTTCGACGCCCCGACCGACCTGGCGCGCCGCTATCGCGATTTTCCGCGCATCCCGGGCGGGCGGCACCTCCAGGCGCTGGCACGCCGCGAGATCGGCGGCACGCCCGGGAGCCACCCCGGCGCCTACGCACGTCGGAGCCCGATCGCGCACGTCCGCGCGATCGCCGGCTCCGGCGTTCCGCTCCAGCTTCTCTGGAGCGTGGCGGACGAGGTGGTGCTGGATCAGGTGCACCACTCGGCTCGGCTGTACCGGAGGATCATGGAGCTGAGCCCGCGCGCGCCCGTGACCGCGGTCAAGGGCTCGTGGACGCACTCCGGCGGCATGCCGCGCCTGCTGCCCGGCGCCTTGCGCCGCTTCGGACTGCTGCCCGAGGGAGAGCTCTAGCGCGGTGGCTGCGTTCACCCAGAGCTACAACGACGCCTTCCGAGGCTGGCCCGTCCGCCCGCACGACCGCCAGCACCCGGTTCGCGGGTCGTTCCTCGACCCCCGCCCGGACCCCGAGGTCGGGGCCGTCTACCACACCGGCGTCGACATCGCCGTGCGCGACGACCGCCCCGAGGCCCGTGCGCCGCGCGAGCGAACGCACCGCGTCTACGCGATCGAGGGCGGCGTGGTGGAGCACGCGACGCCACCGGGAGTCTGCGGCAACGTGCGCGTCGGGCATTTCGGCTACGGGCACGTGGACGCGCGCGTGTCGGCCGGTGATCGCGTGCGGGCGGGACAGCTGATCGGCTGGACCTGTCGCGGCTGGTGGCACCTGCACCTGACCGAGTGGGCCGTCGCAGGCGGACGGCGGCAGCTGGTCAATCCGCTGCGACCGGCCGGGAAGCTGAAGCCGTACGTCGACACGGCGCCGCCCGTGATCCACGAGGTTCGCTTCTACGCGCCGGCGGAGCCACGGTGGGCCAGGCGCGCCGGCAACGCGGCGCGCTTCCCGCAGGCGGGCCGGCGGCTCGACCGGTCGCGGCTCGCGGGCGTCGTCGATGCCAGAGCCCGGGTCAGCGACCCGCAGTCGTTCATCGGCTGGTTCCGGGACGTCCCCGCGCTCGCAGCGCCGCACCATCCCTACCGGCTCGGCCTCCTGCTCGTCGACCGCTCGAGCGGACGTGTCGTCCTGCGGCGCACGGTCTTCCTCGCGCTGACCGCTCCGTCCTTCGCCGCGGGGCAGCACTATGCACCGGGGACGGCGCAGAACCTGTCGGCGAAGGCGTGTCTCGCGCGTCGCGAGCCGGAGTGCGACGGCGTCTACTGGTTCCGGCTCTTCCAGCGCCCGTACTGGAACACGAGCCGGCTGCGCAACGGCCGCTATCTCCTGGTCGTTCGCGCCTGGGATGCGGCGGGCAACCGCGCGCGGCGGGACGTTCCGATCACGATCGCGAACCCGCCCCTCTGACGTCCTGGAACGTCCCGCGGCCGTCGGCCGCTCAGTCCGCCGTCTCGTGTGCGGCCAGGAAGGTGGACGCCGCCGCCTCGCCGGCCGCGAAGCTCTTCTCCGCGAGCCAGCCGCCGTCGACGGCCAGCGCGACGCCGTTCACATACGCCGACAGGTCGCTCGCGAGGTAGAGCGCGGCGTCGGCGACGTCGGCTGCGAGACCGGCGCGGCCCTGCGGCACGACCGTGCGCAAACCCTCCTCGAACGCGTCCTCCGCGAAGTACTGCTCGGTCAGCGGTGTCCGGATCAGGCCGGGGCAGACCGCGTTGACGCGGATCCCGTCCGGCCCCAGATCGCGGGCGAGGCTCTTCGTCAGCCCGACGACGCCGTGCTTCGCCGCCGTGTACGCCGGCCGCCGCGCGAGCCCGATCAGGCCCCCGACGGAGGCGATGTTCACGATCGCTCCGCCACCGCTCTCCCGCATGCGGCGCGCGGCGGCCTGGCAGCAGTAGAACGTGCCGCTCAGGTTGACGGCGATCACGGTGTCCCACTCCTCGGCGGCCAGCGTGTAGGGGTCGCCGATCTCGCGCACGCCGGCGCTGTTGACGAGGACGTCGATCCTGCCTGCGGCCGCGACGACGTGGTCGACCGCGCGCTCGACGTCCGCGACCGAGCGGACGTCGCCGTGGACGTCGGCGTCACCGGCGCGGTCGAAGCCCGTCACGCGCGCGCCCTCGCGCGCGAACCGCTCGGCGATCTCACGGCCGATGCCGCCCGCAGCCCCCGTGACCAGCACGATCCGACCGTCCAGCATCGAGCCCTCCTCCGCAGTACGTTAACCGCATGAGCACGTGGGCGATCGAGGGGCCTCGGCACGCCGGCATCACCGTCTCCGACCTCGACCGCTCGCTGGAGTTCTACCGCGACCTGCTCGGCCTCGAGCTGCTGTGGCGGCGGCTCTACGAGGAACCGGAGATCACGAGGATCGTCGGCGTGCCCGAGGCGACGGGGCTCGAGATCGCGATGCTGCGCGTCCCCGGGAGCGAGGTCGACGTCGAGCTGATCGAGTACCGGGGCTGCGAGCGCCACTCCGGCAGCTCCCGGCCCTGCGACTACGGCACCGGTCACTTCTGCGTCTACGTGACCGGCATCGACGCCCTGCACGAGGAGCTGCGCTCACGCGGGGTGGCGTTTCGCTCGGACGGGCCGGTGGAGATGACCGGCGGGCCGAACGCGGGCGGGAAGAGCCTCTACGCGCTCGATCCCGACGGCTACATCTTCGAGCTGCACCAGCGGCCGCCGCGGTGAGCGTCGAGACGACCCCCGTCGCGGAGCGGCCCGCCGACCGCCCCGCGCTCGTCGAGCAGTACCGCCTGATGGCGCTGATCCGCCGCTTCGAGGAGCGTGCCGCCGAGCTCTTCCAGCAGGGTGTCATCTTCGGCACGGCGCACAGCTGTGTCGGGCAGGAGGCGATCGCCGTCGGGGCCGCGGGCGTGATGCGCGAGACGGACTACCTCGTCGGCCACCACCGCTCGCACGGCCACCTGATCGCCGCCGGTGCCGACCTCCGCCGGATGATGGCGGAGATGTTCGGCAAGCGGACCGGCTACTGCCGCGGCCTCGGCGGCTCCATGCACATCGCCGACCTCTCGCTCGACATCCTCGGCTGCAACGGCATCGTCGGCGCCGGGATCCCCCACGCCTGCGGAGCGGCCCTGAGCGCGAAGCTGCGGGGGACGGAGCAGGTGGCGGTCGCCTTCTTCGGTGACGGCGCCGCCGGCCAGGGAGCCGTGCACGAGGGGATGAACCTCGCTGCGACCTGGACGCTGCCCGTCGTCTTCATCTGCGAGAACAACCAATTCGCGCTCTCGGCCGGCTGGCGGACGCAGCGCGCCGTCGAGGATCTCGCCGACCGCGCCGCCGGCTACGGCATGCCCGGCGAGATCGTGGACGGGAACGACCTGCTGGCCGTCGAGGACGCTGCCGCCGCCGCGCTCGCGCGGGCGCGCGCCGGCGGCGGGCCCACGTTCCTCGAGCTGAAGACGTTCCGGCGGATGCAGCACTCGATGCGCGCGAACCTCCCGGACGTGCGCGACTCGGCACTCGTCGCCGAGTGGGAGGCGAAGGACCCGCTGCCGAGGCTCGAGCGGCTACTGCGCGATCGCGGCGAGCTCGACGACGAGCGCCTGGCGGCCGTCCTGCAGGAGGTCGAGCGGGAGGTCGAGGCGGCGGTCGAGACCGCGCTCGCCGACGAGGATGCGAGCGCCGACGACCTCCTTCCCGCCGTCTTCGGCCCGCACCGGCAGTACCCGGCTCCCGCCGCCGCGGAGCGGAAGCTCGGGTTCGTCGCCGCCGTGCGCGAAGCCCTCGACCTCGAGCTGGCAGCCGACCCGAGCGTGATCGTGATCGGCGAAGACGTGGGCAAGGTCGGCGGCCTCTTCCGGGCCACCGAAGGCCTCTACGAGCGCTACGGAGCCGAGCGGATCCGGGACACGCCGCTCACCGAGAGCGGTTTCGTCGGCTGCGGGATCGGGGCGGCGCTCACGGGCCTGCGGCCGGTGGTCGAGCTGCAGTTCTCGGACTTCGCCGCGGTCGCCTTCGACCAGATCGTGAACCAGGCCGCCAAGCTGCGGTTCATGATGGGCGGGGCGCCGAGCATCCCGCTCGTGATCCGGATGGTGTCGGGCGGCGGCGTCCGCCTCGGCGCGCAGCACTCGCAGAGCCTGGAGGCGCTGTTCGCGCACGTCCCCGGGCTCGTCGTCGCCATGCCGTCGAGCCCGTTCGACGCGAAGGGCCTGCTCTCGGCGGCGATCCGCGGCGACAATCCCGTCGTCTTCCTCGAGCAGAAGCTCCTCTTCTTCGGCGAGCCCGAGCCCGTGCCGGAGGAGCGCTACGGGATCGAGCTCGGCGTCGGCCGCGTCGCGCGCGAGGGCACCGACGTCACCGTGGTCGCCCTCGGCGCCCTCGTCCCCCAGGCCCTGCGCGCCGCACACGAGCTCGAGCGCGACGGCGTGAGCGTGGAGGTGCTCGACCCCCGCACGCTCGTCCCGCTCGACACCGCCCTCATCGCAGCATCCGTCGCGAAGACGGGCCGGCTCGTGGTCGCGCACGAGGCGGTGCAGTTCTGCGGCTTCGGCGCCGAGATCGCCGCGCACGCGGCGGAGCACTGCTTCTGGGACCTCGATGCGCCCGTCGTCCGCGTGGGCGCGCCGTCGCACCCGATGCCGTACCAGAAGGACCTCGAGGTGGCGACGCTGCCGGGACCGGCCGACATCGCGGCGGCCGTGCGCTCGCTCGCGTCCGGCTGATGCATCCGGCGCCGCCTCGCGGCGGCGCGCAGTAGGCTCCGGGCGATTCCCTGGCACCGTCAGCAGGAGGTGGGCATGGAGGGGCTCGAAGGCAGATCGGCGATCGTCACCGGCGGGTCGACGATCATCGGGCGGGCGGTCGTCCGCGAGCTGCACGGGCGCGGCGCCGCGGTCGCGATCGCGGACATCGACCCGTCCGGCGGCGAGGAGCTCGCGACCGAGCTCGGCGAGCGCGTGCTCTTCACGCGTACCGACATCGCCGACGACGGCCAGCTGGAGGCGTGCGTCGCGGACGCGGTCGAGCGCTTCGGCGGCCTCGACATCGTCGTCAACCTCGCGGCGACCTACCTCGACGAGGGTGTCGCGTCGCCGCGGGAGGACTGGCTGACGGCGCTCGACGTCAACGTCGTCAGCGCGGTGATGCTCGTGCGCGCCGCCCGGCCGCACCTGGTTCGGCGAGGCGGCGGCGCCGTCGTCAACTTCACCTCGATCTCGTCGAAGGTGGCGCAGACCGGCCGCTGGCTCTATCCGGTCTCGAAGGCCGCGCTCGTGCAGCTGACCCGCAACATGGCGCTGGACCTCGCGCCGGACAAGATCCGGGTCAACTCGGTCTCCCCCGGCTGGACGTGGTCGAAGGTGATGGACGAGCTGAGCGGCGGCGACCGGGAGAAGACCGACCGCGTGGCAGCGCCCTTCCACCTGCTCGGCCGCGTCGGCGACCCCGAGGAGGTCGCCCGTGTCGTCGCCTTCCTCTGCTCGGACGCGGCCAGCTTCGTGACGGGAGCGGACTGGGCGGTCGACGGCGGCTACTCCGCGCTCGGCCCCGAGGGGGCGGAGCCGGCGATCCCGAAGCTGGCGGAATGAACGACGACGTGAGGAGGGACAGATGACGAAGGTGCTGATCGTCGGCGCGGGCCAGTCGGGGCTGCAGCTCGGCATCGGCCTGCTGCAACAGGGCTTCGACGTGGCGATGGTGTCGAACCGCACGCCCGAGGACATCCACGACGGCCGCGTGATGTCGAGCCAGTGCATGTTCGCCAACTCCCTCGACACCGAGCGGCGGCTCGGGATCAACTTCTGGGAGGAGGAGTGCCCGCCGGTCGAGGGGATCAGCTTCACGGTGCCGCACCCCGAGCAGCCCGGCGCGAAGGCGATCGACTTCGCCTCGAGGCTCGACCGGTACGCGCAGGCGACCGACCAGCGCGTCAAGTTCCCGCGCTGGCTGGAGCACTTCGATTCGCTCGGCGGCAGCGTCGAGATCCACGAGGCCGGCGTCGACGACCTCGAGCGGTACGCGAGCGAGCACGACCTCGTGATCGTCGCCGCCGGCAAGGGCGAGATCGCGCGGCTCTTCGAGCGCGACGCCTCGCGCTCGCCGTTCGAGCAGCCGATGCGCGCCCTGGCGCTCACCTACGTGACCGGGATGACACCGCGGCCCGAGTACTCCGCGGTCTGCTTCAACCTCGCACCCGGCGTCGGCGAGTACTTCGTCTTCCCCTCGCTGACGACGACGGGACCGTGCGAGATCATGGTCTTCGAAGGCGTGCCCGGCGGCCCGATGGACTGCTGGGCCGACGTCGAGACACCCGAGCAGCACCTCGTCCGCTCCGTCGAGATCCTCGACCGCTTCTTCCCCTGGGAGGCGGAGCGGAACCGGGACGTCGAGCTCACCGACCCGAACGGGATCCTCGCCGGCCGCTTCCCGCCGACGGTGCGCAAGCCGGTCGGGCGGCTGCCGTCGGGGACGCCGGTGCTCGGCATGGCGGACGCGGTCGTGCTCAACGACCCGATCACGGGCCAGGGGTCGAACAACGCGGCCAAGTGCGCCGACTCGTACCTCGACAGCATCCTCGAGCGGCCCGAGGGCCCCTACGACGAGCCGTGGATGCAGGAGACCTTCGACCGCTACTGGGCCTACGCGCAGGCCGTCGTCGAGTGGACGAACGCGCTGCTGACCCCGCCGCCGGAGCACGTCCTGCAGCTGCTCGGTGCCGCCGGCCAGGACCGGCGGATCGCGCACCGGTTCGTGAACGGGTTCGACGACCCGCGCGACTACGGCGAGTGGTTCATGGATCCCGCCAAGGCGGACGCCTACCTGGCGGAGCTCGCCGCGGCCTAGGCGTGCGCCGGGTCGCGATCGTCGGTGCCGGGCAGTCCGGGACGCAGCTCGCGCTCGGGCTGCTCGGCGCCGGCTACGAGGTGACGCTCGTCTCCAACCGCACGCCCGGAGAGCTCCGCGAGGGCCAGGTGCTCTCCAGCCAGTGCATGTTCGGCGAGGCCCTCGAGGCCGAGCGCGTGCTCGGGCTCGACCACTGGCAGGACGAGACGCCGCCGGTGGAGGGCATCTCGCTGACCGTGCCCGACGGCGCGGGCGGCAAGGCGATCGAGTGGGCGGCGCGGCTCGACCGGCCGGCGCGCTCGGTCGACCAGCGGCTCAAGGTGGCGACGTGGCTGGAGGCGTTCGCGGAGCGCGGCGGGCGGCTGGCGATCGAGGAGGCGACGCCGTCCGACCTCGAGCGCTACGCGCGCGAGCACGACCTCGTCGTCGTCGCGACCGGCAAGGGCGACCTCGCGCGGCTGTTCGAGCCCGACCGCGAGAAGTCCCCGTACGACCGGCCGCAGCGCGCGCTGGCGCTCACGTACGTCGTCGGGATGGAGCCGCGCCCCGAGTTCTCGGCGGTCTGCTTCAACCTGATCCCCGAGGTCGGCGAGTACTTCGTCTTCCCCGCGCTGACGACGACGGGGCCGTGCGAGATCATGGTGTTCGAGGGCGTGCCCGGCGGCCCGATGGACTGCTGGCAGGACGTGCGCTCGCCCGAGCAGCACCTGGCGCGCTCGCTCGAGCTGCTCGAGCGCTTCCTCCCCTGGGAGGCGGCGCGCAACCGCGACGTCGCCCTCACCGACCCGAACGGGATCCTGACCGGCCGCTTCGCGCCGACGGTTCGGCGGCCGG
This sequence comes from Solirubrobacteraceae bacterium, assembly GCA_035717845.1. Lineage (GTDB taxonomy): Bacteria > Actinomycetota > Thermoleophilia > Solirubrobacterales > Solirubrobacteraceae > DASSUW01. The sequence goes on from DASTIC010000110.1 coordinate 16,351, forward strand.
TCGCGACGCTCGGCGAGGGCGTGCCGGTGCTCGGGATGGCCGACGCCGTCGTCCTCAACGACCCGATCACCGGCCAGGGCTCGAACAACGCGGCCAAGTGCGCGGAGACCTACCTGGAGTCGATCCTCGAGCGCGAGGGCGCGCCCTTCACCGCCGAGTGGATGCAGGGCACGTTCGATCGCTACTGGCGCGGCTACGGGCAGTGGGTGACGCAGTGGACGAACTCGCTGCTCGCGCCGCCGAAGCCGCACGTGCTCGAGCTGCTCGGGGCCGCCCAGGAGCTGCCCAGCCTGGCCGGCACGATCGCGAACGGCTTCGACGACCCACGCGTCTTCTTCCCCTGGTGGTTCGATGCCGACGAGGCTGGGCGCGTGATCGAGGCGAAGCGGCGGCAGGAGACGGAGGGCCGCTTCGACCGCCGCGACCTGCGCCGCGCGCTCGGCCAGTTCGCGACCGGCGTGACCGTCGTGACGACGCTCTCTCCCGACGGGCGCCGCGTCGGGCTGACCGCCAACTCGTTCACGTCGGTGTCGCTCGACCCGCCGCTCCTGCTCTTCTGCCTCGACCGCGCCGCGCCGAGCCTGCCCGCCTTCGTCGACTGCTCGCACTTCGCGGTCAACGTCCTCGCCGCCGACCAGCACCACCTCTCGCGCCAGTTCGCGACCCCGGCCGAGGACAAGTTCGCGGGCGTGGAGGTGGACGAGGGGCCGGGGGGCGTGCCGCTGCTCGAGGGGTCGCTCGCGCACTTCACCTGCCGCCACGTCGAGCACCGAGAGGCCGGCGACCACCTGATCTTCATCGGCGAGGTCGAGGCCTACGAGGCCTTCGACCACGAGCCGCTCGTCTTCCACTCGGGCTTCTACCGCGTGGCGACGCGGCACCCGGAGGTCGGGTCGGCCTGACCGCGCCGACGGCTAGGTCGGCGGGAGGCGCATGTCGAAGCCGACGTGACCGAGCGGGAACACCGTGCGGTTCCCGGCCGAGTCGGACGCGACCAGGGTCGCATGGCGCCGCCGGTCGTCGAGGTCGAGCTGCCGGCGTCCGGTGAGGCGGGTGCGCACGAGGCGGCGCTCGCTGACGGCGCCGCCGCGCCGCAGCACGAGCCGCAGCGTCACCCAGGGCGAGCCGGCGTCGCGCGCGCGCCAGGTCAGCGTTCGGCCGCTGAGGGACGCCGAGACGACCGGCGGCTCCAGGTCGCGCTGGATCGTGACCGGCCGGAGCGCGCGCTCGCTCGTGTTACCGACGCGATCCACGGCGCTGAGGCGGACGTTGTAGACGCCTGGCGCACGCGCGGTACCCGGCTTCCACCAGATCGAGCGGTGCCCCGGCTCGAGCCGGCGCACGAGCGTCTCCCCCGCCACCGCGACGGTGACGGTGGCGGGCTTCGAGAGGGGGAGGCGGATCGCGGCGTAGTCGCGGAACCCGTCGGCGGGCACGGGGACCGCGGCCCGCGCCGGCGGACGGGCCGTGACCTTGGGCGGCTTGCGCCACTGGTCGCGCAGGCGCCCTGCCCACCGCCCCCAGCGGCGCTCACCGGTCCGCGACCCGAGCTTCCACAGCAGGGAGGTGACCTAGGTGTGG
>DASTIC010000111.1:0-12235 GCA_035717845.1 Solirubrobacteraceae bacterium
ATCTGGGCGCGGGCCACGATCGAGGTGCTGACGGACGCGGCGCGGGACGCGCTGGTGCACGAGGAGGTGGTCTCGGTGCGCGTGACGTCTGCGGGCGGGGTCGAGGTGCGGGCGGGCGGCGCGTGGGCCGAGCACGAGCGCGTCGTGCTGTGCGCCGGGCGCGGCACGGTGGCGCTGGCGCGCGGCGCGGGGCTCCCGCTCCCGGTCCGCCAGGCGGCGCATGTGCGCCTCACCTACCGCGTCCGCGGCAAGCCGCCGGCGCGCCTCGCGTGCCTGCTGGACGGGCGGGGCGCGTACGGCGACCCCCTCCCCGGCAACGAGACCTATGCAGTCGGTCTCGGCGAGACGCCGGTGCACGAGGACGGGAGCCTCGTCGACCCCGGTGCGCTCGGGTCGTTGACCGACCGGACCGCCGCCTACGTCGACCTGGCGCTCCCCGGCCTCGACCCCACGCCGATCGACGTCCGCCACTGCTGGGTGACCGAGCTGCCCTGGAACCCGGACGGCATCGCCGTCTGGGAGCACGGCCCGCTCCTGGCGGTGGCCGGCAACAACCTGTTCAAGCACGCGCCCGCGCTCGGCCGGGCGCTCGCCGTCACGGCGCTCGGCGGCGACCTCCCGGCGAATCTCCGCCCGCAGGCCAAGCTCGGCGCCGCCCGCCCCTGAGGCGTCCTCATTCGCAGTCGACCCGCTCGCGCTCGCGGGAGCCCGGCGTCCACGCCGACGCCTCGAGCAGCCGCCGCTCGACGTCGACGCGCTCGACATCGATCCCGAGCGCGACGCCGAGCCGCAGCTCCACGTCGAGCTCGTCGGACTGCTCGCGCACGCCGTAGACCGCTCGCTCCACGGTCCCGGCCTCGACGGTCCGCAGCGCGGCGGTACGCAGGTCGCGTGCGACGCCCGGCGGCCACGGCGCCCGCCGGCGCAGGAGCGGGTCCACGGCCGCCCGGTTCGCCGGCGAGCGAAGGTCGAGCCGCCCGACCGTCTCGACGACCTCGCCGCTCCGCGCGCCCGGCTCGACGGTCCGGAACGCGAGCTCGCGCAGCCGCCCGTGCTCGCGCGTCAGCTCGACCATCACGTCGCCCGTCGTCGGCCCCGCCGCCCGTCGCATCCCGGCCGGCGTCCACAGCGAAGCACCCGGCCCGTCGACCCGGCCGCGGAAGTACAACGTGGTGCGCCCGCGGCCGACGCGGGCCCCCGCCGCCGCGTGCGCGGACGTCTCGACGCCGGTCAGCTCCACCCCGGCCGCGGCCGCGACCAGACCGCCCGCCAGCACCGAGTCGGCCTCGCCGAACCGCCACGTGGGCGGCGGCCGCGACTCGGCGGGCGCCGCGAAGAACCGGCGCGCCGCCTCGGCGTCCGGGAGCTCCCACGTGCGCCCCGACCCCAGCACGAGCTCGTACCGCCCCTCGAGCCCGACCTCGAGCCCCAGCGGGCTCGCCTCGACGCCGAGCCCGGCCGACGCCCCCACGACCCGGTCCTCGGCCTCGGTCACGAGCACCGACCCGTCCGAGCGCGACGCGACGGTCCACTTCCCGCCGCCGCCGAGCCGCATGGACGCCAGCACGACCGTGCCGGCGCTCCCTCGCGAGCGCTCGAGCACCGTGCAGGGCGAGAGCCCCACCGCCTCCGCGTCCGACGCCCGGCACACGTCGCCCGCCACGAGGCAGACGCCGGTCCGCAGGCCCGAGGCCACCGCGCGCCCCACGCCGTCGAGCCCGCCGGTCGTCCCCGCGGCGGCGAGCACGGCCGCCACGAGGCCGAGCACGGCCGTGTACTCCATCGATGCCTGACCCGACTCCCGGTCCACGCCACCCGTAGGCGGGCGCGACGAAAGCTCGCCCCTTGGATTCAGACCAGGTTCGTGAGCGCGGCGCCCGCGTCGCGGGCCAGATCGAACAGCGGCTCGGGGTAGATGCCGAAGACGATCGTGGCGATCGCGGCCACGACCGCGACGAAGATGACCTCGAGCTGCGTGACCCGCCGCTCCTCCGGCGCAGCCGCGTCGGCCTCGTGCGATCCGCCCGCGATCGCCGGCCGGCCGCGCGGACCGGCCACCGCCACGCGGGCGACGGGCGCCTCCGACGGCGACCGCATCCAGACCGCGGCGATGACCCGCAGGTAGTAGACGAGCGAGATCGCCGAGCCGATCACGATCACCGCGCCGAGCCAGCCGTAGTCGTTGTCCACGGCCGCCCGGATCAGATACAGCTTGCCGAAGAAGCCGACCGTGGCCGGGAGCCCGGCGAGGCCGAGCATCGCGATCGTCATCGGCCACGCGAGCAGCGGGCGCGTCGACCCCAGCCCGTACAGCGAGGAGATGTCGTCGCCGAGCGGCGTCTCCCGCTCCCGCGCCACGATCACCGCGAAGGCGGCGAGGTTCATGACCGTGTAGGCGAACAGGTAGAAGACCGTCGCCTGCACGCCGAGGCTCGTCGACACCACCACGCCGGCCAGCATGTATCCCGCCTGCGCGACGGACGAGTACGCCAGCAGCCGCTTCAGCGACGACTGCCCGATCGCGCCCACGTTGCCGACGACGATCGTGACCGCGGCCAGGGTCGCCAGCGCCGGCCCCCAGGTCGTCGCCGCGTCGATCAGCGCGACATCGAAGAGCCGCAGCATCACCCCGAACGCGGCGGCCTTGGTGGCCACGGCCATGAACGCGGTGACGGGAGTCGGCGCGCCCTCGTACACGTCCGGCGTCCACTGGTGGAACGGCGCCACCGACGCCTTGAAGGCCAGCCCCGCCACCACCAGCGCGATGCCGGTGAGGAAGAGCACGTCGTCGCCCAGCTCGGCGCCCGCGGCGGCGATGCCGGAGAAGTCGGTCGATCCCGTCGCCCCATACAGGAACGCGAGCCCGTACAGCAGCGTGGCCGAACCGACCGAGCCGATGATCAGGTACTTGAGGCCCGACTCGAGCGAGTGCTCGCGCCGCATGTGCGTTGCGCACAGCACGTAGAGCGGGATCGACAGCAGCTCGAAGCCCAGGAACAGCGCCACCAGGTTCTGGGCCGCCACCAGCACGACCATGCCGAGCACCGAGCTGAGCAGCAGCGCGTAGAACTCGCCCTCGCCGGCCTCCTCCGCCGCCGACGAGCGCCACGAGAGCAGCACCGCGGCGATGCCGCCGACCACGAACGCCATCGTCAGCGACAGCGTGAGGTCGTCGATCGCCAGCGCGCCCTCGACGACCGACGTGTTCGCGCCCCACTGCCACACGCCGAGCCCGGCGGTGGCGCCGAGCGTCACCACCGTCAGCGCCGGGGTGAGGTGGCGGCGGGCGAAGCGCCCGCGCAGCAGCCCAACGAGGAGCACGATGCAAGCGCCGACCGCCAGCGCGACCAGTGGGGAGAGCGCCTCCCAGTCGATCTTCGGCGCCTGCGGCGTCATCGCGCCACCGCCTCCGTGACGGCCTGCACGGCGCCCTCACCGGCCTCGAGCGCGAGCTGCGGGTAGACCGCGAACGCGAGGATGGCCAGCACGAGCGGGACGAGCACGATCGCGTCGCGCAGCCCCATGTCGAACGACGTCACGGCCGGCCCCTCGCGGTTGTGCATGGAGCGGATGTAGAGCCGCAGCGCGTAGACCGAGGCGAGTATGACGCCCGTCGAGGCGATGATCGCGACCGCCAGCTCGGACTCGAAGACCCCGAGGAGGATGAAGAACTCGCCGACGAAGTTGGCCGAGCCGGGCATGGCCAGCGTGGCGAGGGTGACGATCATGAACAGCGTGGCGAGCACCGGCGCGCGCGTGGCGATGCCGCCCATGTCGCGCAGGTCCTCCGAGCCGGCGGCCCGGGCGGCGAGCAGGGCGGCGATCAGGAACAGCGGCGCGACCACGAGCCCGTGGTTGATGGCCTGGAGCAGCGCGCCCTGCGCCCCGCGGCCCTCGGGGTCCAGCGCGAAGATCCCCAGCGTGATGAACCCGAGCTGGGCGATCGACGAGTAGCCGAGGATGAGGCGGATGTTCGTCTGCGTGAAGGCGAGCACCGAGCCGTAGACGATCGACAGCAGCGCGATGATGAGCAGGATCAGCTGCCAGTCGGCGACGGCCTCCGGGAACAGCGGCAGCGCGATCCGCAGGAAGCCGTAGGCCGCGACCTTCGAGACCACGCCGGAGAACACCGCGAGCACCGGGAGCGGCATGTTCCGGTACGCGTCCGGCATCCAGCCGTGGAACGGGAAGCTCGGCATCTTGATCAGGAACGCGAGCGCGAACGCCGCGAACAGCAGCTTCTGCGAGTTCTCGCCGAGCAGGTTCTCGCGCAGGTCGGAGAGCGCGAAGGTGAGCTCCCCGGGCGAGGCGAGCACCGCGGTGGCGACCGCCGCCGCCAGCATGAGCAGCGACCCGACCAGCGTGTAGACGACCATCTTCACCGCGGCCGCCACCCGCTCCGGGCCACCCCACTGCCCGAGCAGGAAGTAGAACGGCACGAGCATGAGGTCGAAGAAGAGGACGAAGAGCGCGAGGTCCTGGGCCACGAAGGCGCCGAGTACCGCGGTCTCCGCGATCCCGAAGTGGACGGCGAACAACTTGGCCCGGACCGGAGGCCGCAGCGCGACCCACAGCGCCGACGCGGCGAACAGCAGCGTGGTCAGCGCCACCAGCCACAGGTTGAGCCCGTCGATGCCGAGCGAGTAGCGGATGCCGAGCTCGTCGATCCACGCGTCGTCCGTGACGTACTGGAGCCCCGCGGCACCGGTGTCGAAGTCCGCGAGCATGATCACCGCGTAGCCGAGCGGGACGAAGGCGCCGACGACCGCGAACAGCGGCGCCACGCCGCGCGGCGCGAGCCCGCCAAGCACCGCCAGCAGGAGCGGCCAGAAGATGAGGATCGACAGGTGGATCGTCATGCGGAGATCAGGAAGTAGGCGCCGAGCGTGGTGATGCCCATCAGCAGCAGCGCGGCGTAGTAGCGCAGGTAGCCGTTCTGCACGCGGCGGACGGCCGCCGAGCCGAGGCGGACGAGGCCGCTGGTCCCGCCGACCAGCGCGCCGTTGACGAAGGTCCGCTCGAACGTCGAGGCCGCGAAGCGGCCGACCCACGCCATCGGGCGGACGACGAGCAGGTCGATCCCCTCGTCGAAGTACCACTTGTTGACGAAGATCCGGTGCAGGAACGCGAACCGCTGCTGGAGCGCGCGCGGGCGCTCCGGCGACCGCACCCAGAGCGTGTAGGCGACGAAGATGCCGAGCAGCGCGATCGCCGAGCCGATCAACAGGCCGACGATCGTGAGCGTGCCTGAGGGCTCGAGCTCCTCGTAGAAGCGCGAGTCGTGGAACGCCGGCTCGAGGAAGTGGTGCAGCGCCTCGTTGACGCTCGGGATCTGCACCGCGCCGCCGATGGTCGCGAGCAGGGCGAGCATGCCCATCGCCGCCTTCATCGGCGCCTCGCGCTCGGCGATGTGGTGCTCCGGCCCCGGGAAGCCGACGTCGGTGTCCTCGATCTCGCCGGTCATCGGGTTCGTCGGGTGCTCGGGGTGGTACAGGTGGCCGTGGTCGAGCAGCTCTCGCGCCTCGGTCACCGGCTCGCCCGAGAACGCCCGGAAGATCATCCGGAACGTGTAGATCGCGGTCATGAACGAGCCGACGTAGCCGAGCACGCCGAGCACGACGTGCCAGTCCTCGCGCGCGAACAGCAGCGCGATGATCTCGTCCTTGGAGAAGAAGCCCGAGAAGGGCGGGACGCCGGAGAGCGCGAGGCCGCCGATCACCATGCAGCCGAACGTGAAGGGCATCGCCCTCCGGAAGCCGCCCATCCGGTCGAGGTTCTGCGTGCCGGCCATGGCGGCGATCACCGAGCCGGCGGCCATGAAGAGCAGCGCCTTGAAGAAGGCGTGCGTCATCAGGTGGAACATGCCCGCCGCGTAGGCGGCCGAGGAGACCGCCATGACCATGTAGCCGATCTGCGACATGGTCGAGTACGCGATCACGCGCTTGAGGTCGGTGACGACGAGGCCGATCGTGGCGGCGATGAGCAGCGTGGCGCAGCCGAGGATCGCGCCCACGTCGGCCGCCACCGGCGCCTGCTCGAACAGCGGGTGCATGCGCGCGATCAGGTAGACGCCGGCGGTCACCATCGTCGCCGCGTGGATCAGGGCCGAGACCGGCGTCGGGCCCTCCATGGCGTCCGGGAGCCAGGTGTGGAGCGGCACCTGGGCCGACTTCGCGAACGCGCCTACGAGCAGCAGCAGGCAACCGGCGACGAGGTCGCCGTCGTTGCGCCCGAAGGCCGACCCGACCTCCTCGAACGTGGTGAGAAAGTCGAGCGACCCCGTGCCGCGGAAGATGAAGTAGGTCCCGAGCACGAGCCCGACGTCGCCGACCACGTTGATGACGAACGCCTTGATGCCGGCCTGCGTGGCCGTCGTACGCCGGTACCAGAACGAGATCAGCAGGTACGACGCCGCGCCGACGAACGCCCAGCCCACGATCAGCAGGAAGAAGTTCGCGGCCAGGACCAGCAGCAGCATGCTGAACACGAAGAAGTTCAGGTACGCGAAGAAGCGCGTGTAGCCGCGGTCGCCGCCCATGTAGGCGACCGAGTAGAGGTGGATGAGCATCGAGACGCCCGAGACCACGAGCATCATCAGCGTGCTCAGCGGGTCGATCAGGATCGAGACCTTGGCGTCGAGCCCGTTGGCGACCGCGTAGTTCCACCCCACCGCCACGACCTGGCGCTCCTCCTCGCCGAGCGACTCGAGCTCGAAGAACGCGAGCACCGCCGCCGCGAACGAGAGCGCGATGGCGAGCGTGCCGAGGATCCCGTGCGCGCGGGCCGGCAGCAGCCGCCAGGTGAGCCCTATCAAGATCGTCCCCGCCAGCGGGAACGCCAGCACGAGCCACCCGTAGGTCGTCACGCTCATCCCTGGAGCTCCCGCAGCTCGTCCACGTCGATCGGCAGCCGGCGGCGGAACAGCGCGACGATGAGCCCGAGGCCGACGGCGACCTCGCAGGCCGCCACGACCATCACGATCAGGGCGAACATCTGCCCGTCCATGTTCCCGTGCGCGCGCGAGAAGCCGACGAGCGCCAGGTTGGCCGCGTTGAGCATCAGCTCGATGCAGAGGAGGATCACGAGCGGGTTCCGCCGCACGAGCACTCCGCCCGCGCCGATGCAGAAGATCAGCGCCGACACCACGAGGTACCAGGTGAGGTTCATCGCTTGGGCGGCCCGGCCGCTTCGAGCATCGAGCCCGCCGGGGCGTCGGACGCGGTGATCTCGCGACCGCGCATGACATCGGCGACCGAGACCTCGCCCGGCTCGCCGAGACCCGCGCGGCGACGCGCGAGGATCACCGCGCCGACCGCGGCGATCAGCAGCAGCAGCGACGCGATCTCGAACGCGACGAGGAACTTGGTCAGGAACAGTGCGCCGACCTCGGCGGGCGTCCCGAACCCGGGGGCGTACCCCGCGCCCTCGGTCTCCAGCGCCGACAGCCCGGTCCCCACGAGCGCGATCGTCAGCTCGACGAATAGCGCGAGCGCGAAGAGGATCGACGCGAAGCGCAGCGACGCTCCGCCGGCGACCACGAGCGGCTCGCCGGAACCGCCCACGTAGGCGACGACGAAGACGTACAGCACCATCACGGCGCCGGCGTAGACGACGACCTGGGCGGCGGCCACGAACTCGGCGCGCAGCAGCAGGAAGAGCGCGGCGAGGGCGAGCAGATGGCAGACGAGCGCGAGCACCGCGTAGAACGGATTGCGCAGCGAGACGGTGCCCACCGCGCCGGCTACGGCGCCGATCGCGGCGATGAAGAAGAGGACCTCCGCCATGAGCGAGGCCGGATGCTACGAGGTTCCGGCCACGGTTCGCTGCCTGACGTCGCCGCCGAACTCACCTTGCAGTTTTCATCACAAGCGGTACGTTGCCCGGGAGCCGAGGGAGGATCCCCGTGTGCCTGGCCATCCCTGGTCGGATCGTGGAGGTCATAGACGCACCGAACCGCCTCGCCACCGTCGACGTGGCGGGCGTGCGGCGCACAGTCAACATCGGCCTCCTCGACGTGGACGGAGACAGCGCCGAGCCCGGTGACTGGGTGCTCATCCACGTCGGCTTCGCGCTCTCGAAGGTCGACGAGGAGGAGGCGATCGCCACCCGCCGGCTGCTCGAGAACATGGGCGCCGAGTACGAGCAGGAGCTCGAGGAGCTGAAGGCGAGCGCGATCGAGTGAGCGCCTGCGACCCCCACGACGCGCACTGCATCACGTGTGGCGACGTGGCGGTCGAGATGCGCGTCGTCGAGGTGCACGAGTCGCTCGCCGTCTGCGAGGCGGAGGGCGAGGAGCGGGAGGTCGAGGTGGCGTTCCTCGAGGACGTCCGGGAAGGGGACCGGCTGCTCGTGCACGCCGACGTCGGCCTGGTGAAGCTCTGATGAAGTTCGTCGACGAATTCCGCGACGGCGCGCTCGGCCAGAAGGTCGCGGCGCAGATCCTCGGCGTGGTCGAGCCGGGCCGCCACTACAAGGTGATGGAGGTGTGCGGCGGGCACACGCACTCGATCTACCGCTACGGGGTCGACGACCTGCTGCCCGAGAACGTCGAGCTCGTGCACGGCCCGGGGTGTCCGGTGTGCGTGATCCCGATGGGTCGCGTGGACGACGGGATCGCGATCGCACGCGAGCCCGGCGTGATCTTCACCTGCTTCGGCGACATGCTGCGGGTGCCCGGCTCGAACGGCACGCTGCTCGACGCCAAGGCGCAGGGCGCCGACGTGCGAATGGTCGACTCGCCGCTCGACGCGCTGCGGATCGCCAAGGCCGAGCCCGACCGCGAGGTCGTGTTCTTCGCGATCGGGTTCGAGACCACCGCGCCGTCGACCGCGCTCACGCTCATGCGCGCCCGCGCGGAGGGCGTGGAGAACTTCTCCTGCATGTGCAACCACGTGACGATCGTGCCGCCGCTGCGGGCGCTGCTCGAGTCACCCGACCTCCGGCTCGACGGCTTCATCGGCCCCGGCCACGTGTCGACCGTGGTCGGCGCCCGGCCGTTCGAGTTCATCCCCGCCGACTACGGCCGCCCGGTGGTGATCGCCGGCTTCGAGCCGCTCGACATCCTGCACGCGATCCACATGATCCTCACCCAGCTCGGCGACGGGCGCTGCGAGGTCGAGAACCAGTACACGCGCGTCGTGCCATACGACGGCAACGCGCGGGCGCTGGCCGCGATGGCCGAGGTGTTCGCGCTGCGGCCGCACTTCGAGTGGCGCGGGCTGGGCTTCATCTCGCAGTCGGCGCTGCGGCTGTCGGACGCGTACGCCGACCTCGACGCCGAGGCGCGGTTCAGCGTGCCGGGCGTGCGCGTGGCCGATCCGAAGGCGTGCCAGTGCGGCGAGGTGCTCAAGGGCGTCATCAAGCCGTGGGAGTGCAAGGTGTTCGGCACCGCCTGCACGCCGGAGCACGCGATCGGCACCTGCATGGTCTCGCCGGAGGGCGCATGCGCGGCGTATTACAACTACGGCCGCTTCGCTCGCGAGAAGGAGGTCGTGTGACGGTCTCCCAGCGGGAGCAGCGGATCCTCGGGATCATCGAGACGGCGCGCGGCAAGCGGCCGCGCTTCAAGGACGAGCGGATCACGATGGCGCACGGCGCCGGCGGCAAGGCGACGCAGACGCTGATCGAGGGGCTGCTCGCGCCCGCGTTCGGCCTCGACGAGCTGGCCGACGCCGCGATCGTCGGCGACGGCATCGCGCTCACCACCGACTCGTTCGTGGTCAAGCCGCTGCGCTTCCCGGGCGGCTCGATCGGCGAGCTGGCCGTCAACGGCACCGTCAACGACCTGGCGGTGGCGGGCGCCCGGCCGCTCGCGCTGAGTCTGGCGCTGATCCTCGAGGAGGGGCTCGGCGCCGACGTGCTGCGCGCGGAGGTCGACGCGATGGCCCAGGCGGCGGCCGCGGCCGGCGTGACGATCGCGAGCGGCGACACCAAGGTGGTGGAGCGCGGCCATGCCGACGGCATGTACGTGTGCACGACCGGCGTCGGCGTGCGCGACCCGCGCGCCGAGCTCTCGCCGGGCGCCGTGCGGCCCGGCGACCGAGTGATCGTGTCGGGCTCGATCGGCGAGCACGGCACGGCGATCATGCTGGCCCGCGGCGACCTCGGGCTCGACGCCGACATCGAGTCCGACACCCGCTCGCTGTGGCCGGCGGTCGACGCCATGCTCGCGCCTGATGTGCACTGCATCCGGGACGCCACGCGCGGCGGCGTGGCGTCGGTGCTCAACGAGATCGCGCGCGCGGCGGGCGTGGCGATCGTGGTCCGCGAGGCCGACGTCCCGGTCGACCCGGCGGTGGCGGGCGCCGCCGAGCTGCTCGGGATCGACCCGATGTACGTCGCCAACGAGGGCAAGTTCGTCGCCTTCGTCGCGGGCGACGTGGTGGACGAGACGCTGGCCGCCCTGCGCGCCGTTGAGGGGTGCGAGCGGGCGGCCGAGATCGGCGAGGTGAGGACCGAGCCCACGGGCATGGTCCTCGTCGAGACGGCGTTCGGCGGGCGCCGCGTCATGGACCAGCTCGTCGGCGACCCGCTGCCCAGGATCTGCTGATGCACGAGCTGTCGATCGCCGAGTCGATCGTCGCCGTGGCCGAACGGCACGCTCGCGGGCGTCGCGTCGCAGCGGTGACGGTGTCGGTCGGCCACCTGCGCCAGGTCGTGCCGGCGTCGCTCGAGTTCGCGTTCGAGCTGATCACCCAGGGCACCGCGCTCGAGGGCGCCGAGTTGGTGCTGGAGGAGGTGCCCGCCGCCGGCCTGTGCCGGGCGTGCGGGTCGGAGAGCCGTCTCGACGGCTTCCCGCTGAACTGCCGCAGCTGCGGCTCCGCCGACGTCGAGATCGTGTCTGGCGAGGAGCTGCAGGTCGAGTCGTTGGACGTGGAGGAGGAGGTCGCGCATGGCCGTTGACGAGGCACCCGCGGGCGTCGAGGAGGTCCACATCCTCTGGATCTCGGAGGGGATGAGCTGCGACGGCGACTCGGTCTCCATCACCGCCGCCGGCCAGCCCGGCATCGAGGACGTGCTGCTCGGCGCGATCCCCGGGATCCCCAAGGTCAACCTCTACAACAAGGTGCTGTCGCCCACGCTGGGCGGCGAGGAGTTCCTGCTCCCCTTCCGGCAGGCCGTGCGCGACGAGCTCGACGCGCCGTTCGTGCTCGTCATCGAGGGCTCGATCCCCAACGAGAACATCAACGGCGACGGCTACTGGACCTCGTTCGGCAACGACGAGGCCACCGGCGAGCCGCTGACGCTCAACTGGTGGATCGACCAGCTGGCTCCGAAGGCGTGGGGGGTGGTCGCCATCGGAACCTGCGCCACGTACGGCGGCATCCACGCGATGGCCGGCAACCCCACGGGCTGCATGGGCCTCGCCGACTACCTCGGGTGGGACTTCCGCTCGGCGGGCGGGCTCCCGATCGTGAACGTGCCGGGCTGCCCGGTGCAACCTGAGAACTTCATGGAGACGCTCGTCTGGCTGCTCTACCAGGCCGCCGGGCTCGCACCCGTGATCCCCCTCGACGCCCAGCTGCGGCCCACCTGGCTGTTCGGCAAGACGGTGCACGAGGGCTGCGACCGTGCGGGCTACTACGAGCAGGGCGACTTCGCGAAGGACTACAACTCGCCCAAGTGCCTCGTGAAGGTGGGCTGCTGGGGGCCGGTGGTGAACTGCAACGTCCCCAAGCGCGGCTGGATGGCCGGCATCGGCGGCTGCCCGAACGTCGGCGGCATCTGCATCGGGTGCACGATGCCCGGCTTCCCGGACAAGTTCATGCCGTTCATGGACGAGCCGCCCGGCGGCAGCCTCTCGTCGGCGCTATCGGGCACGTACGGCCCGATGATCCGCAAGCTCCGCGGCATCACCAACAAGACCGTCAACAAGGAACCGAGCTGGCGGCACCCCGGCAACGAGCTCACCACGGGCTACGAGCCCCGGTGGGGGAACTGAGAGAGGAGCTCAGATGGCCGTACGAGAGAGGGTGACGCCCGAGGCCGGCAAGGTCGTCGACATGTCCTGGGACCCCATCACCAGGATCGTCGGCAACCTCGGGATCTATACGAAGATCGACTTCGACAACCGGGAGGTGCTGTCGTGCAAGGCGACCTCCTCCCTGTTCCGCGGCTACAGCGTGTTCATGAAGGGCAAGGACCCGCGTGACGCGCACTTCATCACCAGTCGCATCTGCGGGATCTGCGGCGACAACCACGCCGTCTGCTCCTGCTACGCCCAGCAGATGGCCTA
>DASTIC010000112.1:0-5030 GCA_035717845.1 Solirubrobacteraceae bacterium
GAGCGGCGCACGCGTACCTGCTGCACGGGCCCCCCGGCACGGGCAAGCGCCGGGCGGCGCTCGCCTTCGCGGGCGCCGTCCTCGGCGACGTCGCGCGCGTGGAGCACGGCACGCACCCTGACCTCTACCTGCTCGAGCCGCTCGGCGAGATGATCCGGATCGACGAGATCCGCGCCTTGCGGCACGACCTGCACATGCGCCCGTTCGAGGCCGCCCGGCGCGTCTACGTGATCCTCTCCGCCCACCTGCTGAACGAGGACGCCGCCGACGCGCTGTTGAAGGACCTCGAGGAGCCGCCGCCGTACGCGCTGATCCTGCTCGTCGCCGACGAGCTCGGGCCGTTGCCGGCGACGATCCGCTCCCGCTGCCAGCTCGTGCCCTTCCGGCGGCTCTCGGAGCGGGCCGTGCGCGCCTACCTGGCCGAGCGCGCGCCCGGGCTGGACGAGACGCAGCGGACGGCGCTCGCCCGCGTGGCCGCCGGCCGGCTCGACCGCGCCGAGCGCCTGCTCGACCCGGACGCGATCCGCCGCCGGGACGAGCTGCTCAGGGTCGCGCGCTCCCCGTACGCCGACGACGCCTTCGAGCCGGCCGAGGCGGCAGCCGCGCTGCTCGAGTCGGCGCGGGCAGTCGGGGCCGCCGCGCGCGAGCGGGCGGAGGCCGAGCTCGAGGGCCGCGAGCTGACGGCACGCGAGGCCGACCAGCGGCTCCGTCGCGCCCAGCGGGGAGCCGAGCGCGAGGAGCTGCTCGCCTCCCTCGAGGAGCTCGCGTCGTGGTACCGCGACCTGGTCGTCGCCGCTGTGGGGGCCGAGACGGCGGTCGTCCACGCCGACCGGCTCGAGCTGCTGAGAGGTGACGCCACGCGCGAGCGCGCGGCCGACGCGGAGGAGGCGGCCGAGGTGGTGCGGGACACGTGGCGCTCGCTCGAGGAGTTCAACCTGACCCCCTCGCTCGCGCTCGAGGCGCTCTTCGTCCGCCTGCGACGGTCGTTCTCGGCGCCCGTGTCGGTCGCAACCGATATTTGAGCGGGTTGTAAAGATCCCCCGATCGGGGTTGCGGGCTCCACGTGCGCAGCCGAGACTGATGGTGGCGTTTCGGGCGGGGCGCCTTCTGCCCGACCCCCAGGGAGGACGATTGGTCGCAGTACCGTCGATAGGTCGCGCGTCGCTCGTCGAGCCGCGCCGCGACGCGGCCGAGGTGACCGCCACCCACGGGCTGTACGAGCGCCACGCCGCGCGGATCCACGGCTACTGCCTGCACCAGCTCGGGTCGCGCGAGGAGGCCGAGGACGCGGTCCAGACGACCTTCATGAACGCGTTCCGGGCGCTGCGCAAGGGCGTCGTCCCCGAGGCCGAGGCGGCCTGGCTGTTCAAGATCGCCGAGAACGTCTGCCTGTCGCGTCGCCGCTCCTCGTGGCGCCGCAACCGGATCGAGAGCCCGGCCGACTTCGCGGCGATCGAGGAGATCGTGCCCGGCCCGAACCGCCAGCGTGACGAGCTGATCGGGATCGAGGACGCGCTCGCGTCGATGCCCGAGCAGCAGCGCCGTGCCATCCTCCTGCGCGAGTGGCAGGGGCTGTCGTATCGCGAGATCGCGGCGGAGCTCGAGCTCTCGCAGTCCGCGGTCGAGACGCTGATCTTCCGCGCCCGCCGGTCGCTCGCCCAGGGCCTGACAGAACCGCACAAGCCGCAGGCCAGGCGCAAGGGCTTCCGGCGCGCCCTGCACGTCTTCGACGTGACGACGCTCCTCGCGGCCGCGAAGTCGCTCCTCGCCGGCTCGGCGGCCGTGAAGGCGACCACGGCGGCGGTGGCGGTGACCGCGATCGCTGGCGGAGCGGCCACCGTCGCGCCGGACCTCCTCGACCACCCGCCCAAGCCTGCGCTCACGGTCGTCGACGCCGGCCTGACGCCCGCGGCCTCCGCTTCGAGGGCCTTCAGCCGCGGCGAGGGACGCGTTCCCGCTGCGGCGGCGAGGGCGAGTGCGTCGATCCCCGACCTCGTGCCGGTCCGGATGCGGGCGGTGACTGCCCGCCCGGTGCCGCGCGCGTCCACGCCGGCGCGGCCGGCGGTCGCGGCGCTCCGACGCGGTGACGCCGGCCGTGGCTCCGAGCGGCGCGCCGCGAAGCCCAAGCCGGCGCCGTCGAAGGGCCGGCGCGCCACGACTCCCGCCACCGAGCAGCCGAAGCAGGCTGCCGCGCCACCCCGCAGCGCCAAGGAGAAGCCGGCGCAGTCGCAGGCGCTCGGGGCGGGCCCGGCTGCCAAGACCGTGTCGCCGAAGACGGGGCTCGGGCGCGCGCCGTCGGCCGCTGTGACCCGCAAGGCGGCGACGCGCGTGCCGGCGACGAGCAAGCGTGTGACGACCACGGCTGCGACGAGCAAGCCTGTGACGAGCACGCTCAGGCCCGAGAAGCCGGCCAAGGCGGCGGTCGCTCCGGCCGCAGCTCCCGCCACGGACGCAGGCGCCTCGTCCGACGGAGCGGTTTCGGTGACGGAGCCAGCGGTGCCGAACGGCCGTGGCGCCGCCAAGGCGGCCAGGGACAAGTAGCCCGTCCGAGCGCCACGCCGCGCGTGCTCGCGCGCCGAGATCGTGGCTAAACTGAGGCGCCCCTGCCGACGTAGCTCAGCTGGTAGAGCACTTCACTCGTAATGAAGGGGTCCGCGGTTCGAATCCGCGCGTCGGCTCTTCACCCGCGCCCGCCGTTGGCGCGAATCGCACCGAGGATGGTGCTGATCATGACGTCCTCGGCTTCGGGGTCCGGGAGTCGCCCGCCGCGGATCTCATGGCTTGCCGTATGGACGATCGAGCGGGTGACGGCGAGCAGCCAGGAGACCGGCAGGTCGGGCCGGAACGCGCCCTGCTCCTGGCCGCGTT
Organism: Solirubrobacteraceae bacterium; assembly: GCA_035717845.1. GTDB lineage: Bacteria > Actinomycetota > Thermoleophilia > Solirubrobacterales > Solirubrobacteraceae > DASSUW01. The sequence goes on from DASTIC010000112.1 coordinate 2,869, forward strand.
CGATCAGCGGCTCCAGCTGGTCGAGCACGGGGAGGTGGCGCCGGTGAAGCTCCTCCGCCGAGAGCCGCGCCGTGTTGAGCGCGAGCAGGCCGTGGAACTGCGCTAGTTGCCGCCAGGTGGCGCGGAGCACTCGCGCCAGCGCCGCGACCGGCTCGCCACGCTCGGGCTCGGCCCCTCGCGTCGCCTCGGCGACCTGCCCGACCGCGTAGTCCATGACCGCGTCGAGCAGAGCCTCGCGAGTGGGGAAGTGGACGTAGATGGTCGCCCGCACGACGCCGGCCCGGCGAGCGATCTCCGACATGCTGCTGTCGGGATCGCTCGCCAGCGCTTCGAGGGCTGCGTCGAGGATCGCGGCGACGCTCCGGTCGGCATCGGCGCGGCGACGCTTGGGAGTGGGCGCCTCGGCTGTTGTCGTCTTCTGCGCCATCAGTGGATCGGCATCGCGGTCGGGTTCAGCCGCAGCTTCGGGACGAAGTGGCGCGCCCGCGGAAGGACTGCGAGAGCGACGAGGCTTGCGACACTAGCGAGCACCCCGGCCGCGATGAACGCGTTGGCGATCCCGGAGGCGGCCTGCGGGCCGGCGAGGGCGCCGCTCCCGGCCGCGATCGTCGAGAAGATCGCGACGCCGATGGTGCCGCCGATCTCGTGGCCCGTCGAGTTGAGGCCGGAGATCATCCCGGTCTCGTCTGCGCGGGCGCCGGCGAGGATGGCGATGGAGACGGAGACCACGGCGATCCCGAGCCCGAACCCGGCGACGAGCATGCCGGGGAGGACGTCCGCGACGTAGCTGCCGTTCTCGCCGACATGGGCGAGGAGCGTCATCCCGCCCGCTGCGATCAGGAAGGCTGCGGCGAGCGGGCCGCGGACGCCGTGCTTGCTGGTGATGTGTCCGGCCGCGTGAGCGCCGACGCCTGCAGCGAGGGCGAGCGGGATAAACGCGAGGCCGGTCGTGAGCGGCCCCATGCCGAGCACGTTCTGGAGGTACATGGAGCTGAGCAGGAAGAGGCCGAAGATGGAACCGGCTGCGGCGAGCATCAGGAAGAGGCCCCCGCCGACGGCCCGATCGACGACCCGCTCGACGCGAAGCAGCGGGGTCTCGGTCCGCCGCTCGAAGACCGCGAAGACGACGAGTCCGGCCAGGCCGCCCAGCCCGATCAGGTGCGTCTGGGTGGACGTCCAACCGGCGCTCTCGCCCTGGGTGATCGCGAAGACGATCGCGCCGAGACTCGTCGTGGCGAGCACCGCGCCGCGGAGGTCGAGACCGTTCCAGCGCGGCTTGTGCGCGTCGGCCGGGATGATCTTCACCGCAGCGACCGCAAGTGCGGCGGCGACCGGGAGATTCACGTAGAAGATCAGCCGCCAGTCGAACTCGGTCAGGACGCCGCCGACGAGCACGCCGATGGCAGCGCCGGCACCGCCGACGGCGCCCCACGCGGCGAGAGCCTTTGCCCGCTGGGTGCCCTGAAAGGCGGTCATGATGACCGCGAGGGCAGCCGGGGAGAGCATCGCTGCCCCGAAGCCCTGGCCCGCCCGCGCGGCGAACAGGGCGCCGGCGGTGCCGGCCATGGCCGAGGCGAATGAGGACGCGGTGAAGATGCCGAGCCCCGCGAGGAACATCCGGCGGCGCCCGAGCAGGTCGGCGGCGCGACCGCCGAAGAGGAGCAGGCTTCCGAAGATGAGCGAGTAGCTGGTGATCGTCCAGCTGATCGAGCCGGCGCTGATGTCGAGATCACGCGACAGGCTCGGCAGGGCGATGTTCACGGCGGTGATGTCGAGGATGACCATCAGCTGCGCGACGAGCAGGACGGCCAGCAACACGAGCTTGGAGCCGCCGGGGCCCTCGGTGTGTCCTGCCGTAGCGGAGCGGGGCTTCTTCGTCTTTCCGTGCATGACGTTCCTTTCTCTTAAGTCGGACATTGATGTCTGGACTAATAAATCAGACATGAGTGTCCGATGTCAAGCACGGATTTCGAAACGAGTCGCGACCGAGCCAGGAACCACGCTGCCACGCGAGAGCCGCGGCCTCGCCGGTCCAGGCGACGTCGGCGCGCGCCGGCTCTTCCGCAGGCCCTCAGCTCCGCGCGTCCGAGCGCTGGCGGCTCACGCAGCGGATGCCGATGTGGCTCATGCCGGTGTCGATCATCTGCGGGCGGCGGGCGGCG
>DASTIC010000113.1:0-5190 GCA_035717845.1 Solirubrobacteraceae bacterium
CGCGAGTTCGGCGCCGCCCTCGCGCTCGCCGACCTCGTGGTCGTCCTCGACATCTACCCCGCCCGCGAGCGGGCCGAGGACTTCCCCGGCGTCACCGGGCGGCTCGTGGCCGCCGCCGCCGCCGACGCGGCGGGCGGGCGCCGCGTGGCCTGGCTCCCCGGGTTCGAGGAGGCGGAGCGGTTCCTCGACGCCGAGCTGCGAGACGGCGACCTCGTCCTCACGCTGGGCGCCGGCAACGTGGACGCCCTCGGGCGCCGCCTCGTCGCCGGCTGACCGGGCAGGGGTCCGAACCCGCGCGTCGAAGGGCGCGGGCATGCGCCGGGCGTTCCTGCGCGGCTTCGCCGCCGTGATCCTCCTCGCGGGCCTGGTCGGGGGAGGCTGGCTGTGGGCCCGGGACGCCTCGTTCGCCCGCGTCACCGAAGTCGAGATCACCGGCACGACGACCAGCGAGGGCGACGCGGTGCGGGCCGCCCTCGAGCGTGCCGCGCGCGACATGACCACTCTGCGCGTGCGCGAGGAGGTCCTGCACGAGGCCGTCGCGCCGTACCGCTCGGTCGCCGGCCTGCGAGTGGAGACCGACCTGCTGCACGGCCTCCGGATCGAGGTGCTCGAGCGGCGGCCGGTCGCGGTGCTCGAGGGCGACAGGGGCCGGACGCCGGTCTCCGGGGACGGCACCGTGTTGAGCGGCGTCCAGGCGGACGCGACGTTGCCCGCGATCGAGCAGCGCCTCCCGACGGCCGGCACGCGGGTCAAGGACGACCGCACACGCGCCGCGCTCGCCGTTGCCGCCGCCGCGCCGCCCGAGCTGCTCGAGCGCGCCGACGAGCTCTACTTCGGCCCCGAGGGCCTCACGGCGGACCTCAGCGACGGCCCGCCGCTCGTCTTCGGCGATGGCGACGACGCCGCGGCGAAGTGGGCCGCCGCCGCGCGCGTGCTCGCCGCGCCGAGCGCGGCCGGGGCGACGTATCTCGACCTCCGAGTTCCCGGCCGGGTGGCCGCCGGAGGGCTCGGCCCGGTCCCCCAGGAGACCCCTTCTCCAGAGCCTCAACCGTAGAGTGAGAATGAGGCAACTCTCGACTCAGGGTCGAGAGTTTGGCACTCTGCAAGCGCCCTTGCGGGGGTTGCGGATCTTTGACTTCGGGGACAAAGCCGCCGTAACGTGCCACAATCCGCGCCCCTGACCGAGCGCCTCGAAACGCTCAACTATAAGTAGAGGTCCGGACGGAACACCCATGGAAGCTGGTAGCTATCTCGCAGTCATCAAGGTCGTCGGCGTCGGCGGCGGTGGAACCAATGCCGTGAACCGGATGATCGACGCCGGGCTCTCCGGCGTCGAGTTCATCGCCTGCAACACCGACAACCAGGCGCTCCAGATGACGGACGCCGACATCAAGCTGAACATCGGGCACCAGCTGACCAAGGGCCTGGGCGCCGGGGCCAACCCGCAGATCGGGCAGGGCGCCGCGGCCGAGTCGCGCGACGAGATCAAGGAGGCGCTCAAGGGCGCGGACATGGTCTTCGTGACCGCCGGCGAGGGCGGCGGCACCGGCACCGGCGCCGCGCCCGTGATCGCCGAGATCGCCAAGAACGAGATCGGCGCGCTGACCGTCGGCGTCGTCACCCGGCCGTTCGAGTTCGAGGGCGCGCAGCGCTCCCGCCAGGCGCAGGAGGGCATCGACCGCCTGCGCGAGATGGTCGACACGCTGATCGTGATCCCGAACGAGCGGCTGCTCTCGATCGTCGAGCGCCGCACGAGCATCCTCGACGCCTTCCGCGAGGCCGACAACGTGCTCCGCCAGGGCGTCCAGGGCATCACCGACCTGATCACGATCCCCGGCCTCATCAACCTCGACTTCGCCGACGTGCGCACGATCATGCAGGACGCCGGCTCGGCGCTGATGGGCATCGGGCAGGCGACCGGCGAGTCGCGCGCCGCCGAGGCGGCCAAGGCCGCGGTCTCGTCCCCGCTGCTGGAGGAGTCGGTCGAGGGCGCCAGCGGCATCCTGCTGAACATCACGGGCGGCAAGGACCTCGGCCTCTTCGAGGTCAACGAGGCGGCCGAGATCATCCACTCGGCGGCCGACGCCAACGCCAACATCATCTTCGGCGCCGTGATCGACGACGGCCTCGGCGACGAGATCCGCGTCACCGTCATCGCCACCGGCTTCGACCGCGCCGGCCTGCGCGCCGCCCGCGCCGAGCGCGAGCGCGGGCCGCGTGATCGCGGGCCGCGGATCGACGAACGGCAGCGCTCGTCGCTCGAGATCAGCGACGACGACATCGACGTGCCGCCCTTCTTGCGGTAGATCGCGCTCACGCGCACAGGGGCACCGGCCGATAACAGCCGGTATGACGGCTCCGCGCCCGATACGAGTCCTCCTGGCCGCCGCCGCGGTCTGGCTCGTCGCGTACGAGCTCTACGTGGTCGTCGACCCCGGCTTCGACGCCGGGCCCGTCTTCTCGCGCTTCGCCCACGACGTCGTGATCGTCCTGGCCGCCGCGATCTGCCTGACCCGGGCCCTGGTCGGGTCCGAGCGCACCGCCTGGGCGCTGATCGGCGCCGGCGTGCTCGCGTGGTCGGTGGGCGAGCTCTACTACACCGCGGTCCTCTGGACGGACCCGTCGCCGCCGCTGCCGTCAGCCGCCGACGCCGGCTTCCTGCTCTTCCCGCCGCTCGTGCTCGCCGGCGCCATCGTGCTCCTGCGCAGCCGCGCGCGGGGGGCGCCGCGGCGGCTGGTGATCGACGGCGTGATCGCCGCCCTCGCCGTCTCCGCGCTGAGCGCCGCGATCGTCTTCGAGCCCGTGCTCGACGCCGTCGAGGGCGCGCCGCTGGCCGTGGCCACGGGGCTCGCGTACCCGCTGCTCGACCTCGTGCTGATCGGTCTCGCGGTCGGCGTCCTGGCCAGCACCGGCTGGCGGCTCGACCGCACCTGGGTGCTCCTCGGCGCCGGCCTGTCGACCTTCTGGCTCGCCGACTCGATGTACCTCGTGCAGACCGCGCAGGGCGCGTACGAGTCCGGCGGGTGGTTCGACGCCGGCTGGTGGGCGGGCCTCGCGCTGATCGCGACTGCCGCGTGGCAGACCTCGCCGGCCGCCGCCGACTCCCGGCCCGTCGAGGAGCACCTGCGCGTCATCGCCGTCCCGCTCGCCTTCGGGATGGTCGGCCTCGCCCTGCTCGTCTACGGCGCGATCACGGGCCTGAACCTCGTCGCGGTCGGGCTCGCCGGGGCGTCGCTGCTCGCCGTCATGGCCCGCGCCACGCTGACCTTCGGCGAGAACGTGGCCATGCTGCGCACCTCGCGCGACGAGGCGCTCACCGACGCGCTGACGAACCTCGGCAACCGCCGCGCGCTCGGCCGCACGCTGGACAAGCTCATCCCCGACGCGTCCGCCGAGCGCCCGCTGGTCCTCGTGCTCTTCGATCTCGACGGCTTCAAGCAGTACAACGACACCTTCGGCCACCCGGCGGGCGACACCCTGCTGGTCCGCCTCGGCGCCAACCTCGCCGCGTTCCTCGAGGGCCGCGGGCAGGCGTTCCGGATGGGCGGCGACGAGTTCTGCGCGCTGTTCGAGACCGCCGGCGAGCCGATCGAGCCGATGGTGCAGGGCGCCGTCGCGGCGCTGTCGGAGCAGGGCGACGGCTTCACGATCGGCTGCTCGCACGGCTCGATCACGCTCCCGCTGGAGGCCACCGAGGCCGTCGAGGCGCTGCGGATCGCCGACCAGCGCATGTACGCGAACAAGCACGCCGGGCGCACCTCGGCGGGCCGCCAGAGCAAGGACGTGCTGCTGCGCGCGCTGGCCGAGCGCCACCCGGAGCTCGGGACCCACGCCGAGACCGTGGCGCTCGCCGCCGACACCGCCGAGTCGCTCGGGCTGCCGCCCGACGAGATCGAGCACGTGCGGCACGCGAGCGAGCTGCACGACGTCGGCAAGGTCGCGATCCCGGACGCAATCCTCGGCAAGCCCGGGCCCCTGACCGCCGAAGAGTGGGAGTTCGTGCGCCGGCACCCCGTGATCGGCGAGCGCATCATCCTCGCCGCGCCCGCGCTCACGCGCGTGGCCAAGCTCGTGCGGGGCAGCCACGAGCGCTGGGACGGCACCGGCTATCCGGACAACCTCGCCGGCGAGCGGATCCCGGTCGGCGCCCGCATCGTCGCGGTGGCCGACGCGTTCGCCGCCATGACGGCCGGCCGCCCCTACCGCCCGCGGCGCACGGCCGACGAGGCGCTCGAGGAGCTTCGCCGCCACGCGGGCACCCAGTTCGACCCCATGGTGGTCGACGCGTGGTGCGCCGCGCACAGCCGCCGCGTGGTCCACATCACGGCCTAATTCCGCGCCCGGACCCGCTGCTAGGGTCCGCTGCCGCATGGCCGCTGGTGCCGAGACGCTCAAGCGCACCCCGCTCTATGACCGCCACGTGGCGGCGGGCGCGAGGCTCGTGCCCTTCGCGGGATGGGAGATGCCGCTCCAGTACGCCGGGATCCGGGAGGAGCACGTCGCGGTCCGCCGCGGCGTGGGGATCTTCGACGTCTCGCACATGGGCGAGGTGGAGACGACCGGGCCCGACGCGGAGAGGTTCCTCCAGCGCGTGCTGTCGAACGACGTCACCAAGATCGCGGACGACGGCGCGCAGTACTCGGTCCTGTGCCGCGAGAACGGCGGGGTGCTCGACGACCTCTTCACCTACCGCCACGGCGATGGCTTCCTGACGGTCACCAACGCCTCCAACCACGAGCGCGACCTCGCCTGGATGCGCCGGCAGGCCCGGGGCTACGACGTCACGGTCCATGACCGCCTGCACGACTACGCGATGCTCGCCGTGCAGGGCCCACGGGCTCGTGAGCTGATGGCCGGACTGGTGGACGGCGAGCTCCCGAAGCGCTTCCGCACCACACGCCTCAACGTCGCCGGCGCGCCGGGCACGCTCGTGTGCGGCACCGGCTATACGGGCGAGGACGGCGTCGAGCTCCTGATCGCCCCCGGCTACGCGGTCACCGTGTGGGACGCGCTGGTCGAAGGCGGCGCCACGCCCGCCGGCCTCGGCGCCCGCGACACGCTGCGGCTCGAGGTCTGCTTCCACCTCTACGGCAACGACCTGACCGAGGAGCGCGGCCCGATCGAGGCCGGCCTCGGCTGGTGCTGCAAGGAGGACACCGGCTTCATCGGAGCGGACGCGGTCCGCGCGAC
>DASTIC010000114.1:0-14301 GCA_035717845.1 Solirubrobacteraceae bacterium
CGCCGCTGCGGCGCCGGCCTGGGAGGCGCTGGCGCGTCACTTCGGCGCCGCGATCACCGTGGCGGGCGACGCACGCGTGGCCGGTGACCCGCTGCGCCTCGCGCACGCCTGCGCGAACCTCGTCGTCAACGCGATCGAGCACGGCGGCGGCCGCGTGGACGTGCGCGTGACCGCCGAGGGCGGCCGTGCCGGCGTCCACGTCCGCGACAGCGGCAACGGTCTCCCCGCACCACTGCCAGGACTCCTCGCCGCCGCCCGCGACCGCCGCACGGCGCGGGGGCACGGCCTCGCCATCGCCGCCGGCATCGCCGCTCGCCACGGCGGTCGCCTCCTCGAAGTGCCCGCTCCCAGCGGCGCACACCTGCTCCTCGATCTCCCAGCGGGGACATGAGCCGGCGGCGGCGGGCGGCGCTGCTGCTCGGGCTCGCGGTCGTGCTCGGCGCGCTCGCCGCGTCGGACATCGGGCGCCGGGAGGCGGCGCTGCGGGCGCAGATCGGGCCGATGGCCGCCGTCGCGAGCGCGGCGCGGGCGCTGCCCGCCGGCCGGCGGCTCGAGACCGGCGACCTGGCCGTGCGGCGCGTGCCCGAGCGGTTCGCGTCGCCCGGAGGTCCCGTGCTTCCGGAGTTGCTCGTCGGCCGCCGCCTCGCCGTGGCGGTGCCGGCGGGTGCGGCCGTGGCCGAGCACCTGCTGACTGACCGCGGGGCTGCGGAGGTCGCGGTCAGGCGTGGCGAGCGGGCGGCGGAGATCGTCGCCGGCGCGTCGCCCGAGCTGGTGGCGCCGGGCGCCCGGGTGGACGTGCTCGTCACCCGCGAGCGGGGCACGGCGGGGGAGACCGAGCTTGCGCTCGAGGACGTCGAGGTGCTGGATGCGCGGCCGGCGCCCTCCGCCACGCGAGACGACGGCCAGCCTCGAGTGGCCGCGACCCTGCGCGTCTCGGCCGCCCAGGCCGTCTACCTGGCCGCCGCGGGAGCGTTCGCCCGTGACATCCGGCTGCTCGCCCGCGCGCCGGGCGACCGCGCCCGGCTCGGCCGTGCGGTCGTCGGCGCCGACCTCGTCCCGGCGGGGCGCTGATGCCCGACCTCGACGCCCTCGCCGCCGACCTCCGCGACCGCCTGCTGGCGGGCGCCGGCGAGCCCGGCGAGGATCTCGGCGGGCGGATCCGGCAGCTCGTGGATCGCGAGGCGGCCGTGCTCGACGAGGACGCCCGCTCCGAGCTCGCCGGGCGGATCGCCGAGCGCGCGTTCGGCCTCGGTCCGTTGGAGCCGCTGCTCGCCGACCCCGCCGTCGAGGAGGTGATGGTGTGCGGCACGGCGCCGGTGTGGGTCGAGCGCGCCGGCCGCGTCGAGCGCACCGCGGTGCGGTTCGCGAGCGAGCGCGAGCTGCGGGACGCCATCGAGCGGATCCTCGCGCCGCTCGGCCGCCGCGTCGACGAGGCCGAGCCCCTGTGCGACGCGCGGCTCCCGGACGGCTCGCGCGTCAACGTCGTCATCCCGCCGCTGGCGCTCGACGGACCTGTCCTGACGATCCGGCGCTTCCGGCGCCGCGGCTTCACCCCCGAGGAGCTGGTGGAGGGTGGCACGCTGACCCGCCCGCTGCTCGAGTTCCTGGCCCGCGCGGTGCGGGCGCGCGCGAGCATCCTCGTCTGCGGCGGCACCGGGTCCGGCAAGACGACGACGCTCAACGCGCTCTCGAGCTTCATCGGCGCGGCCGAGCGGGTCGTGACGATCGAGGACGCCGCCGAGCTGCGGCTGCGCCAGCCGCACGTGGTGCGGCTCGAGGCGCGCCCGCCGAACCTCGAGGGGCGGGGCGAGGTGACGATCCGCAGGCTGGTCCGCAACGCGTTGCGGATGCGCCCTGACCGCATCGTGGTCGGCGAGGTCCGCGGCGCCGAGGCGCTCGACATGCTGACCGCGCTGTCGACGGGCCACGACGGCTCGCTCTGCACGATCCACGCCGGGACGCCGGCCGAGGCGCTCCGCCGCGTCGAGACGCTGGCGCTCATGGCCGAGCTCGGCCTGCCGCACGCGGCGCTGCGCGAGCAGGTCGCCGATGCGTTCGACCTGGTCGTCTGCCAGGCGCGCGCTGCCGACGGCACCCGCCGCGTGATCCAGGTCGCCGAGGTGATCCGCGTCGCGGGCGGCTCGGCCGCTCGTGAGCTCTACGCGTGGCGCGCCGGCAGGAGCCGCTGGCGAGCCGCCCTCACCGAGGAGCTGGCCGCGAGGCTCGCGGCGGCGGCATGACCGCGGCGGTCCCGCTCTCGTTCGCGGCGGCGGCGATCGGGGTGCTCGGCGCCTGGGAGGCCCTCGCCGCGGTCGAGCGGCTGCCGGTCGCCGCCGTGCTGGGCCGCGCGCTGGAGCCGCTCGCGCGCGCCGGCCGGGAGGGGCGGGACCCGACGGCGCCGGAGCGGCGGCGGATGGCATGGGTGGCGACGGGTGCGCTCGCGGCCGCCGGCGGGCTCGTGGGCGGCGCGGGAGGAGCCGTGTTCGCGGCGGTCGGCGGGCCGCTGCTCGTCGCGGCGGTCGTCCGGTCGCGGCGGCGTCGGTACGCCCGCGAGCTGCGGGCGGGCGCCGGGCCGGCCGCGCGGGCGCTCGCGGACGCGGTGGGCGGCGGGCACTCGATCCGCGGCGCGCTGGCCGTCGCCGCAGGCGGGCTCACGGGCGCCGCGGGCCACGAGCTGCGCGCGGCCGCCCGGGCGCTCGACCTCGGGGATCCCACCGTCGTGGCGCTGGAGGCGCTGCAACGCCGAGCGGCCGATCCGGCATGGGACGCGATCGTCGCCGGGATCCTGCTCCAGCGCGACGCGGGCGGCGACCTCACCGGCCTCCTCCGCGACCAGGCGGCCGCGCACGAGGCGGCCGAGCAGATCGAGCGCGACGCGCGTACGGCGACCGCCCAGGCGCGCTTCACCGCTCGCCTCGTGCTCGTCCTGCCGCTCGGCGCCGCCGTGCTCGCCGAGCTGGCCAGCCCCGGCATCGTCGCGGGCCTCCTCGCCCACCCGCTCTCGGTCTGGCTTGTCGCGATGGCCGCGGGCCTCCAGGCCGTCGCGATCGTCGCCGTCTCCCGCCTGGCCGGGGCGGCGCGGTGACGCGCGCGACGGTGCTCGCGGCGGCCGCCGGGGCGGTTGCGGCGCCGGCGCTCGTCGACCTCGTGCTGGGCGTTCGGCTGCGGCGCCGCCTCGCGGGCACGCTCGGCGTCCAGCTGCTCGCGCTCGTCGGCCGCGGCCTCGGAGCCCGTGCGCCCCGTCGGTTGGGATCGCGGCTCGAGGCTGCCGCATGGAGCCGGTGCCCGGCGACTTCATGGCCGTCAAGGCAGGCGCGGCGCTGGCAGGGGGAGCCGTCGCCGTGGCCGCGCTGCCGGTCGCGCCCGGGCGTCTCGGCGTCGCGCTCCTCCTCACGCTGCCCGCCGTCGCCTTCCTCGGTCCCGACGTCTGGCTGCACAAGCGCACCGGCCGCCGCGCGACGACGATCGAGGCCGAGCTCGCCGACGTGCTCGATCTCCTGCGCGTCGCGGTCGCCGCCGGCCTGTCGCCGGCGCGGGCGCTCGGCGAGGTCGGCGCTCGGCATCGCGGGCTCCTCGCCGCCGAGTTGCGGCGAGCGGCGGCCGGGATGGAGCTCGGCGTCCCACGCGCCAAGGCCTACGCGGCGCTCGTGCGGCGATGCCCCGCCGCCGGCATCGCGGCACTCGTGGCCGCGCTGCATCGCGCCGACCGCCACGGCGCTCCGCTCGCCGCCGCCCTGGCCGCGGAGGCGCGCGCCGCGCGGTCGCGCCAGGCGGAGCGGGCCGCTGAGGCGGCGGCACGCGCCGCGCCGCAGATCCAGCTCGTCGTCGCTCTCCTGCTCGTGCCGGCCGTCCTGCTCCTCGTCGCGGCGGCCCTCATCCCGGCGATCGTGCCGCTCGAGTGAAGGCCAGGAAACCGGCTCATCTCCCGCAAGTTTCCGTGCAGACGCGGCGGCTGCAACCGCTCGTGCGATCCGCCGCCTGAAGTGCACGATCTCGCCCCACGGCCAAAAGCCCTGCAAACGCGCCGAATCGAGGTTCGCAAACTGACCACATTCAAGTCTCGTGGGGCAAATGACGACAATTGTGTTGCAGAGTGGGATGTAGTGGGGTACGTTGCACTTGCGAAGCCGGTCCGGGGTGGCGGGGCTCCTCCCACTCCGCCACCCCGGATCGACTGACCTTCGCCCCTTGTCGGAACATGAGCCTTGGCCTTCCACGGCACCTTCGAACACTCGCTCGACGCCAAGAACCGGCTGACGGTCCCGGCGCGGTTCCGCGCCGCCCTGTCTGGTGGCGTCTTTCTGGTGCGGGGCGTGGACCCCTGCATCTCGCTCTATCCCGAGGAGACCTACACCTCGATCACCCAGAGCGCGCTGAGCTCCCTGAACCCGTTCTCGCCCCAGGCACGCGAGCTGAAGCGGATGCTGTACGGCAACGCGACCAGCTCCGAGCTCGACTCGGCGGGGCGCGTGATGCTGGGCGCCAAGGAGCTCGAGCACGCGGACATCTCCTCCCGCGAGGTCGTCGTCATGGGCGCCGGCGACTGCCTCGAGCTCTGGGACCGCTCGGCCTGGGAGGACTACTACCGCGACCTGTCCCAGCGGGCGCCTGACCTCACCGTTTCCCTTGGCCATCCTGCTTGACATGCCACGCACTCACGTCCCGGTCCTGGCGGGCGAGCTCATCGAAGCGCTCGACCCTCAGCCCGGGCAGGTCGCAATCGACTGCACGCTCGGCGCCGGCGGCCACGCACGGCTGGTCGCGGACCGGCTCGGGCCCGCGGGCACGCTGATCGCGATCGACCGCGACCCGCTCGCTGAGAAGGCCTTCGCTGAGCTGGCTGCCGAGGTGCCGTGCGCCACCCGCTTCATCCGCGCCGACTTCGAGCACGGCCTGCGCGGCCTGGCCGAGGAGGGCACCCAGGCCGACCTCGTCTACCTCGACCTCGGCATGTCCTCGATGCAGGTCGACACGCGCGAGCGCGGGTTCTCCTACGCCTACGACGCCCCACTCGACATGCGGATGGATCCCAGCCAGCCGCTGACCGCCGCCGAGCTCGTCAACACCTGGGACCGCCGCCGCCTCGCCCGCGTGCTGCGCGAGTACGGCGAGGAGCGCTACGCGGACCGGATCGCCTCCCAGATCGAGCGCCGCCGGCCGCTGAGCACCACGTTCGAGCTGGTCGACGCGATCACCGCCGCCATCCCCGCGCCGGCCCGGTTCGCGGGCGGCCACCCGGCCAAGCGCACCTTCCAGGCGATCCGCATCGCCGTCAACGAGGAGCTCGCGCAGCTCGACGCCGCGCTCCCACTCGCCTGGGACGTGCTGCGCGTTGGCGGCCGCCTGGCCGCGATCTCGTTCCACTCGCTCGAGGACCGACGGGTCAAGCGCTTCCTCGCCGGCAAGGCGCGCGGGTGCATCTGCCCGCCCGACCTGCCCGTGTGCGCGTGCGGTCGCACGCCGGAGGCCGAACCGGTCTTCCGCCGCTCCGTCGCGCCCACGGCCGGCGAGGTCGCCGACAACCCGCGTTCGAAGTCGGCGCGCCTGCGCGCCGCCCGCAAGCTCAGGGAGGAGCCGTAGTGCCGACCCAGACCGTCCGCACCCGCCACGCCGCCCGGTCGCGGCCGGCGCAGCGTCCGGCGCCCCGCCACGTCCGGCGGGTCTCGGGCCCGCTGCGGCCTGCGCCCGCCGGCGCGCCCGCGAGCGTCCGCCGCGGCACGACCGGCGTCTTCGAGCGCATCCGTGCGCTGCCTGAGCACCGCGTCGTCGACGGCCTCCTGCGCGGGCGTGTGTGGATCTGGCTCGTGGGCCTGCTTCTCGGCGGCATCGTCGCCATGCAGGTGTCGATGCTCAAGCTCAACACGGGCATCTCCCGCGCGGTCACGACGATGGGCACGCTGGAGCGCCAGAACGCGAACCTCGAGGCCGACATCGCGCGGCTGTCCGCCAGCGACCGGGTGCGCGACGCGGCGCTGGCCGAGGGCATGGTCGCGCCGCCCGCCGGCTCGATGGAGTTCCTGACGGCGCGCCCCGACCGCGATGCCGGGCAGGCTGCCCGCCGCATGCAGCCGCCGAGCGACGACGCCGCCGCGGTGATGGCCAACGGCGGGCTCGAGCCGGGCGTCCTCGCGGCCGCCGCTCCGGTCGAGCCGGTCGCCCCGGTCGAGGATCCGGCCGCCGCACCCGTCGCCGACCCGGCTGCCACACCACCCGTCGCGGACCCGGCCGCGGCGACAGCCGCCCAGGAATAGGGCCGTGCGGCTCATCGAGCGCCGCATCGGCTTCCTGTTCGCCGTCTTCCTGACCCTGCTCATCCTCGGGGCGGGGAAGGCCGCCTGGCTCGGCGTCGTCAAGGCCGGCACGCTCAAGCAGGCGGCCGCCGTGCAGCAGGAGTCGCAGGTCGTCGTGCCCGCTCGCCGGGGCACGATCTTCGACCGCGAGGGCACGGAGCTGGCGGTCTCCCAGCCCGCGGTGACGATCGCCGCCACCCCGTACATCGTCGAGGACGCGCCAGGCGTCGCTGCAAAGCTCGCCGACGTGCTCGACCGCCCCGAGGACGAGCTCCTGCGCCAGCTCGCGCGCCGCGACACCGGCTTCGTGTACCTCGCGCGCAAGGTCGAGCCCGACACCGCCCGCAAGGTGCAGCGGATGGAGATCGGCGGCCTCGAGTTCATCCCCGAGTTCGACCGCCTCTACCCGCGCGAGTGGAGCGCCTCCCAGCTCCTGGGCGTCACCGGCACCGAGGGCCACGGGCTGGCCGGGCTCGAGTACTCGCTGGACGAGTTCCTGCGCGGCCAGGACGGCGAGCGCCGGCTCAAGAAGGACGCGCTGGGGGAGCCGATCCAGCTGCGCGAGACCAAGGCGACCGTGCGCGGGTCGGACGTGCGCCTCACGCTCGACGCGAACCTCCAGGACCGCGCCGAGGAGGTGCTGGCCGAGGTCGGCGAGGCGTGGCAGCCCAAGGGCGCGACCGCGATCGTCATGGACCCGCGCGACGGCGCCCTGCTGGCGCTCGCCAACTGGCCGCGGGTGAACGCCAACGCGCTCGGCGACGCACCCGACTACGCCCGGCAGAACCGGGCGATCGAGGTCAACTACGAGCCCGGCTCGACCTTCAAGGCGTTCACCGTCGCCGGCGCGCTCGAGGACGGCGAGGTGACCCCCGACACGACGTTCAACGTGCCGCCGACGATCACCGTCGCGGACCGCGAGATCGGCGAGTCGCATCCCGCCGGCTACCGCACGCTGACGACGCGCCAGATCCTCGAGCAGTCGTCAAACGTCGGCTCGATCATCATCGGCCAGCGCCTCGGCGCCGAGCGCTTCGACCGCTGGGTGCGGCGTTTCGGCTTCGGCAGCCCCACCGGGATCGACCTGCCGGGTGAGGAGCGCGGCATCCCGCTCGCGCTCGAGAACTACTCGGGCTCCTCGATGGGCAACCTGCCGATCGGTCAGGGCATGGCGGTGACGCTCATGCAGATGGCCACGGGCTACGCCGCGATCGCCAACGGCGGCGTGCTGCGGGCGCCGCACGTCGTGGAGCGCGTGGCCGCCCGGGAGGCGCGCAAGCCGAAGGGCCGGCGCGTGATCTCCGAGGCGACCGCCGCCGCGGTGCGCCGCATGCTCGAGGGCGTGCTCGGGCCGGGCGGCACGGCGTCGGGCGCCGGCATCGACGGCTACGTGATGGCCGGCAAGACCGGCACCGCCGAGAAGCCCGACGAGTTCGGCGGCTACTCGAAGACCAAGTTCGTCTCCTCGTTCGTCGGCTTCGCGCCCGCCAAGCGGCCGAAGCTGCTCGTGGCGGTGATGGTCGACGAGCCGAAGGGGGACATCTACGGCGGTACCGTTGCCGCACCCGCCTTCCGGGAGATCACGAGCTTCGCGCTGAACTATCTCCGTATTGCGCCGGATTAGTGCCGGCGAACATCAACTGCGGCATTGAGGGGGAGCCCGGAGGGTGCATAGCGTCGACCTCACCGTGTCAGCGCAGTTGCCGTTCAACTGAACCATGATTCACTTCTAGGCAACGATGCCGTACCGCCCGACCGAAAGAACCCGAGCCCGCCTCGCTGCCGCCCGCGAGCGGATCGTGGACGCCGCGCTCGACCAGCTGGCCGAGGGCGGGTACGCGTCGGCGTCGATCGCCACGGTGGCGCGCCGGTCCCAGGTCGCCACCGGCACCGTGTATCGCCACTTCCCCTCGAAGCAGGACCTGTTCGCCGAGGTGTTCCGGCGGGCGGCGCAGCGGGAGGTCGACGCGCTGCGCGCCACTACCGGCCGCGGGGAGTCCGCGGCGACCCGCCTGGCCGCCTGGGTCGAGGCGTTCGTGCGCCGCGCGCTCGCCGAGCCGGTCCGGGCGTACGCGCTGATCGCGGAGCCGGTCGACCCGGCGATCGAGGCGGAGCGGCTGACGTTCCGGCGCGCCTACGCCGACCTGTTCGCCGGCGCCGTCCGCGAGGGCATCGACAGCGAGGAGCTGCCGCCGCTCGACGCCGATCTCACCGCGGCCGCGATCGTCGGCGCGCTGGCCGAGGCGCTCGTCGGCCCGCTCCAGCGCCGCGAAGCGGGCGCCGACGCGCTCGTCGAGCACCTCCAGACCTTCGTCCTGCGCTCGGTAGGAGTCAGCCATGCTCACGCATGACGTCGACAACCAGTCCGTCCCGTTCGAGGACGTCAACCTGTTCGACACCGACGTCGCGCTCCAGGAGGCGCTCGAGCGAGAGGGCGCGGGCTGGGCGATCGATCGCGCGCGGGATGCCGGCGCGGTGGCCGGCTCGGCGGAGGCCCAGGCCCACGGGCGGCGCGCCGAGCGCAACGAGCCGCGGCTGCTGACGCACGACCGCTTCGGCCACCGGCTCGACGAGGTGGAGCTCGACCCGAGCTGGCACTGGCTCCTCAGAGGCGCCGTCGAGCGCGAGATCCACGCGCTGCCGTGGCGCGACCCGCGCCCCGGCGCGCACGTGGCGCGCGCCGCCCTCGAGCTGCTGTGGACGCACGCCAACGCCGGCGTCATGTGCCCGGTCTCGATGACCTACTCGGCGGTCCCGGCGATCCGGGTCGATCCGGCCCTGGCGGCCGAGTGGGAGCCGCGCCTGACGCTGCCCGACTACGATCGCGGCGCCCTCTGCGGCATGGCCATGACCGAAAAGCAGGGCGGCTCGGACGTGCGCGCCAACACGACGAGGGCGGAGCCGGCCGGCGACGGCGTCTTCGAGCTCACCGGCCACAAGTGGTTCTGCTCGTATCCGCCGTGCGACGTCTTCCTCGTGCTCGCGCAGGCGCCCGCGGGCCTCTCCTGCTTCCTGCTCGAACGCGGTCCGGGGATGGAGTTCCAGCGCCTCAAGGACAAGCTCGGCACCCGCTCGCTCCCCTCCAGTGAGGTCGAGTTCCGCGCCGCGCCCGCGCGGCTCCTCGGGGAAGAGGGCCGCGGCGTGGCGACGATCATCGAGATGGTCACCCACACGCGCCTCGACTGCGTGATCGGCAGCGCCGCCGGCATGCGACGCGGCGTCGCCGAGGCGGTCCACCACGCCCGCCGCCGCCGCACCTTCGGCCGCCGCCTGGCCGAGCACCCCGCGATGATCAACGTGCTCGCCGACCTCGCGATCGAGTCGGAGGCGGCGACGGCGACCGCCCTACGGCTCGCCCGCGCGTACGACGAGGGCGACACGGCGCTGCGGCGGTTCGCCACCGCGGTGCTCAAGTACTGGGTCTGCAAGCGGGCCACGCCCCACGCCGCCGAGGCGCTCGAGTGCCTGGGCGGCAATGGCTACGTGGAGGAGTCGCCGATGCCGCGGCTCCTGCGGGACGCCCCCCTGAACGGCATCTGGGAGGGCTCGGGGAACGTGATGGCGCTGGACGTCCTGCGCGCGACCGCCCGCGAGCCGGAGGGCATGCCGGCGTTCCTCGCCGAGTGCGAGCTCGGCCGCGGCGCGGACGCCCGGCTCGACGCCCACCTCGACGCCCTCGGGGCGCCCGATGCCGAGTGGACCGCCCGCCGGACCGTCGAGGATCTCGCGCTCGCGTTCCAGGCGTCCCTGCTCGTCCGCCACGCGCCGCCCGCCGTCGCCGACGCGTTCTGCGCCGGCCGCCTCGGCGACGCTCGCGGCCGCGCGTTCGGCACGCTGCCGGCCGGCGTCGACGGCGACGCCATCGTCGAGCGCGCCCTCAGTGAAGCGGGCAGATGAGGCGCGGCACCTCGCCCGACTCTCCCGCCTGGCCGGCCTGCCAGTAGACCCCGCCGAAGGCGACCAGGGTGATCGCCACGCCGACCGCCAGGTCGCGACGCAGCCGCCGGCTCATGCCGGGCTCGCCGCGACGCGCGGCCGCTCGCTGATGGGCAGATGGACGATCGCCGCGGCCATTCCGAGGAGGATCGAGAGCCACCACATGATGTCGTAGGCGCCGGTGGCGTCGTAGACGGCGCCGCCGAGCCAGACGCCGATGAAGGCGCCGACCTGGTGGCTGAGGAACACGATCCCGAACAGCAGCCCGAGGTCGCGGGTCCCGAACATCAGCGCGATCAGGCCGGAGGTGGGCGGGACCGTCGACAGCCACAGCAGCCCGATGAGGGCCGCGAAGACGAGCACCGTTACCGGCGTCGCGGGCAGCACGACGAACAGCGCGAACGCCGCGGCGCGGGACGCGTAGATCCCGCTCAGCAGCAGCCGCCGGCTGTAGAGGCCGCCGAGCACGCCCGCCGTGTACGCGCCGATGACGTTGAAGAGCCCGATCAGCCCGAGCGCCCAGGCGGCGAGGGCGGTGCTCAGCCCGAGGTCCGTGAGGTACGGCGGCAGGTGGGTGGAGACGAACGCGATGTGGAAGCCGCACACGAAGAAGCCGCTCGTGAGCAGCAGGTAGCTCGGGTGGGTGAGCGCCTGGCGCACGGTCCGCACGGTCGAGTCGCGCGGTCCTTCGTCGACCGTGCTCGGCCCGCCGCTCAGCGCCGCCGCCAGCACCGGCACGAGCGCGACAAGGCCGCCGATGAGCACGAGCGCCGTGGCCGGGCCATAGGCGCCGATGAACCCCTGGCCGACCGGCGCGAAGACGAACTGGCCGAGCGACCCCATGGCGGTGGCGAGGCCCATCGCCCACGACCGGCGGTCCTCCGGCACGAGACGGGCGAAGGCGGCGATGACGATCGTGAACGACGCTCCCGAGAGCCCGAGTCCGACCAGCACGCCGGCCGTGAGCGCCAGCGTCGTGCCGCTCGTGCTGACGCTCATGAGCACGACGCCGAGCGCGTAGACGACGCCGCCGCCCGCCAGCACGCGACCGGCGCCGAAGCGGTCCGCGATCGCGCCGCCGAACGGCTGGCCGAGCCCCCACAGGAGGTTCTGGACGGCGATGGCGATGGCGAACGTCTCGCGATCCCAGTCGCGCAGGTCCGACAGCGGCTCGGTGAACAGGCCGAAGCTCGTCCGGGCGCCGAACGTGATCAGCGCGATCAGGCACCCCGCGACGATCACGATGCTGCGCCTGCGCCACCACGGGGTCACCCGCTGGAACTTATCGGGGCGACCGAAGCCGCTCGTAGACTGCCCGCGGTGACCGTCCGAGAGCTGCTCGGTGAGGGGCCGGGTGTGGAGGTCGGCGGCCTTGCCTACGACAACCGCGAGGTGCGGCCCGGCACGCTGTTCTTCTGCGTGCCCGGCTTCACGCGCGACGGCCACGACTTCGCGCCCGACGCGGTGGAGCGTGGCGCGGCGGCGCTCGTCGTGACCCGCCCGCTCGAGCTCGGCGTCCCGGAGGTCCGGGTGGACGACGTGCGGGGGGCGATGGCGCTCGCGGCCGCCCGCTTCCACGGCGACCCGACGGCGCGCCTGCCGGTCGTCGGGATCACGGGAACCAACGGGAAGACGACCACGGCGTTCCTCGTGCGCTCGCTGCTCGAGGCGAGCGGGCGGCAGACCGGGCTCCTGGGCACCGTCACGTCGTTCGTCGCGGGCGAGGAGCGGCCCACGGTGCGCACCACGCCGGAGGCGATCGACCTCCAGCGGACGTTCCGCGAGATGCTCGACGGCGGCGACCTCGCGTGCGCGATGGAGATCTCCTCGCACGCGCTCGAGCTGCGTCGGGCCGAGGGGATCCACGTCGCGGTCGCGGTGTTCACCAACCTCACCCAGGACCATCTCGACTTCCACCCGTCGATGGAGGACTACTTCCTGGCCAAGCGGCGGCTCTTCGCCTCGCCGCTGACGGACATCCGCGTGATCAACGTGGACGACCCCTGCGGACGCCGGCTCGCGGACGAGTTCCCCGGCAGCACGACCTTCGCGATCGACGCTCGCGCGGACTACCGCGCCGCCGACCTCGAGTCGGGCTTTGCGGGGACCGACTGCACGTTCGAGACGCCCGACTGCTCGTTTCGCGTCCGGGTGCCGCTTCCCGGCCGGTTCAACGTGCTCAACGCGCTCGGCGCGTGGGCGGCGGCGCGGGCGCTCGGCGTCGAGCCGGGCGTGCTGGTGGAGGCGCTGGCGGAGGCCGGCCGGGTCCCGGGCCGCTTCGAGCCGGTGAGCGAGGGGCAGCCGTTCGCGGTGCTCGTCGACTATGCCCACACTCCGGACTCGCTGGAGAACGTCCTGCACGCGGCGCGGGAGCTGGCCGACGGCCGCGTGATCGTGGTCTTCGGCGCCGGCGGCGATCGCGACCGCGGCAAGCGGCCGCTGATGGGGGAGATCGCCGCGCGGCTCGCCGACGTCTGCCTCGTCACCTCCGACAACCCGCGCTCGGAGGACCCGGAGGCGATCATCGCCGAGATCCTGGCCGGGACGGGCGGGGCCGCGCACGTCGAGCACGACGCCGACCGGCGCGCGAGCATCGAGCGCGCCGTGGGCCTCGCGAGCGCGGGCGATGTGGTGGTGATCGCCGGCAAGGGGCACGAGCAGGGGCAGGAGTTCGCGGATGGCCGCAAGGAGCCGTTCGACGATGTGACCGTGGCGCGAGAGGCGCTGGGCGCGTGAGGAGCTGGGACGCGAAGCAAGTCGCCGCGGCGGCGGGGGCCCGGGTGGTGGCCGGCGCGGCGGCCGGGCCGGCGCGGGCCGTGATCGACTCGCGCGCGGTCGAGCCGGGCGACCTGTTCGTGGGGCTGCCGGGATCGCAGGTCGACGGCGGGCGGTTCGCGGCGGGCGCCCTGGACGTTGGCGCGTGGGGCGTGCTCGTCGCGCCGACCTGGGCCGGCGAGGTGACGGGCGGGGCGGTGCTGGCGGCGGACGATCCCCTGCGGGCCCTCGGTCTGCTGGCCCGGTCGTGGCGGCGGGAGCTGGGCAGCCAGGTGATCGCCGTCACCGGCTCGGTCGGCAAGACGTCGACCAAGGACCTGATCGCGGCGGTGCTCTCGGGGCACCGCTCGGTGGTCGCCTCGCGCGCGAACTTCAACACCGAGATCGGGATGCCGCTCGAGATCCTGGGGGCGCCGGTGGGCACCGAGGTGCTCGTGCTCGAGGCGGCCATGCGGGGCTTCGGCCAGATCGGCGAGCTCGCCGAGATCTGCGAGCCGGACGTGGGGGTGATCACGAACATCGGGCCGGTGCACCTCGAGCAGGTGGGGTCGCTCGAGGGCGTGGCGCGGGCCAAGGGGGAGCTGCTCGTCGGGATGCGCGACGGCGGCACGGCGGTCGTGCCGGCCGGCGAGGCGCTGCTCGAGCCGTACCTGCGGCCGGGGTTGCGCGTGCGGCGGTTCGGCGAGGGCGGCGACGTCGTGCTCGACGGCGACGCGGTGGTTGCCCGCGGGGAGCGGCTCGACGTCGAGCTCGCGTTCACCGCGCGGCACCAGCGGACCAACGCCCTGGCGGCGGTGGCGGCGGCGCTGGCCGTCGGTGTGCGTCCGTCGGGCCGCGTGGAGGCGCCGACGGGCGCGCTGCGCGGCGAGCTGGTGCCGCTCCCGGACGGCGCCGTGGCGATCAACGACTGCTACAACGCCAGCCCGCTCTCGATGCGCGCCGCGCTCGACGAGCTGGCCGCGTACGACGCCGGCGGCGGCCGGCGGCTGGCCGTGCTCGGCGACATGCTCGAGCTGGGAGCCGAGGAGGCCGCCCTCCACCGCGAGGTCGGCACGCTCGCCGGGGAGGCCGGGGTCGAGCTGCTGGTCACCGTCGGCCCGCGGGCGGCCGCGATGCTCGAAACGTTCGACGGCGAGGGCTACGCGGTGGCCGACGCGGGCGAGGCGGCCGCGCTGACCGCCGATCTGATCGCCCCGGGGGACGTCGTGCTCGTCAAGGGCTCGCGCGGCGTCGGGCTCGAGGTCGTGGCGCCGGCGCTCGCCGTCGCGGAGGCGCCTCGTGGGTGAGGTGCTGATCGCAG
>DASTIC010000115.1:0-2428 GCA_035717845.1 Solirubrobacteraceae bacterium
GGCTCGACCATCTGGCGCCGGAACTCCGGCGGATAGGGCGGTCGTGTCTTCGGCATCGTGAACTCCCCTTTCCCAACTCGTCGGGTGTCCACCAAACGTAAGCGCTCAGCTGAGGCCCTGTGCGGGGCGGCTTGATGGTCCGCCGAACCGCCAGGGCATGAGGTCGTCGAGGCGGCCCCTGGGGTGGCCGTCGAGGATCGCCTCGAGGGTGGCGGCGAGGTAGGCGACGGGGTCGACGGCATTCAGCTTGCAGGTGGCGACGAGCGAGGCGAGGAGCGCCCAGTTCTCGGCGCCGACCTCGTGGCCGGCGAAGAGCGCGTTCTTCCTCGTCAGGGCGATCGGGCGGATGGCGTTCTCGACCGGGTTGGTGTCCAGCTCGAGCCGGCCGTCCACGAGGAAGCGGGTCAGGCCGTCCCAGTGGCCGAGGGCGTAGCGGATGTGCTCGGCCAGCTTGGCGCCGGACGAGACCCGCGCGAGCTGCGCCTCGAGCCACGGCTTCAACGCGGCGACGATCGGCTCGGACCGGGCCCGCCGGGCCGCGAGGCGGACCTCGGGGGCCTCGCCGCGGACGGTCTTCTCAACGGCATAGAGCGCGCCGATGTGGCGGAGCGCCTCCTCGGCGATCGGCGAGCGCGTCCCGCGCAGGATCTTGACGAAGCGTCGCCGCAGGTGGCTCCAGCAGTGGACGAGCGTCCACGGACCCACGGCGCGCCGGACCCGGGTCAGCCGGTCGTAGCCGTCATAGCCATCGCATTGCAGGAGCCGCCCCGAGAAGCCGTCGAGGAACTCCTCGGCGTGGGCGCCGCTGCGGCCGGGGGCGTAGCGGAAGACCACGACCGGCGGATCGGCGCCACCATGGCCGCGATCGTCCGCGGCGATCGCCCAGAAGTAGCCGGTCTTGGTGCGCCCTCGCCCGGGATCGAGCACCGGCGCGGTGGTCTCGTCCATGAAGAGCCGCTCGGCGCGTCCGAGGTGCTCGTGCATCCGGCCCACGACGGGCTGGAGGTGGAAGCAGGCGCGGCCCGTCCAGGCGCCGAGGGTGGCGCGATCGAGCGCGACGCCCTGCCGGGCGTAGATCTCGGACTGCCGGTAGAACGGCAGATGATCGCCGAACTTGGCGACGACGACGTGCGCGATCAGCATCTCGGTGGGCAGGCCGCCGGGGACGACATGCTCCGGCGCATGGGCCTGGACCACCGCGCCGGAGCAGCGGCGGCAGGCGTAGCGGGGCCGGCGGGTGACGAGGACGCGGAACTGCGCCGGCACGACGTCGAGCCGCTCCGCGACGTCCTCGCCGATCCGCGTCATCGGCCCGCAGCCGCAGGGGCAGAGCGTCGAGGCGGGCTCGATCACGCGCTCGACGCGCGGCAGGTGCGCCGGGAGGCGCCCGCGATTCCGGTTGACCCGCCGCGCGGCGGGGCGCGACGCTGGCAGCGTCGCGTCGGCCTTCTCCCGGGCGGCGTCCAGCACCCCTTGGGCGAGCTCGATGTCCTCGAGTGGCAGGTTGAACTGCGCCGAGCTGAGCTCCTCGGACCTCGCGCCGAACTTCTCCCGCCGCAGCTCGTCGACGATCAGCTCGAGCCGCCGCCGCGCCTCCTCGACCCGCGCGAGCGCCGCCGTACGCTCGGCGAGCGCCGCCTCGGACGCCGCGAGCGCGGCCCGCGTCTCGGCGAGCAGGGCCTTGAGCGCGGCGACGTCGTCGGGAAGCTCGGCGGCGGACATGCGCCGATCCAAGCATAGCGCCGCTGCTTTGAGGCGCCCCGGCGCGCCCCCTGAGTCATTCGGTCGCGGTCAGCCCGCCGAGCGGGGCCGCATGCGGCGCTCGGCGCGCACCCGTCGCCAGTCGAGCCCCTCGAACAGGGCGGCGAACTGCGCGGGCGTCAGGCGCATCACGCCGTCGGCGATGCTCGGCCAAGCGAACGTGCCGCCCTCGAGCCGCTTGTGCGCCAGCACCAGCCCGGTCTGGTCCCAGACCAGGACCTTGATCCTGTCCGCCCGCCTCGAGCGGAAGACGAAGATCGCGCCGCAGAACGGATCGAGCCCGAGCGTCTCCCGCACCACGGCGCAGAGGCCATCGTGCCCCTTGCGGAAATCGACCGGGCGGGTGGCGACGTAGACGCGGACGGCGGCGCCCGCGAGGATCATCGCGCGACCGCCGTTCGTGCGGCGCGGATCGCGCGGGCCAGCTGCGCCTCGTCGGCCGCCCGCGGCGCCCGGATCACCACCTCACCGACGACGATCTCGAGCACCGCCGCGTCCGCGGCCTCGGTCCGCGGCGGCTCCTCGACGACGACGGCGGCGAAGGCGGGCGCCGCGGCCGCGCCGGCCGGCGCCGGCAGCGCGAGCAATCCCCGCCTGGCGAGCTTGCGCCAGTGGTAGACCTGCCAGCGCGTCGTCCCGTGCAGCCGGGCGATGTCGGCGACGCGCC
>DASTIC010000116.1:0-5518 GCA_035717845.1 Solirubrobacteraceae bacterium
GCGCCGTCGCCCCCGCCGCGCGAGCAGGAGCGCCTGAAGGTCGACGAGCCGCCGGCGCCCGCGCCCAAGCGCCGGGAGGCGTCGAAGAAGAAGAACGCTTAGCCCAGCGCCGCGGCGCCGACGCGGCCGAGCTCGGCCTCGGCCGCCTCGAGCGCCTCGGGCTCGAGCCGGCGGCCCTCCGCCGCGCTGATGGCCAGCACGCACGCCGCCCTCGCCCCGCGCCGGGCGGCGACCGCGAACAGCGCGCCCGTCGAGAGGTCGGCCGCGATGGCTCCGGCCGGGGCCTCGGGCGCGTCGTAGTGGAGGTCGGTGGAGGCCACCGTCCCCGTCACCGCACCACTGCCTCGCGCTTCGCGGCTCGTCGCCGCTTCGCTAGCGGCCGCCCGCAGCGCCGCGAGCAGCTCCGGGTCGGCGGCCAGCGGCCCGGTTGCCCCGAGTGCCCGGCTCGCGCCGTCCTGGGCCTGCACCGCCTCCGCGATCACCAGCAAGCCGAGCTCGAGCGTCCCGTCGAGCGCGGTCCCCGTCCCGACCCGCACGAGCCGGCGGGCGCCGAGCGCGATCAGCTCCTCCACGACGATCGCCGTGCTCGGGCCGCCGAGCCCCGTGCTCTGGATGGTCAGCGGCCGGCCGTCGGCGGCCGGCCCCGTGTAGCCCCACAGCCCGCGGTGGTGGTTGAGCATCTTGGGGCCGGCGATGAGCTGCTGCGCGAGCCGCAGGGCCCGCCCGGGGTCACCCGGAAGCAGCACCCGCTCGGCGACCTCCTCATGGGGGCGCAGGTGCGTCACGCCCAGGCAGATTAGAGTTGCGGCATGGCCAAGAAGAAGAACAAGAAGGACAAGAAGGGGTCCGCGTCGTCGGATCCCGTCGAAGCTGTCCGCGCGGCCGTCGAACGCACCTTCCACGCCACCACGGACAGCGCTGCCGGCACGCAGAAGCGCACGCGCCAGCTCGTCGACGAGGTGACGCACGCCGCCGCCCGCATCCGCGCGACGATCGAGGAGCTGCGCGTCCTCGACGAGGTCAAGGGGCTGCGCACCGAGATCGAGGCGCTGGCCCGCCGCGTGGCCGCGCTCGAGTCCTCGTCCGCCAAGCCGGCCGCCTCGCGCAGCACCGCCAAGCCCGCCGCATCCCGCAGCGCCGCCAAGCCGGCCGCCTCGCGCAGCACCGGCGCCTCGCGGTCGCGCGCGACCCGTACGACGACGAGCGCGAAGTCCTCCGGCACGACGCGCGCGAAGCCGGCCGCCACACGCAAGCCGCGCACGACCCCCTCGTCGTCGGCCTCCACCCGCTCCCGCTCGACGCGCTCCTCGGGCGGCGGCTCGTCGAGCTGACGCCATGGGCGCCGAGTTCACGTCCGAGAAGGAGTTCCGGACCGTCATCGACCAGGTGTTCGCGATGATGGACGAGGACCCCGACATGGGGCCCAAGCTGCGGGACGCCGACGTCCCGCAGCGCTTCGAGTTCACCGACTACGACCTCGTCGTGAACATCCGCGCCGCTCGCCCTGACGAGGACGGCAACCTGCACTGGGAGTGGTCGGACGACGTCGACTGGGAGCCGAAGGTCAAGATGGAGATGTCGTCCGAGACCGCCAACCGCTACTTCCAGGGCAAGGAGAACGTCGCGATGGCGCTCGCCCGGCGGCGGATCAAGTCCGGGGGCGACGTGAAGGCCGCGCTCAGCCTCATCCCGATCACGAAGCCGATCTACGCCCGCTATCGCGACTTCGTCGAGGATCAGTACCCGCACCTCGCGGTCTGACTTCTACTCGGCGGTTGACACCCGCGGGCTCGCACGCTAGACCTTGCGGCACCTGAACGAGGCAACAGGCCGGGAAGTGAGTGGCCCTCGGGTCACTCGCAAGGCGTCGCCTCAAAACGAACGCCGCCGGCCGAGGCAGCGGGCCGCATTGCCCGCAAGCGGCGGGACCACGACCGCGGTCCCGCCGCTCTTTCTTTAACGGGCCGATGCCGGACGTGACGCACAGCGAGGTCGCCCGGAGGCTCGACGTGCCCGCCGACATGCTGCGCCGCTGGGTCCGCGACGGGATCGTCCCGCTGGCCGACGGGCAGTGGACGCCGGCGGCGATCGCCCAGGCCCGCATCGTCGCGCGCCTCCGCGAGCGCGGGCACTCGCTCGCCGAGCTGCGCGCGGCGGCGGAGGCGGGGCGGCTGGCGTACGGCTACCTGGAGGATCTGTTCCCGGCCGCGCAGCGCACCCGCACCCTGGCCGAGGCGGCGGAGGACTCCGGGCTCGAGCCGGCGCTGATCGAGCGGATCTGGACCGCGGCCGGGTTCTCGACCGACTCGCTCGAGCGGATCGGCGAGGAGGACATGCAGCTCCTGCGCTACATGGCCACCGTGCTCGAGGCGGGCTTCCCGCTCGTCGCCTTCCTCCAGCTCGTGCGCGTGTACGGCCAGGCGGTCGCGCAGATCGCCGACGCCGAGGTCAAGCTCTTCCACCTCTATGTGCACGAGCCGCTGATGCGCGAGGGCGTGCCCGGCCTGCGGATGGCCGAGGAGATGTCCGGCCTCGCGGCCGAGCTGCTGCCGCTCGCCTCGCCGATCATGGACCGGCTCCACCAGCGCTCGCTCCAGCACTTCGTCGAGCAGGACGTGGTCGGGCACCTCGAGACCGAGGGCGAAGGGGCCGAGCTCGGGCGGGTGCGGGTGGCGATCGCGTTCGCCGACCTGGCGGGCTACACGCGGCTGACCGAGGAAGCCGGCGAGGAGGAGGCGGTCGACATCGTCGAGCGGTTCGTGGAGGCGGTCGAGGAGACGCTGCCCGACGACGCGCGCGTGATCAAGATGATCGGCGACGAGGTCATGGTGGTCGCCGCCGACCCCGCCGCGCTCGTCGACTGGGCCGTCGGCTTCCAGGTCCTGAACGCGGGGCTGAGACCGCTGCCGCGGATCGGCGTCCACGCCGGTCCCGCGCTCTACCGCGACGGCGACTACTACGGGCGGTCGGTCAACCTCGCGTCCCGGGTCGGCGCCCGGGCCGCGGGCGGGGAGGTGCTGGTCACGCGGCCGGTGGTGGAGGCGGCCGGCCCGTACCTCGCCTTCGAGGAGATCGGCGAGGTCAAGCTCAAGGGCTTCCGCGAGGCCACCGCGCTCTTCCTGGCGCGGCGGGGAGAGGTCTCGTGAGCACGGTCGCGGAGCGGGCGCTCGCCGTCCTCGAGCCCGCCGAGGAGATCGTGGTGCTGCTCTCCGGCGGCCGCGACTCCGTGTGCCTGCTCGATGTCGCGGTGCGCGCCGCCCCGGTCACGGCGCTGCACGTCAACTACGGGCTGCGCCCCGGCGCCGACGAGGACGAGGCGTTCTGCGCCGAGCTCTGCCACCGCCTGGGCGCCGAGTTCGTCGCCGTTCGGGCCGGTGAGCCGTCCGGCAACGTGCAGGCGTGGGCCCGGGGGGTCCGGTACGCCGAGGCTGAGCGCCTGGCCGAGCCGCTCGGCGCCCTGATCGCCACCGGCCACACGGCGACCGATCAGGTCGAGACCGTCCTCTACCGCCTGGCCGCTTCGCCGGGGCGCCGGGCGCTCCTCGGCATCCCGGCGCGCGAGGGGCGCGTGGTGCGGCCGCTGCTCGGGTGCACGCGCGAGGAGACCGCCGCGTACTGCCGCGAGCACGGCCTCACATGGCGCGACGACCCGACGAACGACACCGACGTCTACGCGCGCGGTCGCGCGCGGCACGGCCTCGTGCCGGCCCTGCGCGCCCTGCATCCGGCCGCCGAGGCCAACGTGCTCCGCACCCTCGCCCTGCTGCGCGAGGAGGCCGCCGTGCTCGACGAGGTGGCGCTCGCCGCCGCGGAGCCGCCGGAGATCACGCGCCTCGCCGCGCTGCCGCGGCCGCTCGCGCGGCTCGCCGTCCAGGCGCTCGCCGACCGGGCCGCCGGCGGTCGCGCGCCTCCGCTCGGCGATCGTGTCGAGGACATCCTCGCCCTTGGCCGGCGGGGCGGGACCGCCACGCTCGACGTCGGCGGCGGGATGCGCGCGGTCGTCGAGTACGGCCTGCTGCGCTTTGCCACCGGTCCGCCGCCGCCGCCACCCGCTCCGGCCGTGCTCACGGTGCCCGGGCGGGCCGCGTACGGCGCGGGGACGCTGGTCTGCGTCGAGAGCGACTCGGGCGCGTTCGACGCCGACATGCTCGGCGCCCGGCTCGAGGCCCGGCCATGGCGCCACGGCGACCGCGTCCGCCTGCCCGCGGGCAGCCGCAGCCTCCAGGACCTCTTCACCGACCTCAAGATCCCACGCGAGCAGCGCCCGCAGCTCCCGGTGCTGCTCGCGGCGGGCGGCGAGGTCGCGTGGGTGCCCGGCGTCGCCACCGCCGAGCGCTTCGCGGCGACGCCCACCACCCGCCGCCGCGTCTCGCTCACCTGGGGCTAGACTGCCCGCCTCCACGATGCTGCAGGACGACAAGATCGGCGAGATCCTCGTGCAGGCGGACGAGCTGCAGCACCGCATCAAGGAGATGGCGGAGGAGGTCTCGCGCGACTACGCGGGCAAGGACCTGCTGCTGATCGGGGTCCTCAAGGGCGCCGTCTTCTTCCTGGCCGACCTGATGCGCCACATGGACATGCACTGCGAGGTCGACTTCATGGCGGTCGCCTCGTACGGCTCGTCGACCGAGTCCTCGGGCGTCGTGCGGATCCTCAAGGACCTCGACGCCCCGCTCGAGGGGCGCCACGTCCTGATCGTCGAGGACATCGTCGACTCAGGGCTCACGCTCCAGTACCTCATGCGGACGCTCGAGGCCCGCGGCCCGGCGTCGCTCGAGGTCTGTGCGCTGCTGACCAAGCCGGAGCGCAGGCGGGTCGAGACGCCCGCACGCTACGTTGGCTTCGAGATCCCCGACAAGTTCGCGATCGGGTACGGGCTGGACTACGCCGAGCGGTACCGGAACCTCCCGTATGTCGCGGCATTGACCGGGATTGCCGATTAGGGAATCCATAGGAAGCCCGCACAGACTGGCTTCCGGATCACCACTCGACCACTGGTAGCCTTGATGCACTTGTCCAAGGGTTTCTTCCACGCTCCTCGCGCCGGGGTGCGCACATGAGCCGTTTCTTCAAGAGCGCTGCGTTCCCGATCATCATCGTGATCGTCCTTGCGTTCTTCGCGTCGAAGCTCATCTCGCGCTCGGACCAGGCGGAGAAGACGACCTTCTCCCAGTTCCTGACGCAGATCGACGACAGCGGCGGCATCAAGAGCGTCACGCTGAACACGAAGTACAACTCGGCCGAGGTCACGCTCCCGAACGACAAGAAGTACGAGGTCGGCTACCCGGTCGACTACTCCGACGTCCTCGTCAACAAGCTGCGAGCGGCCGAGGACGCCAACCACATCCAGAGCTTCGACGTCAAGCCCGCGCGCACCAGCGTGATCCTCTCGCTGCTGACGTACGTGCTGCCGTTCCTGCTCTTCATCGGGTTCTGGATCTTCCTCATGAACCAGGTGCAAGGCGGCGGCTCGAAGGTGATGTCGTTCGGCAAGTCGCGCGCCAAGCGGCTGTCGGTC
>DASTIC010000117.1:0-8326 GCA_035717845.1 Solirubrobacteraceae bacterium
GACCTCCCGGTCGGCCGGCGTGCGGAAGGCGACCTCGTCGCCGGTCGCGAGGTCGTGCGAGCTCGCGAAGTCCGCGGGCACGACGATGTCGCCGTGGCCCAGGCCGGCGAGCGTGTCGTCGGACCCCTCCTCCCAGTCGAGCGCGAGCGCCTGGGGGGCGGTGTCGGGGTCGACGCCGCTGACGGGCTCGTTGTCGCCGTCGCCCAGCAGCACGCCGGTCTCGAACCGCACGGTCGAGACGGCGGCGACGCCGCCGGCCGACTCGAGCTCTCCGACGACGCCGTCCGGGAGCGGCGAGAACCCGTCCTCGTGGGTGACGATGCCGTCGGCGCGTACCTGCTCGTCGATGCCCTGGTCGATCGTGGCGCGGATGCCGGCGGCGAAGATCGCCACGAACACGATCAGCGCGCCGCCGATCATCAGCGCCGACGCGGTGGTGGCGGTGCGCTGCGGCTGCCGGCGGGCGTTCTCGCGTGCGAGCCGGCCGGTCAGGCCGCGCAGGCGCTCGATCGGCCTGCCGACGAGGCTGCTCAGCGGCCGCACCAGCGCGGCGGCGACGAGCGCGAAGCCGAACATCATCAGCACGGCGCCGAGGCCGAGCGAAGAGGCGGCCGCGTCGGCGCCGCCGGTGTCGCCGAACAGCGCGAACACCATCACGGCGCCGCCGAGCAGGGCGAGCGCCGCGGCGGCCACGACGCGGCGCCGGCGCAGCTTGCCGCCGCTGGGGGCGTCGGCCTCGCGCATCGCGGCGACGGGCTCGACGCGGGTCGCCCGGCGAGCCGGCACGAAGCCGGACACCACGGTGGCGACGATGCCGACGATCAGGCCGACGATCACGGTGCGCGGCTGGAGCTGCATGTCGGTCGTCGCCAGCTCGATGCCGGATGCCGCCATCAGCTCGCGCAGCGCCGGGGCGATGAGCAGCCCGGAGGCGACGCCGAGGACCGAGGCGATCAGCCCGACCACCGCGGTCTCGAGCAGCACCGAGCGCATGATCTGCGGCCGCGAGGCGCCGAGGGTGCGCAGCAGGGCGAACTCGCGCGTGCGCTGGGCGACGGTGACGTTGAAGGTGTTGAAGATCAGGAAGCCGCCGACGAGGACCGCGACGCCGGCGAACACGAGCAGCGCCGTGCGGATGAAGCCGAGCGCGTCCGAGAGGTCGGAGGCGTTCTTCTCGGCCTGCTCCTCGCCGGTCAGCACGGAGAACCTCGGGCCGAGCTCGGCCGCGATCGCCGCCTTGAGCTCCTCCGGCGTGGTGCCGCCCGCGGCCGCGACCGAGATGTCGTCGTAGCCGTCGTGGCCGGTCACGCGCTGCGCCTCCGGCAGCGTCATGGCGACCAGGCGCGAGCCGCCGAAGTTCTCGGAGTCGCCGAGCGTGGCGACGCCGGACACCGTGTAGTCCTTCTTCGGGGCGCGGCCGGCGACGGTCACCGTGTCGCCCTCGCCCCAGCCGTACTCGTCCGCGGTCGCCTTGTCGAGCACGACCTCGTCGTCGGACTCGGGCGGGCCGCCCTGGACGTAGTCGAACGGGTCGAAGCGGTCGGGCCCGTGGGTGACGATGATCGTCGGCGGGCCGTTGGAGAGGATCGGCTCGCCCTCGTCGTCGAGCAGCGAGCCGTCGGCGGAGACGTAGCCGGCCGCCTCGTCGACCCCGTCGACGGCGTCGACGCGGTCGAGCGTGCCGGCGGGCATGGTGGGCGGGACGCCGAAGTCCTCCTCGACGGCCTGCTTCTGCTGGACGGAGACGTCGACGCCGCGCTGGGTGCGCTCGAAGAGATCCTTGAACGAGGCGTCGATCGTGTCGGTGAACACGAACGTGCCGGCCACGAAGGCGACGCCGATGACGACGGCGAAGCCGGTCAGGACCGTGCGGAGCTTGCGGGCCAGCAGGCCCTTGAGCGCGACCCGCAGCAACGCCTAGGCCACGGCCTTCATCAGGTCGAGCACGCCCTTGGTGCTCTCCCCGTGCCCGTCATGCACGACCTGGCCGTCGCTCAGCACCACGATCCGGTCGGCGATCGAGGCGGCGTGCGCGTCGTGCGTGACCATCACGACGGTCTGGCCGAACTCGTCGGCGGCCTGGCGCAGCAGCGCCAGCACCTCGTCGGACGAGTGCGAGTCCAGGTTGCCCGTCGGCTCGTCGGCGAACACCACCGCCGGGCGGTGGATGAGCGCGCGCGCGACGGCGACGCGCTGCTGCTGGCCGCCGGACAGCTCGGCCGGGCGGTGGTCGAGCCGGTCGCCGAGGCCGACGGCGGAGATCAGCTGCGTCAGCCAGTCGTGGTCGGGCCTGCGGCCGGCGAGCGCGAGCGGCAGCAGGATGTTCTCCTCGGCGGTCAGGACCGGCACGAGGTTGAAGGCCTGGAAGACGAACCCGAGCCGGTCGCGGCGCATGCGCGTGAGCGCCTTGTCGTCGAGGTTCGTGAGCTCCGAGCCGTCGACCACCACCGAGCCGGCGGTCGGCCGGTCGAGCCCGGCGAGCAGGTGCATCAGCGTCGACTTGCCCGAGCCGGAGGGACCCATGATCGCGGCGAACTGGCCGCTCGGGAACGCGGTCGTGATGCCGCGGAGCGCGTGCACGGCCGTCTCTCCCTCGCCGTAGACGCGACGGAGCTCGGAGGTGCTGACGATGTCCATGCCCAACAGGATCGTGGCCGGGCATGGCGCGAATCGTGGAGTTGGCTTGTGAACCGGGGGTGCGGCTAGCCGTACCGGCGGCTACTCGCTGGCCTTGAGGTAGGCCAGCACCGCGAGCACGCGGCGGTGGTCCTCGACCGTCGGCGTGAGGTCGAGCTTCGAGAAGATCGAGGTGACGTGCTTCTCGACGGCGCGCTCGGTCACGACCAGCGCCTCGGCGATCGCCGCGTTCGAGCGACCCTCGGCCATCAGGGCCAGCACCTCGCGCTCGCGTGCGGTCAGCGCCTCGAGCGGGTCCTCCCGCCGGCGGCGGCCGAGCAGGAGCGCGACGACCTCGGGGTCGAGCGCCGAGCCGCCGCCGGCCACGCGGCGCACGGCGTCGGTGAACGTGTCCACGTCGGCGACGCGGTCCTTGAGCAGGTAGCCGGTCCGCTCGGTCGACTCCGAGAGCAGCTCGAGCGCGTACGCCTCCTCGACGTACTGCGACAGCACGAGCACGGCGGTGTCGGGGTGCTCGGCGCGGATCCGGTGGGCGGCGCGCAGCCCTTCGTCGGTGTGCGTAGGCGGCATCCGGACGTCGACCACCGCGACGTCGGGGTGATGGGCGCCGACCTTGCGCAGCAGGTCCTCGGCGTCGCCCGCCTGGCCCGCGACCTCGAAGCCTGATTCCTCGAGCAGGCGCGAGAGACCCTCGCGCAGCAGCACGGAGTCATCGGCGATCACGACGCGAAGGGAGTCGTTCATACGGGGATCTCAGCGCGGAGCCTAGTGCCCGACCCGGCGGGAGAGTCGAGCAGCATATGGCCGTCCAGCGCCGCAACCCTATCGGCAAGGCCGCGAAGACCGGAGCCGCGGCCCGGATCCGCACCACCGATGCCGTCGTCGGCGACCTCCACGACGGCGCGGCCGTTCATCCGCGCGACGCGCACGGTGGCGTGGCTCGCGTGGGCGTACTTGGCGACGTTGGTCAGCGCCTCGGCGACCACGAAGTAGGCGGCGGCCTCGATCGGCTCCGGCAGCCGGTCGCCCGGGAGCTCGGCCAGATCGACCTCGATCGGCGCGCGCCCGGCGAGCGCCTCGAGCGCGGCGCCGAGCCCGCGGTCGGACAGGACGGCGGGATGGATGCCGCGTGCCAGCTCGCGCAACTCCGCCTGGGCGAGCGTGAGCTCCTCCTGGGCGCCGGCGAGCATCTCCACGGCCTTCTCCGGGTCCTTCTCGACCTTCGACTGGGCGAGCCGCAGCGTGAGCGACATCGCGACGAGGCGCTGCTGCGCGCCGTCGTGCAGGTTGCGCTCGAGCCGGCGGCGCTCCTGCGTGCCGGCCTCGACGATGCGGGCGCGCGAGGCGCGCAGCTCCTCGACGCGGGCGCGCAGCTGGGCCTGGAGGCGCTCGTTCTCCATCGCGAGCCCGGCGGCGGCGGCGACCGAGCCGAGCAGCTCGGGGTCGTCGGACAGCGTGCGGTCGTGGACGATCGCGCCTACGCGGCGGCCCTCGAGCTCAACCGCGGTCCAGCCGCGGGCCGGGTCGTCGTCGGCCGGCAGGGCGAACGGGTGCCCGTGGGCGTCGACCCAGCTGCCCTTGTCCTCGAGCCAGAACACGAGCTGGAGCGAGCGGTCTCCGAGCGCGTCGGCCAGCCGGGCTCGCAGCGTGCCGGTGCCGGGCGCCTCGCCGAGTCGCAGCAGGAGCTCCGAGACCGCGCCGGCGCGGGCGACGCGGCTGCGGACGAGGCCGATCAGAAACACCCACGGCACGGAGGCGAAGACTAGCAGGCCGAGCCAGCCCAGCACGTCGGTGAGACGCGAGATGCCGGCAGCGTCGCTCCCGAGCGCGCTGCCGAGCAGCACCAGCATCGCCACGCCGGACCACAGGATCGGCGCCATCCCGCGTCGCTGCGGCGGGGTGGCCGCGCGCCAGCGGCGGATGAGGATGACCAGGACGGTGGCGACGATCGCGACGCCGATCACCGAGGTGACGGCGTTCAAGGCGTCGCGCAGCGTGTCGTTGCGCGCGACCAGCAGGGCCGACTCGGGGCAGTCCGGGCAACTTTCCTGCATCCGCTCGGTCCAGCCCCACAGGAGCTGCGGGAGCGGGCCGACCACGCACAGGGCGTAGCCGGCGCCCAGCAGCCAGGCGTGCCAGCGCTCCTGCAGCCGGCCGTCGGGATACGACAGCAGCACGTGCGCGAAGACGACGAAGAAGAGGTTGGACACCACGACGCCGATCGTGAACACGACGGAGTCGTCGGAGGCCGTGAGCGAGCCGAGCAGGTAGGTGAAGCCGACGGCGGTGAACAGGGCGCCGAAGCGGCTGCCGGGGCGGCGCCACCAGGCGTAGAGGCCGGTGCCGACGAACGCCCACGCCGTGACGAGGCCGAGCACGATCCCCAGGCCCTTGTTCGGCGTGTGCTCGGACGAGACGACGAGCGCCGCGGCCGCGCCGCCCGCCACCACCGCGGAGAGCGCGATCGCGACGAGCGCTCGGTTGAGGCTTGTCACAAGAGCTCCTGGAGCCGGTCGCCGGACAGCTCGGCCTTCGGCACGAACCCGCGCGCGCCCGAGCGCATGACGAGCGGGCCGAAGTCGGACGAGTCGCGGCTCGAGACGAGGATCACGACCGGGCCGTCGTCGTTGCCGGTCAGCCGCGCGGCGACGTCGAAGCCGTCGATGTCGGGCAGCTGGACGTCGAGCAGGACCACCTCGGGCTGGAGGCGCCCGGCCTCCGTGAGCGCGGACGCGCCGTCAGCCGCCTCGCCCACCACGTCGAAGCCCTCCGCCTCGAGGAGGACTCGCGCAGTCGCGCGGAACGACGGATGGTCGTCCACGATCAGGACCCTGTGACCCACGTTTCACAAGTCTGGTGACGTTGCGTAAGGCCTGCCATACGGCTGGCCGTACCCACCCGGGTGGCCGCCTCCTCGGAGGTCCTACCCCGTTCGGGGGACGGTGGCGGCGGCGATGGCGCGAAACGCGGCGGCCGGGTCGGGCGCGCCGAACAGCGCGGTGCCGGCGACGAAGGCGGTCGCACCGGCCGCGGCGCACGGCCCGGCGGTCTCGGCGTCGATACCGCCGTCGACCTCGATCGCGACCCCGGGGCCGAGCAGCGCCCGCAGCCGCTCGAGCTTGCCCAGCGAGGCCGGCAGGAAGGCCTGGCCCCCCCAGCCGGGGTTGACGGTCATGCAGAGCAGGAGGTCGAGCTCGTCGAGCACCTCTGAGGCCGCGGCGACGGGGGTCGCCGGGCACAGCGCCAGGCCGGCGGTGCAGCCGGCCGCGCGGACGGCCTGCAGCGCGTAGTGCACGTGCGGGGTCGCCTCGGCGTGGATCGTGATGTGGTCGGCGCCCGCCTTCGCGAAGTCCTGGATGAGCCGCTCGGGGCGGTCGACCATGAGGTGGACGTCGAGGATCGCGCCCCGCTCGTGGACCTGGTCCCGGAGCGCATCGACCACCAGCGCGCCCATGCTGATCGGCGGGACGAAGTGGCCGTCCATGACGTCGACGTGGATCGTCGTGGCGCCGGCGTCGAGCACGGCGGCGACCTGGTCGCCGAGGCGGGCGAAGTCGGCCGCCAGGATCGAGGGGGCGACGCCGGTGGGCGTCATATCGGCTGGAGCATCGAGCTCCGGCAGTGGTTGCAGACGTAGAGGGCGGTGTCCGACATCCGCACGATCGTCGAGTGCTCGCCGCAGTTCGGGCACACCGAGCACAGCTCGAAGCGGTGCAGGCAGTTCACGCAGCGATAGCGGCCCGGCAGGTTCGTCGGGCGCAGCCACGGCTCGTGGCAGGCGGGGCAGACGTCGCCGAGATCGACGCGGTCCTCGCTCATGACCGCCGCAGTCGCGCGATGAAGAAGCCGTCCGTGCCGTCCCGGTGCGGGAGGCTCTGCAGGAAGCCGGGCACGGTCGGATGGTTCCAGACGGGCAGGTCGGACGGCATCTGGTCGAGGGTGAAGTCCTCGTGTCGCTCGAGGAAGGCGGCGATCGTGCGCTCGTTCTCGGTCGGCGAGATCGTGCAGGTCGAGTACACCAGGATGCCACCCGGGCGCAGCGCGCCCGCCCCGGCCTCCAGGATCGCCGCCTGGGTCTCGGCGAGCGTCGCGGGCGTCTCCGGGTCCTTGCGCCAGCGGACGTCGGGGCGCGCGGCGAGCGTGCCGAGGTCCGAGCAGGGCGGGTCGACGAGCACGCGGTCGAAGGTCTCGTCGAGCGGGACGGCGGCGTCGGCGGTCCGCACCTCGACCTCCGTGGCGCCCATGCGGGCGGCCGTGCGCTCGAGGGCGGCGGCGCGGCCGGGGTGGCGCTCGACGGCGACGATCCGGCTCTCGCCGTTCGTGAGCGCGGCAAGGTGGGTGGTCTTGCCGCCGGGGGCGGCGCACAGGTCGAGGACCCGCTCGCCGGGCTGGGGGTCGAGGGCGCGCGAGACGGTCATGGCGGCGCGGGACTGCGGCATGAACAGGCCCTGCTCCCACTGCGGCGAGGCGAAGGCGTCGAAGGGGCCTTCCAGGACGAGGCCCTCGGGAAGCTGATCGGCGGGGCGCGTGGGGACGGGCAGATCGAGGCGGTCGGTCTTCAGCGTGTTGACGCGGACGGCGGCCTCGGCGGGCTCGTTGCCGGCGGCCATGAGCGCGCGGGCCTCGCCGGGGTCGAGCGCGTCGAACCACAGGTCGGCGATCCAGCGGGGGTAGGAGTGCTTGAGCGCCGCTTGCTGCGGGGTCTCGTCGGGGAGCGCGGCGACGATCGCGGGCGCCTCGCGCGCTGCGCGGCGCAGCACGGCGTTCACGAGGCCGGCCCCGGCCCGTGACGTCTGCTTCGCCAGCTCCACCGACTCGCCGACGGCGGCGTGGGCGGGGACGCGGTCGAGGAAGGCGAGCTGGAGGACGCCGAGCCTGAGCGCCGCAAGCACGGCGGGCTCGAGCTTGCCGACGGGCCGGCCGGCGAGGCGCTCGATCACATGGTCGAGCGTCGCTCGCCGCTGGACGACGCCGTACGCGAGGCGCGTCGCGAGTGCCCGGTCGCGCGGCTCGAGGCCGTACCGCCGCGCCTCGCCATGCAGCGCCCGGTCGGCGTACGCTCCGTCCTCGAACACCCGGCGGATCACCGCCTGCGCACACGCGCGCGCGGGGGCGACGCGCGATCGGTCATGATCTTCGCGGGTCCCGCCGGCGGTTGTGCCACCGGAATCCTGGTTTTCGGAATGCCGCATTTTGCGGGGATTTCCAGGAGTTTCGGGGATCGTCGTACGTTCGTCCATTTGGGCGCGAAAACGCTCAGGTTTCGTGGCGCGAGGGCTAAAGGTGCCCATACAACATGCCGATGGTTGCCTCGGAAGGGGAAACTGACTTGTCTCAGACGAACACCAATCGCGAGGCTCCGGGCACTGTCCGCCCGCTGGCGCTCCGTGATCTGAAGTTCGCCGGGACCGTGGCAGCCGGACTGGTAGCTGGGGTGCTCGGCGTCGGAGCGTTGAGTGCTCCGCTGCTCGGCTGGAACGACTGGCCTGATGCCCTCCAGCCCGGTGGCGGCGCCGACACCGTGCAGATGCCGCCCGGCGAGCGCGCCACCACGCCCACGCCGCGCCGCGAGCGCCCGCGCAACAACGCGGCGCAGAACGTGACGACCATCCCGGGGCCCGACGGCTCGACGCTCGTGATCGCGGGCGGTGGCGTGGCCGGCACATCCGTCACCGTCTCGACCCCCGGC
>DASTIC010000118.1:0-16726 GCA_035717845.1 Solirubrobacteraceae bacterium
CTCGCGGCACAATCCAGGCAAGTCGCAGGGGCGGCCGAACGAAAAGCCCGGGCTCCAAGCCCACCGCGCAAACCGGCCTACCCGCCTGCGTTCTCCCAACGAAGCCCCTGTCCCGGATCGCTCGACGCTACGGCCGGACCCCGGACAGAGCCTCCGAGAAGTATTTTCATGCCGCGAAACGGGGCAGTGGCCCGCGGCCACCGCGTCGCGTGAGAAGTAGGCACGCCATCGTCACGGCCTCATCATGGGGTCATGAGCACGCCGTCCTCGGCGCGTCGCGGGCTCGGCATCACGGCCGGTCTTGACGGCGGGCTTGTGCGCGAGCTGGCTGCTCGCTGCGAGCAGCTCGGGTACCACTCCCTGTGGTCGAACGACGAGCCGGCTGCTCGAGGTCTGGACACGCTTGCGCAGTTCGCCGCGGCCACCGCCAGGGTGCAGCTCGGTGTGGGGGTGTTGCCGCTGCACCGGTACACGCCGGCCCAGATCGCGGCCGACGTCGCCCGCCTTGAGCTCGACCCCGCGCGGCTATGGATCGGGATCGGGTCTGGTGCGCTCCCTCGCCAGATCGATGCGCTCCAGCGTGCCGTGGCCGAGCTTCGCACGCGGCTGCCCGACGCCACCCGCCTCATGATGGCCGCGATGCGGCCTCGGCTGTGTCGCCTCGGCGGTGCGGTGGCCGATGGCGTTCTCTTGAACTGGATGCCGCCCAGCGAGGCCGCACGAGCGCGCAAGTGGGTCCATGAGGGAGCCGCCGAGCATGGGCGCGCCGCGCCCCTCGTCGCGTCCTACGTGCGGGTTGCTGTGGGCCCGGGCGCGCGGCGGCGCCTCGCGAACGAGGAGAGGATCTATCGCACCATCAACGCCGGCCATCGAAGGCACTTCGCAGCCCTGGGTCTCCCCGTCGGGACCGTTGGGATCGCTGCCTCGCAGCGGTCCGACGTCCTGCAGGCATTGACCCCGTACCACCGCGCACTCGATCTTCCGATCGTGCGTGTAGTCGCGGCCGAGGACGCATCCCTCCTCTGCGCGGTCGCGGACTCGGCAGCGCCATAACCCACGCCGCCTCGTGCAGCGCGCTGGTCGACTCTGCGCCGCGTCCGCTTTGCCCGATGAGCGACACCGACTCGGTCGGCTCGTCCGGTGCTCGGGGCACGCGAATGGGGATGGCGCAGGGAACGCTCGTTTCCGTCGTGCTCGGCTCGCCCAGCTCGAGATCCGGCGGATCGGGTCAGGCGACGTGAGCCGGATCAGGGGTGGGCGGGCTCGAGGATCTCGGCGGAGGCTCGGGAAACCATCGCCTCGCCGCCGATGATTCCGACGCGCGTCACGTTGAAGTCCGACAGCTCCTCACCCACCCATTGCGCCGCCAGCTCGTTGGAGGCCTCCGCCTGTTCGCGGTCGTGGAACAGGCTGATCGTCATGACCATGTCATTGCCGGTATCGATCGCGTGGTAGGCGACGAACCCCGGTTCTCGCGACAACGCCTCGGCGAAGTCACGGTCGACACGGCGCAAGACGGCGTCGACCGAGCCCGATCCGATGCGATAGGTCCGCAGGCTGGCATACATCCCCGTTCTCCCCCGTGATCGTGCCGAACGGCATCCACGCTACGCCCGAGGCGTGCGGGCCACAAGAGGAGGTTTGCCTTAGGAGATCGCGGCCCGCGCGATCGGCATCGGCCCGGTCACTACGGCTGGATCGCTTGAGCGCAATTACGCACGCGACGCGCGCTGACGTCGCGCGACAAGCGCCATCGCCGGGCACACGCGCGTAGCCAGCCGGCCTGCGCCGCATCGCCGTGCTCGTGCAGCTCGAAGATAAGCCGGTCGCCCTGCCGGTGCACGCTTGACCCTACGGCGGCGCAGCGCTCCCGCAGCAGCGAGTGCAGCAGCCTCGTCTCGTCCCGGCCGGCGAGGCGTGTGTGGGCGAACTCGAGGCGCAACGGCACGCCTTCCACGCGCCGCGGGCCATCCGCATCGAGCGTGACCAGCCACAGGACTCCGAGGTCGTTGCGCAGCCCCGGATCGACGGCGTAGTCGTCGATGAAATCGCCCAGATCGAACAGCGTGCGGCCGCTCGGGCCCTGCGGCACGTGCGCGGAGTGACCGGCGATCAACGTCGCTCCTGCCGCCTGGAGCGCTGCCGCCGCACGCCGTACATGCGGCACGGGGCTCGAGCGCATGTTCGGCCCCCAGTGCGGCAAGACGATCGTCATGTCGGCGTCTGCGTCCGGCGTGCACGCGATGCGCAACCACTCAGGGACGGGCGCGCCCGCCAGATCGGCGAAAGAGATCCCAGGACGCTGCACGCCCGCTGCGTACGAGGATGGATGGTCACTGACCGCGACGATCCGCACGCGCACCCCACCCGCGTCGAGCACTACCGGCGCGCGCGCCGCGGCTTCATCGCAGCCCGCGCCCACGGCGGCGATCCCGGCGGCTCGCAAGTGGTTGAGCGTGTCCTGCAACGCCTCGGCACCGAAGTCCAGAGCGTGGTTGTTGGCGAGCGAGACGCAGTTCACGCCCATGTCCGCCAGCCGCTCGGCCGCCACAGGCGGAGCACGGAAGTAGAACGGCTTGCCCGGCTCCCGAACTCGCGCTCCCCGGTCCGAGATGCAGCACT
The DNA here is from genome assembly GCA_035717845.1 of Solirubrobacteraceae bacterium. Classification (GTDB taxonomy): domain Bacteria; phylum Actinomycetota; class Thermoleophilia; order Solirubrobacterales; family Solirubrobacteraceae; genus DASSUW01. Next base: position 2,623 of record DASTIC010000118.1, read on the forward strand.
CCAGGTTCGCGATGAACAAATCAGCGCCGCGCGCGATCTCCTGCACGGCCGCGGCCAGCGATCGGTGCCCGGGACGCGCAAGCCGCTCGCCGACCTTGCGGCCCAGCATCGTGTCTCCCGCCAGCGCGACGGTAAGAGACATATCCGCACGTACGCGTCGCACCACGCCCCCGGCGCGTCCTCCCTATTGCCGCTTGGGCGCCTCGACCGCGTGCAGCGCCCCGGCCGCCGGCGTGTAGATGCTCTCGTGCCCGTCGTCCCACCGGATGCGGTAGCGCGGCGAAGGCGCCTCGCGCAGCACCTCTTCGATGACGCCCACCCGGGCTGGCCGCTCCGTCGACTCCGACTCGACTGCGACGCGCGTGCCCACGTTCAGCTGCATGGCTCTACCTCCTCCTGACCTCAGGACGCGTCATACCACCGACCGACCCCCAAGCCAAGCCACCGGCGGACGCTGAGGCGGAACCGCGAATGTGTCAGTTCAACCGCCGCGGACCTGGACGTCGCCCCTCTGGACGATCCTCGCCAGCGGCCGATCGGAGTTGTCGTCCTCGCAGGTCCTCGGGTCCGCGTTCCCCGGGTTCTCCGGGATCGTGCTGACGCGGTCCGGAGCCGCGTCGGGGCCCTCGCCGTTGTCCTGCACAGCCCAGCGGTTGAGCTCGCCGATAAAGCCCTGCGCGAGGTCGCTCGAGTGCGTGATGCGGCCGCTCATGTACGCGGTGTTGCCCTCCACCCGCAGGCAGTCGACGCTGATGTGCACGAACACGTCGAAGCTGCGGCTGTTCAACTGCACCTGTCCGGTGACAGTGCCGTCCGCGCGCTTGGTCGCCGCGAACGAGAAGGATCGGAACGTGCCATCGGGTCTGACCATGTGTCCCGAGCCCGTGGCCGACGTCACCACCGGATTCGGCGTGGCCGGCGCAGGCTGAGCGAGCAACGCGGCGAGTGGAAGGGCGGCGAGGAGCAGGAACAGCCGCGGATGGACAATTCGTTTCGCCATCGCCCCTTCTTTCCGAATCGGGCGCGCTCCCTGTACCCGGACAACCCAGTCTCCCCGCGTCGCCTCGCCTCGTCAAGTACGCATCCGGCCGCACACGCGGGGCGCGCGGCCGCTCTCGACCGCGGTCGTCCGCGCCGCGGCCGGTGATGACGCAGCGCGCCCGGCCGCAGCCACCAGCGGCGTGGACTCGTCGAGCGTCACGGCCTCTCCTCTACTGCAGGGCGAGCGCCAGGCAGACGGCGGCGAGCGTCAGGGCAGGACCCAGATGCCGAAGGCGGCAACGTCGTCGGGAAGGACCGAGACGGCGCCGGCAGCCTGAAGCATGAGGACCGCGAACACGCCCCGGCGATCAGCAGCATCTGGAAGACGGCCAGGCCGCCGAGGAGCACAATGCCTACGACGGCGACGACCATGACCACGAGGCGGGATGGTAAGGGGGCTACAGAGCAAGCTCTCGCAGTCGGCGTCCCGCTGGTGCGGTAGCGGTGCGAGAGGTGGGCGGGAACGTGACCGTCTCGCCGGGCCCCGCGGGCTGCGCCGCCTGACCCTTCCTCTGGTAGCTGAGCGTCCCGCGCTCGACTGCTCGTTGCTGCGCCGGGCGAGGAACGTCAGACAGCCATACTCGCGTCAGCATGCCGCGCGACTACGGTCATGAGCTCCGGTTCGGCGTCTTCATCACGCCGGACGCCGCCCAGGCGAACGCCGTCGTCGAGCTCGCGCGGCTCGCCGACGCCTCCGGGCTGGAGCTCGTCACGTTCCAGGATCACCCGTACCAGCCGCGGTTTTTGGACTCGTGGACGCTGCTCTCCGTCGTCGCGGCGGAGACGACCACCGTCTCGCTGGCCCTGAACGTCGCCAACCTCCCCCTGCGCCACCCGGCGATGCTCGCGAAGAGCGTCGCGAGCCTGGACGTCCTGAGCGGCGGGAGGACGGAGCTCGGGCTTGGTGCCGGGGCGTTCTGGGAGGGGATCGGGGCTTTCGGCGGGCCGGTGCGCGCACCCGGCGAGTCGGTCGACGCGCTGAGCGAGGCGATCGACATCATCCGCGCCGCGTGGGCCTCCGGCGGCCGCGGCATCACGTACGAGGGAGAGCACTACACCGTCAGGGGCGCGCGGATCGGGCCGCCGCCCGCCCATCCCGTCGAGATCTGGCTCGGCGCCTACAAGCGCCGGATGCTCGCCCTCACCGGCGCGAAGGCCGACGGCTGGGTGCCGAGCATGGGCTACGTCGATCTCGCCGACCTGCCGCGGATGAACGACCAGATCGACGACGCGGCCGTGAGCGCCGGTCGCCGCCCGGAGGACATCCGGCGCATGCTGAACCTCAGCGGCGACCTCCTCCGGGACGCGCCGGTCGAGCGGCTGCTCGAGCTGACGTCCCTCGGGATGAGCGTGTTCGTGCTGCCCGTGGCGTCGGCCGCCGACCTCGAGCGCTTCGCCCAGGAGGTCGCCCCTGCAGTCCGCGAGCAGGCGCGCGAGCGGCCGGCGGGCGCGCCGGCGCCCGGGCCGCCCAGACCCGAGGCCCAGGCCGCCGCCGGCCAGCACCTCGTCGACGTCCACAACCACCTGCGGGCGGAGCTGGAGCAGCTGCGGGACATCGTCCGGCAGGTCGCCGCCGGGACGGCCGACCCGGCCGCCGCGCGGTCGTTCATCACCCGCATGGCGATCCGGCAGAACAACTGGACCCTGGGCACGTTCTGCGAGAGCTACTGCCGCGTCGTCGCCCAGCACCACACGCTCGAGGACCACAGCATCTTCCCGCACCTCCGCGCACGCGAGCCGGCGCTCGAGCCCGTCCTCGACCGCCTCCTCGAGGAGCACGAGGCGATCGCCGACCTGCTCGAGCGCGTGGACCGGGCGCTCGTCACCCTGGTCGCCGGCGACGAGCAGGGCATGGAGGCCGTGGAGGGGGCGATCGACCTCCTCACCGACGCGCTGCTCTCCCACTTCGCCTACGAGGAGCGCGAGCTGGTCGGGCCGCTCGACCGCCACGGGTTCTACTGAGCTCACGAAAGGCTCAGAAACGGCTCATGAACGGCCGTGAGATCGGCCATACGCTCCGGCCGACCGTTCCTCCCCATCCCTCAGGAGCATCCATGAGCATCATCCCGACGCGAGGGCGACTCGCCCTCGTCGCCCTGCTGGCCGCCGCGGCGATCGGCTCGGCCTCACCAGCCAGCGCCCAGACGCCGGCGGACTGCGACGTCCGCCTCGAGCGCCTCGAGGCCCAGTTCTACGAGATGGAAGCCCGGCGCGGCTACGAGGCCGCGTCGGAGTGGTGGCAGCCGCGCTGGCACGCGTACTTCCAGAGCTGCGTCATTCACTGAGCGCGGGCGCCGGCAGCGCGGCGGGCTGGGGCTCGGTGAGGCTGAGCTCCCAGTCCGGCGCGTCGCGCTCGACGACCGCGATCAGGGCGTCGACGACCTCGGGCGCGAACTGGGTCCCGGCGTTGGCGCGGAGCTCGGCGACGGCGACCGAGAGCGGGAGCGCCTTGCGGTAGGAGCGATCGGTGGTCATCGCGTTGAACGCGTCGCAGGCGGAGACGATGCGGGCGGCGACCGGGATCCGCTCGCCGACGAGGCCGTCCGGGTAGCCGCCGCCGTCCCAGCGCTCGTGCGAGGCGCGCACGACCACGCCGACGCTCGACAGCAGGCCGCCGACCCGCTGGAGCATCCGCTCGCCCTCGACGGTGTGGGTCTTCATGATCGCCCACTCCTCGTCGTCCAGCGGGCCGGCCTTGTTGATGATCTCGTCGGGCACCGCGATCTTGCCGATGTCGTGCAGGAGCGCGCCCATCTCGGTCTCGCGCAGCGTCTCCTCGTCGACGCCCATGTGCTCCGCGACCTGCACCGAGAGGGCGACCACGTCCTCGGTGTGGTGGCCGGTGTACTCGTCGTCCTCCTCGAGCAGGTCGCGCAGCAGGAGCGCGGTGCCGCGGTAGGCGCGGCCCAGCTCGAGGCTGCGCTCGATCCGGCCCTCCCGCTCGCGCTCGAAGCCGACCAGGAGCGGGAACAGGGCGATCACGAGCAGCGCGCCCGCGGGCGCGTCGACGGCGGCGAGCGCCGCCAGCAGGCCGAGCGGCGTCAGCAGGAGATCGACCCGCTCGGCGAGCCCGAGGTCGGCCGCGGCCTCGCGCGGCGGCACGCGCAGGGCGAGCCCGACGCGCGCGACGTAGATCAGGTCGTCGACGAGCAGCTGAGCCCCGAAGGCCACCGCGTAGACCGGGAAGTGCTCCCAGCCCGGATCCTGCGCACCGAACGCGACGACCACGACGGTGGGCGCGACGGAGAACCACGCGTCGGCGACGCCATTCAGCGCCCGGTCCGGCGCGGCGCCCTGCCGCAGCACCCCCCACGCCGACCGGACGGCGAACGCGGCGGCCACGAGCAGCGGGACGTACGGGGCGGGCAGGAGCAGCAGCATCGGCACGAAGACGAGCTGGGTCGGGACGGCGGTGGCGGCCCCCACGCTGAACTCGATGCCCGCGGCGAGCGCGAGCGCGGCCGCGAACGCCAGCGCGAGGCCGGGTGACAGATCGCGCGTGGGCTCGGCCACTATGGCGACGGCCAGGGCGGCCGCGAGGAAGGCCGCGCTGAAGGCGACCATGGCGACGCTCTCGCGGCGCCCCTGCTTGCGGCCCCGGCGCTCGCGCATCTGCTCGATGCGCCGCTCCGTGGCGGCATCGATATCGCGGGGAGGTGTGGACATGCGGAAGAACGGGTCGAGTCGACGCCTGTTGGATGTAGTCGGCGCCGCGAACGGCCGACTTGAGAAGCAGGCAAGCCAATGGAGGGCACCTCACACATGAACGGATTCATCCGCCGCACGCTGGTTGTGGCAACCGCGGCGATCGTCGCCGCGATGGCGTTCGCCTCGACGGCGAGCGCCGGCATCCTGACCGCGTCCGCGGGCAACTGCGGGGACGAGACGCTGTCAAAGCCGTTCGCGCGATGGAGCGACTACGCGAACTACAAGCTCGTCGCCGGCGGCAACTTCGAGGCCGCCCACGCCGGCTGGACCCTGCGCGGCGGGGCCGCCCGCGTCAGCGGAAACGAGCCGTGGAAGGTCGGCGGCAGCGGCCATGCCACGTCGCTGCGGCTGCCCGCAGGCAGCACGGCGATCTCCCCGGTGGCCTGCGTCGGCCTCCAGGAGCCGACCCTGCGCTTCTTCGCCCGCAAGCAGCGCGGGCTGCTCTCGACGCTCGCGGTGTCGGTCTACGTCGAGACGTCACTCGGCCTCGTCCTGCCCGTCCCGATCGGTGTGGTCCTCAATGGCGGCACGTGGAAGCCCACGCCGCCGATGCTGATCGTGGGCAACCTCCTGCCGCTGCTGCCGGGTGACCGGACGCCGGTGGCCTTCGGGTTCACGCCGCTGCTCGGCGACTGGCAGATCGACGACGTCTACGTCGATCCGCGCCGCTTCAGCTAGGAGCGCTCAGCGCGCCCGCAGCTTCCGGCTGCGGGTGCGCTCCTCCTGCTTCTCCACCACGCTGCCGATCAGGCGCAGGATCTCGGTCGGCCCGGTGGCACGCACGGTGCCGGACTCGAACGCCTCGCGCCAGTGGCGGATCGTGCCCTCGCGGGCCAGCTCGTTGAAGTGCGAGCGGGGCACCGAGAGGCGCACCTTGGCGTCGGACGCGATGTCCTTGGTGATCCGCGGGCCCGGGACCTCGACGCGGAAGAGCTGGATGTCGCCGCGGCCACGCAGCTCGAGCTCCATCACCAGCTTCAGCTTCTGAAGGGCGGGGACCTCGCGCTGGAAGTTGGCGATGCTCTCTTCGATGAGGGCCTTGGTCTCCGCTGTGGACATGTGACTTAATGTTACTAAGTCCATCCTGTACCGTCACGAACGCGATGCAGGCCCCTCCCTCTCCGGCGGTGGCGGCGGTCTTCGAGCCCGTCCAGACGGCGACGACGTTCGAGGAGACCGTCGAGCGCCTCGGCACGGCGATCCGCCTCGGCCTCCTCGGGCCCGGCGCCCGGCTCCCGCCCGAGCGCGAGCTGGCCGACCAGCTCGGCATCGCGCGCTCGACGCTCCGCCAGGCGCTCACGGCCCTGACCGAGAGCGGCCACCTGATCGCCCATCGCGGCCGCGGCGGCGGGACGTTCGTGGCGGCCGCCCCGCCGCTGGCGGGCACGAGCGAGGTCGAGCTGGGCGGCGGCCACTGGCGCGAGGTGCTCGACTACCGCGTGGCCGTCGAGGTCGGCGCGGTCGTGCTCGCCGCCGAGCGCGGGGTCGGCGGCGCCGCGCTCGCGCGCCTGCGCGAGCACGTCGAGACGATGCGCGAGGTCGGCGACTTCGCGATCTACCGGCGGGCCGACGTCTTCTTCCACCTCGGGATCGCCGAGGCCGCCGGCTCCACGCGGCTGATGGCGGCGATGACCGAGGTCCAGGGCCAGATGGGCGAGCTGATCGCCCACATCGCCCACCCGGCACCCGTGCTCGAGCAGTCCAACGCCCAGCACGCCCAGCTCGTCGACCTGCTCGAGCGGCAGGACACGTGGGCGGCGGCGCAGCTCGTGCGCGAGCACCTGGAAGGCACGGAGCGGGTGCTCGCCGGCTTGTTACGGTGAACCTCGTATGTCCGCTCCGCAGCGCATGCGTGCCTGGGGAGCCGGCGTGGCCGCCGGCCACGTCGTCCTCGGCGTGATCGCGACGGCCGTGCTCCATGTCCCCGGCTCGCCGCTCTTCTTCGGCCTCTGCGCGCTCGTCACCCTCTTGCTCTCGCAGGTGACCGCGCCGCTGCTGCGCCCTCGAGGCGACGACGACGAGGGCGACGGGGGCGTCGTGGTGCCCGACCCGGAGCCGCCGCCGTGGTGGCCGGAGTTCGAGCGCGACTTTCAGGACTACGTGCAGCGCTTGACATCGGGCCGCTCGTAGCCCTAGCCTGCGCCCTCAAAGGCCGGTTTGTCATACCTTTGGAGAGGGGTCAGGATGGCTGAGCAGACGCCCACGCACCGAAGGAGCGTGGACTACGAGCAGGTCGGCTCGGACTACATGGAGAAGCGCCAGCTCAAGCGCGGCGCGGCCGGCTGGGTCCTGCTCGCCGGACTCGGCGTCGCCTACGTGATCTCCGGCGACTTCGCCGGCTGGAACTTCGGACTCGCCGAGGGCGGCTGGGGCGGCCTGCTGATCGCCACGGTCCTCATGGGCACCATGTACACGTGCATGGTCTTCGCGCTCGCGGAGCTGTCGTCGACCATCTCCACGGCGGGCGGCGGTTACGGCTTCGGGCGCCGCGCGCTCGGGCCGTGGGGCGGCTTCCTGACCGGCACCGCCATCCTGATCGAGTACGTGCTCGCCCCGGCGGCGATCGTCACGTTCATCGGCGCCTACGTCGAGTCGCTCGACATCTTCGGGATCACCGCCGGCTGGCCGGTGTACCTCGCGTTCTACGCCGTCTTCGTCGGCATCCAGCTGCTCGGCGTCGGTGAGGCGCTGAAGGTCACGTTCGCGATCACGGCCATCGCGGTCGTGGCCCTGCTCGTCTTCTGCGTGGGAATGATCAGCGAGTTCTCGACCGACAACCTGACCGACATCCCGCCTGACGACTCGGCCGGGGCGAGCGACTTCCTGCCGTTCGGCTGGGCCGGCATCTGGGCCGCGTTCCCGTATGCGATCTGGTTCTTCCTCGCCATCGAGGGCGTCCCGCTGGCCGCCGAGGAGACGCGCGACCCCAAGCGCGACATGCCGCGCGGCCTGATCGCGGGCATGATGGTCCTGCTCGTGTTCGCGGCGCTGATGCTGTTCATCGCGCCCGGCGGAGCGGGGTCGAGCACGATCGCCGAGTCCGGCAACCCGCTGCCCGAGGCGATCGACGCCGCGAAGGGTGACGGGACCGGCCTCAGCGACTTCGTCAACTGGGTCGGCCTCTTCGGCCTCATCGCGAGCTTCTTCTCGATCATCTTCGCCTACTCGCGGCAGCTGTTCGCGCTCTCGCGCGCCGGCTACTTCCCGCGCGCGCTGTCGGTGACGAGCGGACGCAAGGTGCCGTGGCTTGCCCTGGTGCTGCCCGCGTTCGGCGGCTTCTTGCTGGCGGCGTTCTGGGAGGACCAGGGCGCGCGGATCCTCAACATCGCGGTGTTCGGCGCCTCCGTGTCCTACGTGCTGATGATGCTCTCCCACATCGTGCTGCGCTCGCGCGAACCCGAGCTCGAGCGGCCCTACCGCACGCCCGGCGGGACCAAGACCTCCGGCGTCGCGCTGGTGCTCGCGGTGCTCGCCGTCGTCGCCACGTTCCTGGTCGACGAGACCGCGGCCTTCATCACGCTCGGCGTCTACGCGGCCGCCGCCGTCTACTTCGGCCTCTACTCGCGTCACCACCTCGTCGGCGCCGCGCCCGAGGAGGAGTTCGACACGATCGCCAAGGCCGAGGCCGAGCTCGCGGGCTCGCACTGATGGACCTCGACGACCTCAAGAAGGGCGTGGCCGACGGCACGGTGGACACCGTGCTGCTCGCCTTCGCCGACATGCAGGGCCGCCTGCAGGGCAAGCGGCTCGTCGGCTCGCACTTCGTGCACGACGTGATCGAGCACGGCGCCGAGGCCTGCAACTACCTGCTGGCCGTCGACGTGGAGATGAACACGGTCAGCGGCTACGAGATGTCCTCGTGGGAGACCGGCTACGGCGACTTCGAGATGAAGCCCGACTTCGGGACGCTGCGGCCGGTCAGCTGGTTCCCGGGCACCGCGCTGTGCTTGGCCGACCTCCAATGGGCGGACGGGAGGCCGGTCGTCGCCTCCCCCCGCCAGATCCTGCGCGCCCAGCTCGACCGGCTCGCCGAGCGCGGCTGGAACGCGCTCGCTGCCACCGAGCTCGAGTTCATCGTGTTCCGCGATACCTACGAGCAGGCCTTCCACAAGGCATACCGCGACCTCGAGCCCGGGAACCTCTACAACGTGGACTACTCGATGCTGGGCACGAGCCGGCTCGAGCCGCTGCTCGGGCGGATCCGGCGCGAGATGGCGGCCTCGGACCTCCCGGTGGAGAACTCGAAGGGCGAGTGCAACCTCGGCCAGCACGAGGTGAACTTCACCTACGCGGATGCGCTGACCGCCGCCGACGTCCATCTCGTCTACAAGAACGCCGCGAAGGAGATCGCCGCCCAGGAGGGCATGTCGATCTCCTTCATGGCCAAGTACGACGAGCGCGAGGGCAACTCGTGCCACATCCACCTCTCCCTGCGCGACGGGGACGACCAGCCGGTGCTCGCGGACGACACCGCGGTGTTCGGGTCGTTCCTCGCCGGCCAGCTCTCGTGTCTGCGCGAGCTGACGCTGTTCCTGGCGCCCAACATCAACTCCTACAAGCGGTACCAGCCGGGCTCCTTCGCCCCGACAGCGGTGGCGTGGGGACGCGACAACCGCACCTGCGCCTTCCGCGTCATCGGCCACGGGCCGTCGCTGCGGATCGAGTGCCGTGTGCCGGGCGGCGACGTCAATCCCTACCTCGCGCTCTCGGCGCTGATCGCATCCGGGCTGCACGGCGTCGACAACCAGCTCGAGCTCGAGCCGATCCTCGAGGGCAACGCCTACACGGCCGACAAGCCGCACGTGCCGGACACGCTGCGTCACGCACGTGAGCTGTTCGCGGGGTCGGACGTGGCGCGCGCCGCGTTCGGCGAGGAGGTCGTCGCGCACTACCTCAACAACGCCGACGTCGAGATCGCCGAGTTCGATGCGGCGGTGACCGACTGGGAGCGCTTCCGGGGGTTCGAGCGGCTGTGATGCCGGTGATCGGACTGTGCGCGGCGCTCGAGCGCGCGCAGTGGAGCGTCTGGGACCAGCAGGCGGTGCTGCTGCCCCGCTCGTACGGCGACGCCGTCCAGCGCGCCGGGGGCATCGCGGTGCTCCTCCAGCCGGACCCGCGGGCCGAGGAGGACCCCTCCCCCTGGCTCGACGCCATCGACGGGCTGCTGCTGGCGGGCGGGGTCGACGTCGACCCGACCTTCTACGGTGCCGAGCCCCACCCGGAGGTCCACGACGCGGTTCCCGAGCGCGACGCCTTCGAGATCGCGCTCGCGCGCGGGGCGATGGAGCGCGACCTGCCGCTGCTCGGCATCTGCCGCGGCATGCAGGTGATGAACGTGGCCCGCGGCGGGACGCTGATCCAGCACCTGCCCGACGACGTCGGCCACCACGACCACCGGCGCTCGCTCGGCTCGTTCGACGACGCGGACCACGACGTGCGGCTGGCCGAGGGGTCCCTCGCGATGCGGGCGGCGGGCGAGGCGGTCCACGCCACGAAGTCCCACCACCACCAGGGCGTGGCGAAGATCGGCTCCGGGTTCGAGGTCACGGGCTGGGCGACGGTCGACGACCTGCCCGAGACGATCGAGGACCCGGCCTGCCGGTTCGCGCTCGGGGTCCAGTGGCACCCCGAGGCCGACCCCGCCTCGCAGCTGATCGGCGCGCTGGTCGAGGAGGCGCGCGCGGTGAGGGCGCGGTGACGCTCACCGTCCTCGAGCCGGCCACCGAGCAGGTCCTCGCCGAGATCCCCCGCGCCGGGGTCGAGGAGGCCGACGCCGCGGTGGCGCGGGCGCGGGCGGCGTATCCGGCATGGCGCGCGGTGGCGCCCGCCGACCGCGCCCGGATGCTGCACCGGCTGGCCGACGCGCTCGACTCGCGGCAGGAGGAGCTGGCCGTGCTCGAGGCGCGCAACGCGGGCAAGCCGATCGGCGACGCCCGCGGCGAGATGGGCATGGTGGTCGACACCTTCCGCTACTACGCGGCGGCGCCGGAGCGCAACCTCGGCGACACGATCCCGGTGGCGGGCGGGGTAGCGATGACGTTCCGCGAGCCGCTCGGCGTGGTCGCGCTGATCACCCCCTGGAACTTCCCGCTCACGATCGCCGCCTGGAAGCTGGCGCCGGCCCTGGCGGCCGGCAACACGGTGGTGCTCAAGCCCGCCGAGCTGACGCCGCTCACCGCGCTCGAGTTCGAGCGGATCGCGCTCGAGGCGGGGCTGCCGGAGGGCGTCGTCAACGTGGTCGCCGGTCCGGGCTCGACCGCCGGGGCGCGGCTGGTCGAACACCCCGACGTGGCCAAGGTGGCGTTCACCGGCTCCACCGCGGTCGGCGCGCGGATCGCGGCTTCCGCCGCGGCGACGATCAAGCGCGTCACGCTCGAGCTGGGCGGCAAGTCGGCCAACGTCGTGTTCGCCGACGCCGACCTCCAGGCAGCCGCCGCGGCGGCGCCCGCTGCCGTGTTCGGCAACGCCGGCCAGGACTGCTGCGCCCGTTCCCGCATCCTCGTCGAGCGCTCCGCGCTCGACGCGTTCATGGACGCGCTGGAGGAGGCGGTCGAGGCCGTGCGGGTGGGCGACCCGCTCGACGAGGCGACGGAGATGGGCCCGCTCATCTCCGCCGACCAGCGCGAGATCGTGGCTTCCTACGTCCCGCCGGACGCCCCGGTGGCGATCCAGGGCTCGGCTCCCGACGGCCCGGGCTTCTGGTTCCCGCCCACCGTGCTGTGCCCGGTCGATCGCGACGCCCCGGCCGTGCGCGAGGAGATCTTCGGGCCGGTCGCGGTCGTCGTCCCGTTCCGCGACGAGGCGGAGGCGGTCGCGCTGGCCAACGACACCGTCTACGGGCTGTCGGGCTCGATCTGGACGCGCGACGGCGCCAAGGCGCTGCGCGTGGCGCGGGGCGTCGAGACCGGCGTGCTGTCGATCAACGCCAACACCTCGGTGCGCGTGTCGACGCCGTTCGGCGGCTTCAAGCAGTCGGGCTACGGGCGCGAGCTCGGGCCACAGGCGCTCGATCACTACACGGAGGTCAAGTCGGTGTTCTACGCGACATGAGCCGGCTCGAGGGCAAGGTATGCGTGATCACCGGCGCCGCGAGCGGCATCGGAGCCGTGACCGCCGCGCGCTTCCGCGACGAGGGCGCGACGGTCGTGGGTGTCGACCTCCACGGCGACATCGAGGGCGTCGACCTCGCGCTGGCCGCCGACGTGGCCGACGAGGAGGCGGTGCGGGAGATGTACGCGCGGGCGCGCGAGGAGTACGGGCGGCTCGACGTGCTCTTCAACAACGCCGGCATCTCCCCCAACGACGACGCGTCGGTGCTCGAGACCTCGCTCGAGGCGTGGCAGCGGGTGCAGGACGTCAACACCAAGTCGGTCTTCCTGTGCTGCAAGCACGGCATCCCGCACCTGCTCGACGGCGGCGGCGGCTCGGTGATCAACACCGCGTCGTTCGTGGCCGTCATGGGCGCCGCCACCTCGCAGATCTCGTACACGGCGTCCAAGGGCGCCGTGCTCGCCATGTCGCGCGAGATGGGGGTCGAGTTCGCGCGCCGCGGGGTCCGCGTCAACGCGCTCTGCCCCGGCCCTGTGAACACGCCGCTGCTCCAGGAGCTGTTCGCGAAGGACCCGGAAAAGGCCGCGCGCCGGCTCGTGCATCTGCCGATGGGCCGCTTCGCCGAGGCGCGCGAGATCGCCGACGCGGCGCTGTTCCTGGCCTCGGACGAATCGAGCTACGTCAACGCGTCGACGTTCCTGGTCGACGGCGGGCTCTCAGGCGCGTACGTCACGCCGGAGTAGCGGGACGACCGGGAGGTCGAGCGGATCGGTGGTGGCCTCGAAGTCGTCGAGCAGGCCGAGGGCGTCGAAGCCCCGCCTGACGTCTTCGAGGTATCCCGCGGACACCACGGCAGTGCCGTTTGTGCGACCGACGGCGAGCCGCTGCCGGCCGGCGGCGCTGCCGACGTACGCCCACACGGGGCCGTCGAGCTCGGCGTCGAGGACGTCGCTGACGTCGCGGCGGTCGTAGTTGCGCTCGCGCCGGTCGAGCGCGGCGAGCTCGTCGGCGGTCACCTCGAGCGCCACGCCGCTGACGTGCGCCGGCGGGTCGGGGCAGAGGGCCAGGTAGGCGACATGGACCGGCGGTTGCTCGCCCGTCTCCGGGTCGACGTAGACCTTGTAGCCCGGAATCGTCTCCCGGTTGTCCATCGCCACGTCCCAGCAGCGGCGGTGGCCGCGGAGCCGGCACGGCCTGCCGCGTGCGTCGTTTGTGAGCGACCCGTAGCCGAAGACGTGCACGGGGTCGCACCGTACCGCCAGCGAACGTCAACTGCGACTGGGTAGGGAGGGTGTGGAAATCGGCCGCGATCAGGGTGCATTTCGCACACGTCACGACGCTTCGGCGCGAACGGTGGACGTTATGCCCCTATAGCGTGCATTTCGTCCACCCCACGAGCCAGAACCGCGTCACGTGGACGTTATGCACCCTCCCGTGCTCCCCTCAATGCCGCCGTTGACGTTCGCCGGCGTCTCCAAAACGTCTCCGCGGAGACGCCGCGTCAGGCCTTGTGCCGCCGCAGCAGCGTGCGGCCGATGACCATCCGCTGGATCTCGCTCGTCCCCTCGCCGATCAGGAGCAGCGGCGCGTCGCGGTAGAGGCGCTCGATCTCGTACTCCTTCGAGTAGCCGTAGCCGCCGTGGATGCGGAAGGCGTCCTCGACGACCTCCTTGCCGGCCTCGGACGCGAACAGCTTGGCCATGCCGGCCTCGAGGTCCGAGCGCTCGCCGGCGTCCTTCATCCGTGCCGCCTTGAGGGTGAGCAGCCGGGCGGCCTCGACCTTCGTCGCCATGTCGGCGAGCTTGAACTGGATCGCCTGGTGCTGGGCGATCGGCTTCCCGAAGGCGCGCCGCTGCTGCGAGTAGCGCAGGGCGAGCTCGAGCGCGCGCTGGGCGATCCCCACGCCGCGGGCGGCGACGTTGACGCGGCCGACCTCGAGCGCGTCCATCATCTGCGGGAACCCGCGGCCGAGCCCAGCCTCCTCGCCGCCCAGCACCATGTCGGCCGGCACCCGGCAGCCGTCGAAGACGAGCTCGGTCGACTCCACGCCCTTGTAGCCGAGCTTCCTGATCTGCGGCGGCACCGTCAGGCCCGGGTTCTCCGCGGCCCCCGGCTCCTTCTCGACGATGAAGCAGGTCATGCCCTTCTGCGGGGTCTCGGACTCGCGGTCGGTGCGCACCAGCACGAACACCAGGCCGGAGCGCAGGCCGTTGGTGACCCACATCTTCTGGCCGTTGATCTTCCAGTCGCCGTCGTCCGTGCGCACGCCGGTCGTCTTGATCGCGGCGACGTCGGACCCCAGCTC
>DASTIC010000119.1:0-19569 GCA_035717845.1 Solirubrobacteraceae bacterium
AATTGCGGCCGCAGCTCGTCGAGCACGTCGATCTGGTCGTCGCAGCGATCGGCCGGCTCGGCGAAGAAGCCGAGCACCACCGGGCCGCGCTCGGCCAGCTCGCAGCTGTTGAGGATGTCCGGGCCCCGCACCCGGCACGCGCGGTCGGAGAGGTTGGCGTCGCCGTCCAGCCGCGACAGCGCCAGCGGCGCGGCGAACGCGGGCAGCTCACGCCCGGCGGCGACGCCGCGCGAGCCAGGGCCCTCGGTGCGCGCCGAGTTGAACGTAATGTAGGCGATCGCCACGACCGCCAGCACGCCGACGATCAGCCCCGGGCGCCTCACCCCGACGCGGGCAGCGCCGGCGCGGCCGGCGCGTCGACGGCCCGCACCGCCGCCCGGCGCTCGGCGAGCACGAGGACGGCCGGCAGCACCGCGAGCACGCCGAGCAGCGACACCGTGAGGTCGACGACCGTGACGAGCCCGAAGTCGCGCAGCATGCGCACGTCGGAGAGCGCGAGCACGGCGAAGCCGGCGATCGCCGTCGACCCCGAGGCGAGCACCGCGGCGCCGGTCGAGCGGTAGGTGCGGCGCAGCGCCTCGGCGGGCTCGAAGCCGGCGGCCCGCTCGGCCTCGAAGCGAGCGGACAGCAGCACCGCGAACTCGGTCGAGATCGCGAGCACGAGGGCGCCGAGCGCGGCGGAGAGCGGGTTCAGCGGCACGCGCAGGAGGAACAGCACGAGCGCCGACCAGCCGGTGGCCAGGGCGATCGGCACGAGCGGCACCCACGCCCGCTGCCAGGCGCCCCGCCACGAGCCGACGCGACGCCGGCCGACCACGAGCAGGACACCGAGCACGGCGAGCAGGCCGAGCAGCAGCGTCGCCAGCCGCCGCAGCGGGTCGGAGAGGTTCGCGTTGGCCTCGGCGGCGAGCACCGGGAGGCCGGCCAGGCGGGCCGTGACGCCGGCGGGCGGGTCGAGCCGGTCGCGCAGGTCCTCGATGATCTCCTGCTGGCGCTCGAGCGAGACGAGCCGGATGCCGAACGCCAGCGCGGCCGTGCGGCGGTCCTCGGTGATCACGGCGCGCGAGAAGTACGGCGGCACCGCGTCGAGCAGCGCGCGGATCCGCTCCCGGTCGCCCGCCGCCTGCTCGCTGCGGAAGAGGTCGGAGAGCGACAGCGCCGGGCACAGCTCGGCCCGCGCGCAGCCGCGCTCGGCCGAGTAGCCGTAACGCCGCAGCACGGCGCTCTGGTAGGCGCGCATCCACCTGACCACCGCCGGCTGCGTGAGGTCGGCTCCTTCCACGACCACGTCGACCTCGCCGGCCACCCCCGTCGCCTCCTGGAGCGCCTGGAGGTCCTCGACGGCCCGCAGGTCCTGCGGCACGAGCCGCTCGATGTCCGACACCACCTCGGTGCGCGAGTCGACGGCCCAGCCCGCCGCCGCGAGCGCCAGCCCGACGACGAGCACGCGGCCGGGGCGCCGCAACGCCGTCCGCACCGCCGCGCCGCCGGCGCGCCGCGCGGGACGCCCGAGCGCGCGGCCTGGGCCCTCGAGGAGCTCGCCCGCCCCCCGCAGCGACCGCGCCAGCGGGCCGTCGCCCGGCGTCCCGCCGCGGCCGAGGGAGAGCGCCGCGGTGCCCGCCGTGAGCGCCAGCGCGAAGGCGATCCCGATCCCGGCCACGAGCAGCAGCCCGAAGCTGCGCACCATCGGCACGGGCGAGAGGAGCAGCACGAGGAAGCCGACCCCCGTGGCCAGCGCCGCGGTGGCGATCACCGGCCCCGCCACGCGCGCCGCGCGTGGCGCGTCGCCCTCCTCCTCGACGCGCGCCTGATACTGGATCGCGTAGTCGACGCCCAGGCCGAGCAGGACCGGCAGGGTGGCGATCGAGGCCATGGTCAGCGGCGCGCCGAGCAGGCTCATCCCGCCGAAGGTCACCGCGACGGCGGCGAGCGCGACCGCCAGCGGCACGAGCCGCAGGCGGCTGCGGAAGACGAGCGCGAGCACCACCGCCATCAGCACGAGGCCGATCAGCAGCAGCCGCAGCGTCGACCCCGCCAGCGCGTCGGCGAGGTCCTCGGCCACCACGGGGGCGCCGGTCACGGTGTACGTCGCGTCGCCCTTCATGTCCCACTGCGGCATCCGGACGGCCTCGCGCACGAGCGCGACGGCCTCCGCCCGCTGCTCGTCCGAGAGGTCGGGCTTGAGGCGCACCTGCACGACCGCCGCCTCCGCCGACGGCAGCAGGTAGGCGAACCGCGCCTTCGGCGTCGTCGCCCCGCGCGAGGGGTCGAAGTACAGGGCGGAGACGAAGTTCGGGTCGTCGACGCTGGGCAGGCCGGTGAGCCCGAGGCCGTAGCGCAGGTTGATCTGGAGCAGGTCGCGCACGAAGCCGGCGTAGACCAGCTGACGGGCGGAGGCCGCCACCCGCTGCTGCTCGGCGCGCGACTTGCCCTGCGCCTTGGCCACCTTGCGCGCCGCCCGGGCCGCGCGCGTCGCCTCGGCCGCCTTGGCCTGCGACTGCGCCTGGATCTGCGTGCGGATCTCCCCGGCCGACGCATTTGCGAACGTGCCCGGCCCGTACACGACCTGGACGGGCTTGAGCTCGGCGAGCCGGTCGCACGGGGAGCCGCGACCGCCGGGCGCGGTCTCCCCCTCGGGCTTGTTCCCCGACAGGCACCCCTCGAGCCCGATCAGCCGCCCGAGGTTGGAGGTCAGGAGGACGTCCGGGAGCTCGCCGCGCACGAGCACCACGACGGAGTGGTCGCCGAACCGCTCGCGATAGCGCTCCGTCGCCTCGTACGTGTCCGCGCCGCGGCCCACCAGCGTCTCGGTCGCCGCGCTCGGCTCGAGCCGCAGCGCCAGCAGGCTGCCGGCCACCGCGAGCAGGGCGACCGCGGCCAGCACGCGCCCCGGCCGGCGGGCCGACGCCCGCGCGATCCGCTCGAAGCCCCTCATCTCAGCGTCGAAGATAGACCGCTACCGCTCGTTGACGTGCGGGTACTGCGTGGTCTCGCCGCCGAACGTGTAGGGCCCCTGCCAGCGGCACGGAACGGCCGTCTGGCTCCCCGGCCGGCCCGCGAAGCCGAACTGGATGATCTGGTCGAGCAGCTGCGCGGGGATCAGGTCCGTCGGGATCGGGACCGGGAGCGGCACGGGCGTGGGCGCCGGCACGTTGGTGATGGTCGGGACGCCGGAGCTGCAATGGCGGTTCTCGAACACCGGAAGGCCGCGCCGCAGCTGGTCGAAGTTCCCCGGCTTGGCGTACGCGTTCGGGCGGTTGCTGCCGATCCGCCGCGGATAGACGGCGAGGTTCTCCGGGTTCAGCGGGTTGGTCGTGCGCAGGTAATGCACGCCGGTGGAGTCCTTGGCCTGGGTGCCCGCCGCCGTGTTGGCGAAGAACGCCGTCAGCTCGCGCTTGTAGAGCCCGATGAAGTCGAGCAGCGGCGTGACCTGGCGCATCGCCGGGTCGAGCTGGGCGATCAGCGGCCGCGCCTCCTCGAGGACGCGCTCGGCGGCCGGGAAGCCGGTGCGCGACGCGGTGATGAGCGGGTTCAGCTCCCGGAACAGCGCCTCGAGGTCGGGCGACAGCGCGCCGAGGTCGCGCAGCATGGGGCTGAGCTCGCGCGCGGCGGGCCGCAGCTGGGTGACGAGCGGATCGGTGTCACGGGCGAACTCGGAGAGGCGGTCGAGCGTGACCGCCGACTCCCGCTCGAAGGTGGGGAGCGCGAGGAACGCCTGCTTGAGCTCCTCGTCGCGCTCGGCCGTGGTGGCGAACACGCGGTTGGAGTTCTCGATCAGCGACCGCAGCTGGTCACCGCGGTCGGTCAGCGCCTCGAAGACCACGCCGGTGTTGGAGATCAGGCCGGTGACCGCCCCCTCCTGGCGGTTGAGGATGTCGACCAGCGTGGCGGTGTCCTCGGCGAACGGGCCGAGGTTGCCGAGCGCGTCGTTGACGTCGCGCCCGTGGTCGCCGATGCCCTTGGCCTGCTCAACCATCCACGTCTGGAACGCCCGCCGCGTCTCGGCGTCGAAGGTGCGGTAGATCTCGTCGAGCTGCACCGTGGGCGCGATCTGCGCCAGGGCCAGGGAGCCGCCGTCGGCGACCGGCTCGGCGTCCGCGGTCCCCGGCGTGAGCTCGACGTACGTCTCCCCCAGCAGGGTCTTCTGGCGCAGGACGGCACGGGAGTCGGAAGGCAGCGGCGCGTAGCGCGACTCGAGCTCGATCTCCACGATCGAGCGGCCCGTGCTCTTGTCGGGCTCGATCGTCTTGACCTTGCCGACCGGCACGCCGGAGATGCGCACGTCGGCCTCGGTCGCGAGCTGCGTGGCCTCGGCGAACGACGTGTTGAAGCGGTAGCCCTGCGGCTTGAGCGGGATCGGGCCGCCGAAGGCCAGCCACAGGAAGAGCAGCAGCCCGAAGCACGACAGCGCGAAGATCACCATGGCGGCGATGCGGGCGAAGGAGGGGGCGGCCTTGTTCATCCGTCACCCTGGGTCGACTGCGGGCAGATCTGCTGAGACTGCGGCGCGTTGAGGAGGTCGGAGAGCGTGCCGAGGGTCGGGTTCGTGCCGGCCACCGTCTCCAGCAGCTCGGCGGTGCTACAGGAGAGCACCACGAGGCCGTGGCGGATCGGGCCGTGGGCGTCCTGCGTCGCGAACACGGTGGCGCCGACGTGGTTGGCCCAGGAGAGCCAGAACAGGTAGCCCTCGCTCGTGCGCCCGGGCGGGTTGTAGGCGAGCGTGTTGACCAGCGCGTTGAGCACGCGGAACGTGCGCGTGAGGTCCGGTGCCACGGCGGCGAGGTCGCGCATCGCCGGCCGCAGCTCGCGGACGGTGGGGAGCGCGGCGCGGGAGAACGGCCGCAGCTGGTCGCGGATGATCGGGGTCGTCTCGGTCAGGAACGGGCGCGTCTGGCGCAGCGCCGGCCCGAGCGCGCGGGCCGCCGGCCGCAGGTCCTGGAGCGTCGGCCCGAGCTCGGTCGCCATCGCGTCGGCGCTGGCCAGCGCCTCCTGCGTGGCGTCGAGCGCCGACGGCAGCTCGCGCAGCGTGGCGCGGATGTTCGCGTCCTGGTCGGCGAGCGTGGCGAACACGGCGTTCGAGTTCTCGACGAACTCCGCCACCTGGTCGTCCTTGCTCCCCAGCTCCTCCATCAGCAGCGAGAAGTTGTGGATGACGCGCTTGATGTTCTGGCGGCGCTCGGCGAGCTGCTCGTTGACCTGGCGCGCGTAGCGGGCCGTCGGCTCGATCCGCCGGATCGTCTGCGCCAGCTCGCGGCCGTTGCCCTTCAGCGCCCGCCCGCCGTCGCCGAGCAGGATGCGCAGGTAGTCGCGGGTGTCGGCGTCGAGCGACGCGAGGATCTCGTCGAGGTTGACGTCGGGCAGCGTCTGGGAGGCCGGGATGCGCCGGCCATCCTCCAGCTCGCCGGCCTCGCGCGTGCCAGGCGTCAGCTCGGCCACCATGTCCTTGAGCCCGGTCTTCGGGCGCAGCAGGATCGACGCGTCGCGGTAGATCGTCGCGTGGTCGCGCTCGATCTTCATGCCGACGATCGCCTTGCCGTCCTGGAGCTTGACGCTCGAGATCTGGCCGACCTCGACGCCCGCGATGTTGACGGTCTGCCCCTGGCCCGGCGTGACGGCCTGGGCGGTCTCCAGCTCGGCCTCGACCTCGCGGAAGTCGGCGCCGAGCACCGGCACGCCGTCCGGCAGCGTGAACCGCTGGTTGTCGAGGATGACCACCGCGACGATCAGCGACACGACGATCAGCCCGAGCACGGCGAGGAAGTCGCGCAGGTGCTTGCGGATCGCGGTGCTCATCGCTTCTTCGCCCCGGACTTGTTGCCGAACGGCCGCAGCTTGGCCCGCAGCAGCGGCAGCGAGTTGCGCGCGGCCCGCGCCGCCGCGGCCTCGCCGGTGGGCGCCGACTTGGCGGCCGCCGGACCGTTGAGCTCCGGCAGGCGCTGCTTGTAGCACGTCGCGTCCGGCCGGTAGGGCGAGCGCGAGCCCGGATAGAAGGGCCGGTTGCCGAGCGGGACGGCGATGTTGTTGCCGAACTTCTCGCCGACGTTGGACGACTGCGAGCCGAGCGATACCTGCTGCGAGCCGCCGCCGGGCTGGAAGCGCACGTACATGCCGTTGCCGTCGAAGTTCTGGCCCTCGCCCGAGAGCCCGACGAGCGTGTAGAAGAACTCCTTGTAGTTCTCGACGCCGGTCGTGAACTCGTCCTGGATCACGACGTCGCCGGTCGGCAGGATCACGTCCCGCGCGCAGCGGGACAGCAGCGTCGTCTGCGGCAGCAGCGTGATCGCACGGTCGGTGAGCCGTGCGAAGTCGGCCGTGGCCGGCGACAGCTCACGGGCCAGGCCGCCGAGCTCGCGCGGGCCCATCAGCGGGCGCGCCTGCTCGATCCACGGGAACGCGGCCGCGATCGTGGCCGGCGTCTCCCGGACGCCCGGCAGGATCTCGCGCGCGAACGCGCGGGTGGGCGGGAAGGCGGCGTTGAGCGAGGCGAGCGCGCCGTTGGCGGACTCGAGCGTGCCGGGCAGCTCGGCGATCGAGGTGCGCAGATTCCCGGCCTCGGAGGCGAAGGCACCGAGCGTGGCGTTGAGGTTCGTGATCAGCCCCTGGAGCGCGTTCTCGTTGCGCGCCAGCGCGGCGGTCGTGCGCGCCGTCCCGTCGATCAGGCGGGAGACGTCGCGGCCCGGCTCGGTCCCGAGGAACGCCTCGAACACCTGGGCGGTGGAGCGCTCCGCCTCCGGGATGTCGTCGTAGGCGTCGTTGAACGACTCGGCGGCCGTCTCGCCCCGCGCGACGGGGTCTGAGGCGCGATCCTCGGCCGGTGTCGGCTTGGAGGTGAGCGCGACGGCGAGCGCCTCGAGCAGGTCCTTGAGGTCCTCCCGCGTGTCGGACTGAAGGGCCGTCAGCACCTGGTCGAGCTGCACGGGGGTGGCGGTCTGCGTGACCTTCAGCGTCCCGCCGTCCTCGACCTCCGGTGCCTCGGGCGAGCCCGACTCGAGGTCGACGAAGAAGTTGCCCTCGAGGAAGATCCGCGGCCGGATCTTGGCCGTGGCGTCGGTGTGGATCGGCCGCCCGTCGTCGTCGATCTGCATGACGATCTCGGCGGCGTCGCTGCCCTCGCGGGGCTTGATCTCCTGCACCTTCCCGACCTCGACGCCCGCGATCCGGACCGGCGCGCCCGGGCGGATCGAGTTCGCCGACTCGAACACCGCGTTGACCTGGTAGGGCGAGGTGAACGGGATGTCCTTCGTGAAGCCGAGGAACACGAGCACGACGGCCACGGCGAGCGCGATCAGTCCGAGCGTGGCGTTGCGGGGCGGGCGGCGGCGGCGCATCAGGGGTTGCCCTCCGTGCGCGCCGGCTGCGTCCCGGCGTCGTGGCCGATCACCTGCCGGCCGATGTCGAACGTCTCGTTGCCGGCCTCGCACTCCCGCGGCTGGCCCGGCGCCGCCGTGTTCGGGTACGGGTTCGTATGGAGATAGTTGTCCTCGTTCGGCCCGTTCGCCGGAGCGTTCGACGGGCCGCCCTCGTTATTGGGCCCCTGCGGCGTCGCGATGATGATGAAGCGCTGCCAGGTGCCGTTGCGGTCGCCCTCGCTGAGCAGCGAGGCGACGTTGCGGAACCACAGCGTCGCGTAGTTGCAGACCGTCTGCGCGGGCGTCAGGTACGCGAGCGTCGGGTTCAGCGAGCGCAGACCCGCGGTGGTCGCGCGCAGGCCGCGCGGCACCATCGGGTCCTCGGCGAACGTCTGGAGCTCCTCGAGCAGCGAGAGCAGGCGCCGGTTGAACGGCGGCGTGCGCGGGAGCACGCGCGTGCCCTCGACGAGTGCGTCGGCGATCGTGGGCGCCGACGTGCGCAACGCCCTGGCGCCGGGGCGGAGCTCGCGGAACAGGCCCTCGGTGTTGCGCAGGAACGGCCGCTGGATCGGGAACGACCGGATCGCGGCGTCGAGTGCCGGGCGGCCGCCGGAGATCGAGTCCTGGATGTAGGGCCGCGCGACCTCGCGCAGCGCGGCGAACGTCGTGTCGAGGTTGACGAACAGCTCGGCCTGCGTCTCGGCGGCCGGCGCGACGATCGCGGCGGCGTCGGCCAGCTCGCCCACGAAGCGGCGCAGGTTGGTGTCCGGCGAGGACAGGTTCTGGGCGACCGGGATGATGTTGCGCAGCAGCGGCCGGAACGCGCCGATCGCCGTGTTGATCGACTCGCCGCGGCCCGCGAACGCGTCGCCGAAGCCGGTGGTGTTGGCGGCGGCGGCCTCGCGCGTCTCGTCGTCGAACATGCTCAGCACCTCGTCGAACTCGACGGGGGCGGGCGTGGCGGCGGCGAGCGGGATCGTGGCCCCGTCGTCGAAGCCCTCGTCGTCGCCGCCGCGGGTGATCTCGACGTACTTGAGGCCGAGCGCGGACCGCGGCCGGATGATCAGCGTCGAGTCGCGTGGCAGCGGCGAGACGTCGCGCTCCATCGAGAGCTCGAGCACCGCGATGGTGGAGCCGTCGTCGCGCCGCTTGGCCTCGATCCCGCTCACGAAGCCGACCCGCGAGCCGCCGATGCGCACGTCGTTGCCGACCACGAGGTTGGCCGCGTTCGGCACCTCGGCCCGCAGCTCGTAGGTCGGCACGAACGGGAGCCCCTGGTTCGCGTTGTAGGCGAGGAACACCGCGACGAGGACGACGAGGATCGTCGCTGCGCCGATCAGCACCGGGTTGCCGGCGACGCCCGAGCGGCCGCTCATCCCTCGCCCCCGAACAGGTAGTCGAGGAGCGCCTCGCTCTGCGACGGCGGCGGCGTGGGCGTGGCGCTCGGGGCCGGCGGCTCGACCTCGGGAGCGGGCGCGGGCGCGGCGGCGGGCGCCTTCGCGGCGGGCCGCGGACCGGCCTCCGGCCGGCTTGTGCGGCGGCGCTTGGCCGTGCGCGGTGCGGGCGCATCCTTGCCGCCCTCCAGCCCGAGCGCGCGGGCGAGGGCAGTGGCCGTGCGGCGCAGGGCCGGGCTGCGCCGTTGGTCGGACGACCCGCTTGCCGCCGCTGAGGCGCTCGCCGACGCGAAGTTCGCCGAGCACCCGAACGCGGGCGTGATCGCGTAATTCGAGCACGAGTTGACCAGCAGCTCGGCGCGCAGGTAGTGGCCGAACGAGTCGAACCCGTTGATGGCGGCCACCTGGTAGAAGATGTAGTCCATCGCGCGGTTGATGCCGCCGCTGCGACGGAAGGACTCGAGCAGGCGGCGCGCGTTCGATCCGACGGGCCGCACCTCGCGGGCCAGGCGGCGCACGTCGCGGATCACCGGCCGCGCGGCGCGCACGGCCGGGATGCCGGCCTCGGCCGCCTCGCCGAGCGAGTCGAGCGCCGGCCGGCCGGCCTGGGCGAACGGACCGAGCTGGAGCACGAGCCGGTTGATGTCCGGCGCCACCGCGCCGAGGTCGCTGAGCACCGGCGTCATCTCGTCGCTCAGCGCGCCGAGCCGGACCATCGTCGGCCGCAGCTCACGCAGGAACGTCGGCAGCCGCTCGATGTCGGCCTCGAGGTCGCCCCGCCGCTCGGCCGTCGCCTCGGCGACCTCGCTCATGTTGGTGAGCGCCCCGCTGACCCGCCGCCGCTCGCGGGCGAGCGGCTGCATGATCGTGTCCGAGTCGACCGCGAGGTCGGCGAGCCGGTCGTTCTGCTTGGCGAGGATCTTCAGCACCTCGTCGACCTCGCGCAGCGCCGGATCGGCGTTGCGGATGACCTCGGCGAGGTCCTCGCCGCGGCCCGCGACGCCGATGCCGAGGTCCGAGAGGATGATCGACAGCCGCTCGCGCACCGGCTGGCGCATGATGTTGTTGACGAGGTCGAGGTCGACGGACTTGCCGTTGCGCTCGACCGGGAGCAGGTACTGGCCCTCGCCCGGGCCGTCCTCGATGTCCTCGAGGGCGGGCGGCGGGTCGGTGCCGGCGGCGCGGGTCTGGGTCAGCTCGCACTCGACGAAGCGCTCGCCGATCAGCGACTGCGGCCGCACGAGGCACTCGGCGTCCTCGCGGAAGTCCTGGTAGCCCTCGTCGGTGATGTCGAGCACGACCGCGGCCTTGAAGTCGTCGGTCACCTCGACCGCGTCGATCGTGCCGACCCTGACCCCGGCCACCTTCACGTCCTCGCCGGGGATCACGAAGCCGGCGTTCTCGAAGATCGCGCGGACCTTGTAGTCGCCGCCCGCGTCGTCGCCGGCGCCCAGCGCGACGACCGCGAACGCGGCCGCGGCGGCGACGAGCAGGAGGACGGCCGCGACGCGCCTCATGGGCCGGGGAGCCTCAGCGTCGGGTCGCAGTCGAGGTCGCCGCCGTCCGTGAACGGGGCCGAGCCGTCGGCCGGCGCCTGGGTGGCCGCGCCCGGGCAGCGGCGGATGACGCCCGTCTGGGCGCCGTCGTACCGCTGCGACGGCGGGATCGGCGTGAGCAGCCCGCCGGCCGGGTTGTCGGTGAACGAGAACGCGTTGAAGATCGGCTGGATGCGGGCGAAGTGCCCGTTGGCGTCGTAGTTCGAGGAGCCCTGCCCGAAGTCGCGGAACCAGCCCACGAGGTCGGGCGTGTAGGGGCGGGCGAACTCGAGTACCGGCTGGGCGCGGACGAGCGCCTGGCGGCCGGTGCGGAAGGCCGGGGTGGCGACGCGCTGGAGCCGCGGCAGCTTGCGGGTCGCCTCCACGAGATCGTTGTCGGCCCCCGGGCGGCGCACGAGCGTGCGCAGGTCGCGGATCGTCGGCCGCGCGGCGGCCACCAGCGGGCGCAGCTCGCGCAGGAACGGGGCCAGGTCGCGGGTGGCGGGCTTGGACTCGGCGACGAGGACGTCGAGGTCGTCGAGCGTGGCGCGCAGGTTCACGAACGTCGTGTTGGCGCGGCGCAGCGTCGTCGGCAGCAGGCCGAGGGCGCGGGCCAGCGCCGCGTTCTCCTGCCCGATCGCCGCCGCCGTCTGGTTCGCGTTCCCGACGAGGCTCGAGAGGTCGTCGCGCCGCTCGGCGATCGCCGTCACCGTGCGTGAGGAGTTCACGAGGAAGCGGGTCAGCGCAGCCTCGTCCTCGGTGACCTCCTGCACCAGGCGGCGTGAGCTCGAGAGCAGCGGGTTGAAGTACTTGGCCGATTCGCCCGCCTCGTCGCCCTTGCCCGCGTACTGCGTTGCGAAGCCCTTGATGACGTCCGCGAGGTCGCCGCGGGTGCGCTCGTCAAGCGTGTCGAAGATCTGGTCGAGATCGACGACGTCGGTCGTCGCCGACGTGCGCAGCGTGGCGCCCTCGGAAAGCTCCTTCGCGTCACCGGGCGCCGGCGTCAGCGCCACGTAGCGGTTGGCGATGCCGGAGAGCGACGTGAGGCGGATCACCGCGCGTGTGCCCTCGCGCAGCGGCGCGTAGGGCTCCTCGACGGTGATCTTGATCGCCGCCTGGTTGTCGTCGGTGAGCGTGATGTCGCGCACCGAGCCCACTCGCCGGCCGCCGACCTGGACGTCGTCGTCCTTGACCAGCTGGCCCGCGGTCTCGAAGAGGAGCGTGTACTCGGTGCCGCCGCCGGACCGGAAGAGGAGCAGCCAGACCGCGAGCGCCACGACGAGCGCAAGGGCGCTTGCCGCGGCGACTCTGGCCACGGTCACGTACGACGCTCCCTCATCCGGGCGAACCCTACCGTCCCGGTTCGCGGGCAGGGCCGGTACTTCTGTCCAGCGCGCGGGCTATTCCATGCCGAGCGGGCCCTGCGAGGCGCCGCTCAGGAACTGGCGCACGAACTGGTTGTCGGAGCTGAAGAGGTCCTCGGCCGGGCCGGACTCCACGATCCGGCCGCGCCACAGCACCGCGATGTACTCCGCCACGCGCTTGGCGGACATGATGTCGTGCGTGATGACCACGTAGGCGCCGCCGTTCTCCTCGTGGACCTCCTTGATCAGCTCGCACAGGAGGGCGGTGCGCACGGGGTCGAGCCCCGAGTCGGGCTCGTCGAACAGCACGATGTCGGGGTCGAGCACGAGCGCCCGCGCGAACCCGGCGCGCTTGCGCATGCCGCCCGAGAGCTCGTTCGGCATCTTGTCGAGCGACTGCTCGAGGCCGACCTCGCGCAGGCGTCGCATGACGATGTCCTCGACCTCGTCCTCGCCCTTGTCCGTGTGCTGGCGCAGCGGGAAGGCGACGTTGTCGTAGAGGTTCATCGAGCCGAACAGCGCGCCGTCCTGGAACAGCACGCCGAAGCGCTTGCGCATGTCGAACAGGTCGTCGTCGCGCATGCTGGGAACCGACTCGCCGTGGACGAGGACGTCGCCCTCGTCGGGATACAGCAGGCCGACCATGTGCTTGATGCAGACCGACTTGCCGGTGCCTGAGGGGCCGAGGATCATCGAGATCTTGTCCTCGGGGATGCTCATGTTGAGCCCGCGCAGGATCTGGTTGCGGCCGAACGACTTGTGCACGTCCACGAACTCGACCGCGTCCTTCGCGCCGGTCGGGCGCTGCTCGCCGGTGTGCCACTGGTACTCGTCGCTCACGCTCATCCTCCGATGGGGGCCCGGGGGTTCGCGCCCCAGAAAACCTGCGTACCCAGCATGCCGATCAGGTGCACGAGCACGATGTTGAGCACCATCGACTTCGCGGTGGCCGTGCCCACCCCGACCGGACCGCCGCTGGCGGTGTAGCCGTAGTAACAGCCTACGAGCACGATCACGGTGGCCATCGCCATCGCCTTGATCACGCTGTATATGAGGTCGGGCGGGTTCTGGAACATCCAGAAGATCAGCAGGTAGCCGCCGCTCGAGACCTCCCCGATCTGCTCGACCACCGCGAGGTACGAGGCGAAGAAGCCGGCGCCGATCCCGGCCAGGTACATGAACGGGAGCACGAGCCACGCGGCCAGCAGGCGCGTCGCGCACAGGAAGGTCATCGAGGAGATGCCCATCACCTCGAGCGCGTCGATCTCGTCCGAGATCCGCATCGAGCCGAGCTCGGCGACGATCCCGGTGCCGACCTTGGCGGCCATCATGTACCCGAAGGCGTACGGGACCAGCTCCCGCAGGTCGCACCAGGCGGCGAACACACCGGCGTAGGCGGGCGCGCCGACGGCGCGGTTGAAATACGCGCCCTCGATCCCGCACTGGAGGCCGATGATGAAGATCAGGCCCCAGATCACGAGCGTCGAGGAGAGGATCAGCAGCCCGGCCTGGCGCAGCGCCTCGCCGAAGAAGCGGAAGACCTTGAGCGTGAAGACCTCGGCGACGACGGTCGAGCAGAAGCGGACGATCTCGCCGAACGAGGCGAGCCAGTCACGCGGGATTGCCAGCCATTGCCGTCCCATGGCTACTTGATGTTCACGATCTCCGGGTGGGTGGCGAGCAGCGTCTGCGTGAACACGTAGTTGAAGGCGAACACGCCGAGGGTGGACACCACGACGGCCTGGTTCACGGCGCGGCCGACGCCCTGGGCGCCGCCCGACGCGGTCATGCCCTTGTAACAGCAGACGATCGCGATGATGGCGCCGAACATCGTGCACTTGAGGACCGAGCCCCACAGGTCCACGACCGACGAGTTCGTGAAGAACGTGGCCCAGAACGGGCCGAGGGGGGCCCCGTTGGTGAGCGTGGCCACGACGCCGCCGAAGATGCCGAACAGCAGCGCGTAGACGTCGAACAGGCCGGTCACGAGCATGAGCGCGAGGAAGCGCGGCACGACGAGGTTCTTGACCGGGTCGACGCCGAGCACCTGGAGCGCGTCGAGCTCCTCGCGGATCTTGCGGGCGCCGAGGTCGGCGGTGATGGCGGTGCCGGCCACGCCGGCCAGCACGATCGCGGTCACGAACGGCGCGAACTCGCGGATCGAGGCGAGCACGAAGAAGCCGCCGAGGCGGTCGATCGAGCCGAACAGGTTGAGGAAGTTCGCGGCCTGGAGGCCCGGGGCGCCGTAGCCGAACGCGACCGTCGAGACGATCAGCGGGAACCAGCACAGCTTGAGCGCGAACAGGAACTGGGAGACGAACTCGCCGCCGTAGGGGTACGGCGGCCTGAGGGCCGACACGATCGTCTTGCCCGTCAGGATCATCATGTCGCCCACTTCCTCCAGCAGGCTCTTGGCCGGCAGGAAGGCACGATCGGCGACGGTTCGGACCAACTTCTCTCCCCTGGTATGCCGACACCCACTCCGGGCGGCGGACGGCGAAGGTTATGCGACGGGCTGCAAGAGGCACAAACGCGAACCGTCGCCGTAACTTGCGGCCCGCGCGGACGCGTCCGGTCAGGGAGACGTCGTGAGCTCGACCGCCTGGGCCCGGAACTCGGCGACGAGATCGCCGACCTTGAAGTCGACGCGGCTCCAGCCGTCGCCGGCGTCCTGCCAGAGCCAGTGCTCCAGATCGACCACGACGCGTGCGTCGAAGTCTTCGGCCCGCGTGACGACGAGGTGCCGCGGACCGGATAGAAGCGCAGCTCCACCAGCCGCGGCGCTGCGTCGTCCGGGCCTTGGTGCTGGAAGGTCGCGGTCAACGACTCCGGCGCCTGGAACGCCACGCTCACGAATTGGGCCCAGTCGTGGAGGTCGAGCACCTCACCCGCCGGCTCGACCTCGATCAGCGGCACTCGATCCGGCCACGGCTCGAGCCCGTGAAACTCCATCCGGCCGGCGACGATACCGGCGCGGGGCCGACTTGGCCGGTGGTACGCTCGCGCGCCGTGAGAGGTGCTGCGCTGTTCGCGCTGGTCGTGTCGTTGGCGCTGGTGGGCTGCGGCGGCGAGCGCCAGGACGAGGACGAGCCCGAGGGCGACTTCACGCTGTCGGTGGTCAAGGCCTCGTTCCCGGAGCGCCAGTCGACCGCGCAGCGCGCGCGGCTGCGGATCTCCGTGCGCAACACCGACGACCGCGAGCTGCCGAACCTGGCGGTGACGATCAGGACCACCGTGCCGGGCGGCGACGAGGTCGCGTCGGCGTTCGCGCGGGCGGACGACGACCCGCGGCTGGCCGACGACGACCGCCCGATCTGGATCGTCGACGAGGGCCCGTCCGGCGGCGCCAGCGCGTACACGAACACGTGGTCGACCGGCCGCGTGATCCCGGGCCAGACCGTCGACCTCGAGTGGCGGCTGACCGCCGTCCGCCCGGGCGCCTACACGGTCGACTACTCGGTCGCGCCGGGGCTCGACGGGCGCGCGGTCGCGGCGCGCGGCCAGCGGACGAGCGGCTCGTTCGACGTGGAGATCTCGGACGATCCGGTCCCCGCTCGGGTGGGCCCGAACGGTGAGGTCATCCGCGGCGAGCCGGGGCAGGACTGACGAGCGTCAACGGCGGCTGGGTAGGGAGGCGAGGCAGCCGGCCGCGGTGGGCTCCCCCTCAATGCCGAAGTTCGTCCCTCAGCGCGGCAGGCCCGGGGCGATGATCCGGTACGCCTTCAAACCCAGGCCGAGGCGCTCCCGGTCCTCGGTCTGCATCGGGTCGAGGCCGCTGAGCTCCTTCACCCGATCGAGGCGGTAGGCGACCGTGTGCCGGTGGGCGTAGATCGCGGAAGCGGTCGCGTTCATGTTGCAGTTGTGCTCGAGGTAGGCCTCGAGCGTCTGCACGAGGTCGGTGCGGTACTGGTCGTCGTAGCGGACGATCGAGGCGACCGTGTCCTCGTAGAAGGAGCGGACCTCCTCCGGGTGCGAGGCGAGCACGCGGAAGAGCAGTCGGTAGGTGCCGGTGCCGATGTCCTCCTGGATCGGGCCGCCGAGGCCGTCGCCGCGCTGGAGCACCTCGAGCACGAGCTCGGCCTCCTGGATCGCGCGGCCCAGGTCGGCCGGGTCGGCGTAGTAGGAGGACAGCGCGACGACGCCGTGGCGCTGGAGGCGGCCGGCGAGCGCGCGCGCGGCGGCGATCGTCGCCGCCTGATCCTCGCCGTCGCCGGTCCCGGGGAGCAGCGCGTAGACGCGGCCCGCCCGTCCGGCCTCGACATGCTGGGCGAGCGCGCCCGGGTACTCGGAGGCGATCAGCGCGACGACGTGGCGCGGGCGCTCCGTGCTCAGCTCGGCGCACAGCACGACCGCTCCGCGCTCGAGGTCGCACCCGAGCCGCGAGGCGCGGCGCACGACGTCGGCGGCGTCGACCCCTTCCGGGCGCTCGCGCAGCTCCTCGAGGAACGAGCCGCGGACGTTCTCCTCGACCTCCTCGCGCGCCTCCTCGACGGCCACCTCGGTCAGCGCGGCGACCGCGGCGAGGTGCAGGAACTCGACCGCCTCGGGCTCCGGCCGGCCCGGCGCCAGCAGCACGACGCCGCCGATGCGCTCGTCGCCCGACGCGATCGGCACCTCGGCCACCACCTCGGCGGGGACCGGCGCCACGCGGCCCCGGCCCTGCTCGCCGATGTAGCGGCGGACGGCCTGCAACGCTCCCTCGCCGCCGTCGGAGACCACGGCCACGCCGAGCCGCGGCACGACGACCGCGACCGGTCCGCCGGCCGCCCCGGCCGCCAGGTCGGCGACCGCCGACAGCCCGTCGCCGGTGAGCACCGCGTCGAGCATCTGGAGATGCACGGCGCGCAGGCGCTCCACGAGCGACGTGGCGGCAGGGGAGGTGAAGTCGGGCTCGGCGGGCATGGGAGAGAGAAGCGACGGGGCGGCCTTGCGGCCGCCCCGTCACCGAGTCACGCGGTGGCCTGCGCGGCCACCTCCGGATGGGCCTGGAGCGTCTCCTCACCGGACTCGCCGGTGCGGATCCGGTAGGCCTCCTCGACCGGCATGACGAACACCTTGCCGTCGCCGATCTGGCCCGTCCGGGCGTGCTTGAGGATGGCGTCGACGACGGTCTGCACGTCGTGCGAGGCGACCACGCACTCGAGCTTGACCTTCGGCCGCAGCCAGTTGGTCAGCTCGGCGCCGCGGTAGCGCTCGGTGATCCCCTTCTGCCGCCCGGAGCCTTTGACCTCCGAGATCGACAGCGACGGGAACCCGAGCCCCATCAGCTCCATGCGGATGGGCTCGAACGCCTCATGTCGGATGAACGCCTCGATCTTCTTCACGAGACAGGCACCTCCTTGGTGGTGGCACCGCGAGGCGTCTCACGCGCCGGCACCTTGCCGGGCGCGGGGCTGTAGCCGATGAGCTCGGGCGCCGGGATGAACTGCTCCGGATACCCGTACATACCATGCTCGGAGATGTCCAGCCCGGCCTCTTCTTCGTCGGCCGTGACGCGCAGCCCGTACGTCTTCTTGATCGCGTAGAACGTCAGCCACGAGAGCGTGAAGACGAACGCGAACACCGTCACCACGCCGAGCGCCTGCGTCCCGAGCTGGCCGAACGAGCCCGTGTAGATCAGGCCGCCGTCGCCGAACGCGTTGTACTCGGCCAGCCGCGGCGACGTGAAGATGCCGCACGCGAGCGTGCCCCACACGCCGCACAGGCCGTGCGCGGTGAGCGCGCCCACCGGGTCATCGATCTTCTTGTCGATCGCGTAGACGCCGAGCGGGACGATCACGCCGGCGATGGCGCCGATGATCGGGGCCGTCCACGGCTCCACGTAGCCCGAGGGCGCCGTGATCGCCACGAGCGCGCCGATCGCGCCGTTCCCGGCCATGCCGATGTCGATCGTGCCGGTCTTCCAGCGCGCGGTGGCGATGGAGGCCAGCACGCCGGCGCCCGCGGCCAGCATCGTCACGAGCGCGACCTCGGGGAAGCGCCCGTCGAGCGCCCCCAGCGTCGAGCCCGGGTTGAAGCCGAACCAGCCGAGCCACAGGATCAGGACGCCGAGGCCGAAGAACGGCATCGAGTGCCCCGGGATCGCCCGCGGCGACCCGTCCGCCCCGTACTTGCCGCGCCGCGCTCCGAGCTGGAGCAGCACCGCCAGGGCGCCGGTGGCCCCGATCAGGTGCACCGCGGTCGAGCCCGCGAAGTCCTGCATGCCGAGGTTGCTCTGGAGCCAGCCGCCGCCGAACACCCAGTGCGAGGCGA
This sequence comes from Solirubrobacteraceae bacterium, assembly GCA_035717845.1. Lineage (GTDB taxonomy): Bacteria > Actinomycetota > Thermoleophilia > Solirubrobacterales > Solirubrobacteraceae > DASSUW01. Next base: position 17,895 of record DASTIC010000119.1, read on the forward strand.
TCGGGTAGATCAGGCCCGCGAAGACCACGGCGTAGATCACGTAGACGCCGAACTTGATGCGCTCGAGCGTCGTCCCCCACACGATGGCCAGCGAGACCGCGCAGAACGAGAACTGGAACATCCACTTGCTCTCGATCGTGGCGTCCGACAGGCCCATGACCGCGAACGCCTCCTGCGGATCGCCGTAGTCGCGCAGGAAGAACCCGCTGGTGCCGATCAGCTCACCCGCGCCGAACGCGAAGGCGAAGCCGCAGGCCCAGTACATGAGCCCGGCGATCGAGAAGTTCGTGAGGATCTTCGCGACCACGGTTCCGGCGTTCTTCGCGCGGGAGAACCCGATCTCGAGGAACGCGAAGCCCGCCTGCATGAACACCACCAGCAGGGCCGCGACCATGACCCAGATCGAGTTGATCGCCACGCTGTCGGCCAACACTCCGTTGTTCGCTGCCTCCAGCGTGTCCGCGTGCGCCACAGCGGGAAGCAGGGCATATGCCAGCGCCCCTCCGAGCAGCGCCGCGCCGGTCCTTCTCATGAGACATCCTCCTCTTCCGGGAACGATCACCCGGAATGGTGGGCCGGGGAGGAGGAAGCTTCTTTGTCCCGGTGTCGAAGATTCTCGGCCGGGCTTTCTCCATCCGGTCGAGGGCCGCGAATCTTTGGCCACGCGGCCAATGACGCGCAGGCTCGGCGGCGAGACAATTCCATCGCCCTGCGACAGGAGGAGACGCCAATGGCGATCGCGGACGTGGTCAATGCGAAGACGAGCGACCCGCTCCACGTGCGCGCGCTCGTCGGCGAGCGCGACGCAGCGCCGAAGGACGTGCTCGACCTCGCCGAGCGCCACGGGGCGCAGATGGTCGACCTCAAGTTCACCGACCTGCCGGGAACCTGGCAGCACATGGGCATGGCGCTCGAGAGCCTCGACGCCGACGCCTTCACCGAGGGGATCGGCTTCGACGGGTCCTCGATCCGGGGCTTCCAGGAGATCTACGAGTCGGACATGCTGCTCATGCCCGACCCTGCGACGGCCATCGTCGACCCGTTCTACGAGGCGCCGACGATCTCGATCATCTGCACGGTCCTGGACCCGATCACCCGCGAGCCGTACTCGCGGGACCCCCGCTACGTCGCGATCAAGGCGCAGGAGCACCTGATCTCGGGCGGGGTGGCGGACACGTGCTACTTCGGCCCTGAGGCCGAGTTCTACGTGTTCGACCACGTCGCCTTCGACCAGCAGGCGCACACGGCCTTCTACGAGGTCGAGTCCGAGGAGGGTCACTGGACCTCCGGCCAGGGCTTCCAGCGCCGCGGCGAGGGACTCGCGGCGCTGGGCTACAAGAACCGCTCGCAGGAGGGCTACTTCCCGGCGCCGCCGAACGACACCTTGAGCGATCTCCGCGCCACCATGGTCCTGGTGCTGGAGGCGCTCGGGATCCGGACCGAGAGCCACCACCACGAGGTCGGCGGCCCCGGCCAGGGCGAGATCGACCTGCGCTTCCTGCCGCTGCTGGAGATGGCCGACGCCCTCCAGCTGCACAAGTACGTGGTCAAGAACACGGCCAAGCAGGCCGGGAAGACGGCGACGTTCATGCCCAAGCCGATCTTCGAGGAGAACGGCTCCGGCATGCACGTGCACCAGTCGCTGTGGAAGGGCGGCGAGACGCTGATGCACGCA
>DASTIC010000120.1:0-19636 GCA_035717845.1 Solirubrobacteraceae bacterium
CTCGGCGTGCCTGCGGAGAGCCCCGCGCTAGGCGGAGCTCTCCGGGAGGCGCGGTTCAGGCGGCGGTCCGGAGCCCGCGCTTGCGATGCGCGACCGCGATCGCTCCGCCGCCGGCGAGGAGGACCATGGCGAGCGCCCCGCCGGCGCCGAGGCCGGCGTCCTCCCAGTCGATGCCGCCGCTCGAGGGCTCGGCGGCCGGAGCCGACGGCGCCGGAGCCGACGACGTCGGCACCTTGACGGTCTCGAAGGGCGAGCGGCACTCCTTGGTCACGGGGTTCCGGCTGAAGTTCAGCGGGCAGGCCGGCATCGACTGCTCGATGAGCGGCTGATGGATGTCGACGAACTTCGCCTGCGCGGTCGGCACTGCGACTGCGGCGAACGCCAGCGCGACGGCCAGCGTGCGGATGAGGGTCATGGCTCGGTGCTCCTGTGGGGTTGAAGGGATCCGAGCCGCAACGTTCCCGCCACGCCCTTGCACCCCGCCTACAGCGCGCCGACAGGCTCAGCGGTAGCCGGTGGCGTCCGGCGGGCGGCCGGCGTCCTGGACCTCGACGAGGTAGCGCCAGCAGTCGGGCTGGGAGCCGTCGAGATCGGTGAAGCCGTACTCGCGCGCGAGCTCGCCCGAGGAGAACGAGCCGCCGTTGCGGCGGTGGACGTCCGGGTCGGCGGCGAGGGCGGCGACGGCGCGGCCGACGAACACGGGGCTCTCGGAGATGGCCGCGAAGTGGGGGTTGGCGCCCTCGCGCCAGTTCTCCTCGCCGACGCCCATCGCCTCGAGCATCATCTCCGAGCGCAGCCAGCCGGGCGTGAGCGCCACCGCCGTGCCGCCGTGCGGCGCGAGCTCGTGACCCTGGGCGAACGCGAGCCGCAGGACGGCGCTCTTGACGAGGTCGTAGAAGGCCGAGTTGCGGTAGTTCGCCGTGTTGTACTCGCGCGTGCCGTCGGTCATCTCGACCACCAGGCTGCCCGGCCGGCGGATGAGGAGCGGGAGCGCGAAGTGGCTGGTGATGAGGTGGGTGTCGAGTCCCAGCCGCAGCATGCGCAGGCCGTTGTCGAGGTCGTGCTCCCACACCGGCGTGTCCCACTCGAACAGCCGCTCGCCGCCCCAGACGTCGTTGACGAGCACGTCGAGCCGCCCCTGCTCGGCGTCGATCCGCTCCACGAGCGCGCGCACCGCGTCCGCCTCGAGGTGGTCGACCGCGACGGCGATCCCGGTGCCGCCCGCGGCGCTCACGAGCTCGGCGGTCTCCTCGATGGTCTCGGGGCGGTCGTACTCCGAGCGCCGCGTGCGGGTGCTGCGGCCGGTGCAGTACACGGTCGCCCCGGCCTCGCCGAGCGCGACTGCGATGCCGCGGCCCGCGCCGCGCGTCGCGCCCGCCACGAGCGCGACCTTGCCTTCCAGCGTCATGGTGCCTCCTTGGTCGGTCTCCGGACGGCGAGGACCGCCGTCAGCACGAGCGCACCGCCGGCGAGCTGCGCGCCTCCCAGCGATTCGCCGAAGGCGACGAACGCGAGCGCGACGGTCACCACCGGCTCGAGCGTCGACAGGATCGACGCAGCGGCCGGGCCGGCGCGCCGCAGGCCCGCGAAGAAGAGGGAGATGGCTGCGACGGTCGACACGGCGGCGAGCCCGCCGAGCCAGCCGAATCCCGCTGCGGTCACGGCCGCCGGATGCAGGTCGCCGGCGGCGACCGCCCCGAGCGTCAGCGAGCACGCGGCGCCCGTGCACACGAGCGCGCCGAGCGCCAGCGGGCCGATCCGCCCGGCGACGCCCTGCGAGACGAGGATGTACACGCTGTAGACGATCGCCGTCCCCAGCGCCAGCGCGGTCCCGACCGGATCGAGCGCGCCCGCGGCGGCACCCGCGAGCACGAGCACGAGCCCGGCCGAGGCCAGTGCGAGGGCGAGCGCCGTCCGGCGGCTCGCCGCCTCCCGGCCGAGCGCGACGGCCGCAACGGTGACGATCACGGGATAGGTGTAGACGAGGAGCGAGAGCAGCGAGGCGTCGAGCCGCTCGAGCGCCGCGAAGTACCCGCCGGCATGCGCGCCATAGCCGACGGCGCCGAGCGCGAGCGCGATGCCGACGTCGCGCCGGCGCAGCCCCCGCAGGCGCCCGGTGCGCCGCAGCGAGAGCAGCCAGAAGAGCGCGGCCGCGAGCACGAACCGGGTCGCCAGCAGCGTGCCGACAGTCGCGCCCTCGTCATAGGCGAGCTTGCCGAAGATCGCCATCGAGCCGAAGGCGGCGGCCGAGGCGAGGCAGAGGAGCGAGCCGGGCATGGGCCGCGATCCTGCCGGAGCTTCTCATTAGGAACGACTCCGATATCTTCATACGATCCGGTAGCGTTGCTTGTCGATGCTCGACCTCCGGCGCCTCCGCCTGCTCCACGAGCTGCACGCGCGCGGGACGATCGCGGCGGTCGCCGACGCGCTCCAGTTCACGCCGTCCGCCGTCTCCCAGCAGCTCGCGGTGCTCGAGCGCGAGGCGGGCGTGCCGCTGCTCGAGCCGGCCGGGCGCGGCGTGCGCCTGACCGACGCCGCGCTGGTCCTCGTCGGCCACGCCGACGCGCTGCTGGAGCGGGCCGAGGTCGCCCAGGCGGAGCTGGCGGCCGCCGCCGGGCGCGTGGCCGGGCGCGGCCGGATCGCCTCCTTCCAGTCGGTCGCCCTGCGGCTCGCCGTCCCGGCGATGCAGGCGCTCGCCCGCGACGCGCCGGCGCTGCGGTGCGAGCTGATCGAGGCCGAGCCCGAGCAGTCGCTGCCCGCGCTCGCGCTCGGCGACGTGGACCTCGTGCTGGCCGACGAGTGGCAGCACCAGCCGCTCGCGCGCCCCGCCGGCGTCGCGCGCGAGGACCTCTGCACCGATCCCGTGCGCGTCGTGCTCCCTGCGGATCACCCGGCGGCGCGGCGCCCCGGCGCCGCCGTCGCGCTGGTCGAGCTCGCCGGCGAGGCGTGGGCAACGGGCCACCGCGAGACGGGCTGGGAGGAGATCACCAGCCGGACCTGCCGCGAGCTCGGAGCCTTCGATCCCGACCTCCGCCACCGCACCAACGACAGCGTCACGGCCCTCGCGCTGGTCGCCGGCGGCCAGGCCGTGACGCTGCTCCCGGACCTCGTGCGCCCGGAGGCGCACCCCGGCGTCGCCGTCCGCGACATCGCCGGCGGCTCGGTGCACCGGACGATCTTCGCCGCGACCCGCGCCGCCGACGCCGAACGCCCATCGGTCCAGGCCCTGCTCGCCGCCGTCCGTGCCGCCGCCGCGGACCTCGGCTGGCCCGTTCAGCCGTAGATCCTCGAGCCCTCGACGCGGGCGACCCGGCGCCGGAGCTTGCGCGACCGGAACGGGACGGTGGCGACGAAGAGCGCCGTGGGCACCTGGATCTGCGCCAGCAGGCGCTCGACCAGCTCGTCGGGCTCGCTGCTCCCGAAGAGCACGAACTTCTGCCGTACGGCGAGCAGGTACGCGGGATGCTCGGCGTCGAGGTGCCGCATGCGGCGGCGGACGAGATGGCCGCGCTTGACCTCGCGGTCCTCGGACAGCACGCGCCGGATGCCCTCGACGGCAGCTCCAGGCCCTCGGGCGCCGGCACCTTGAACGCCAGCGACCGCACGACGACGAAGATGAGGACGAGCAGCGGCCAGACGAACTTCAGGAGCACCGGTGACGTGACGAGGGCCACTGCCACCACGCCGCCGGCGCCGACCACGACCAGCAGCAGCACCCCGAGCAGATAGCCGTAGCCGGCTGCTGCCAGGAGGCCGACGCGCACGCGCTAGCCGCGCGGATTCCGTGCCGCCACGCGCTCGAGCCGCCGCGCGAGCGCGTCCCACTCCTCCACATTCATGAGCGGACAGATGCCCCGCGCGGAATGCGGCGAAACCGACTACGGGCAGGAGGGGCGCCGCTCGTGGCGTGTCCGCCTCGTCGCCCGCGTCACCCAGGCGTTGATATCGCGCAGGCCGAGGGCCAGCGCGACCGAGACTCGATGGCGGCCGTCGACGACGTAGAAGCCGCCGGGACCTTCGACGACGGTGATCGGCGGCAGCGAGATGCCGCGACGGTGCGCGAGCGCGATCCGCTCCCAGCGCGCCCGCACGAGCTCGGACCTCGGGCGGAAGCCGGCGTCGAAGTGTGGCGCCGGCTCGACCGTGCCGACGATCGACGCCAGCGGGATGACCTCGAGAGTGGGTCGCCCGCCCGCGAGCGGGGCTGCGTCGGGGAGCGTCGGCAGATGGCCCGGCTCGCGGCGGCGCCGGGCCAGCCAGCGGGCCGCCCGCCGCGCCGCCTGGGCGCGTCGCGCGCGCTGGAAGTCGGTCCGCGCGTCGAGCGTGGGCAGGCCCGTCGAACGGCTGGTGGGGGAGCGGAGCATGGAGCGACGGTACGGCTGCGGGCGCGGTGGTTCTAGAACGAAACGGCCATCCTCGGCGCGCGCGAGCGCAGCAGCGGCGCGAACGACGCGGTGTGGTCGTGGCCGTGCCCGCACTTCTCCTCGATCTCGCTCAGGAACCGGCGCGGCGACAGGCCGGTCAGGCGCCGGCACTCGCGCGCCAGGTGCGACTGGTCGGCGTAGCCGGCTTCCGCCGCGAGCCGTCCGAGGCCGCCCGCGATCGGGGCGTGCCCTCGGTGCAGCGCGAGCTGCGCCAGCGCCAGGAGGCCCTGGAAGCGCAGGATCCGGTGCAGGGTCTTGGGCCCGAGGCCGGCCGCCTCGTGGACGCGACGGCGGAGCTGGCGCTCGGAGATCCACAGCTGCTCGGGGAGCGAGCCGACGTCGTCGTCCTGCCACGGCATGAGCCGCCGCACGGCCTCGGCGACGAGCGGGTCCGGGCCGCCGCCCGCGGCCAGCCGGCGGGCGACCTGCTGCTCGAGCACGGCGGCAGCCAGCTCCGGCGTCTCGGCGGCGGCCACGCGCTCGCCGAGCGCCGCCGCGGCCGGGCCCCACAGCTCGCCGGCCGCGACGACGCGGTCGCTCAGCTCGGCCGGCGGGGCGCCGACCAGGAACGGGCCGACGCCGGGCCGCAGGCGCGCGCCGACCACGACGCTGCCGGGAGCGAGGACCGAGACGTCCGGTCCCGTCCGCGGCCCGACCAGCACTGCGCCCGCGCCCACGCGACAGGCGAGCTCCACGCTCCCGTTCGGGACGGTGCGATGGATGTACGGCGGGGCGTCCGGCGCGACCCGCTGGATCCACACCGCGGACAGCACGCCGGCCAGCGCGGGAGCCGGCGCGCGCTCGCGGTAGCTCTGGTCGACGATCGGGGCCATGTGGAGTCATGACTGCGAGGCGCGGCGAAAATCATCGGTGGCGCGCGCGCGGCATCATCCGGGACGACATGACCGTCGACGAGCGCGATCTGGCCGCCCGCGTGGCGCGGCTCTCACTCGAGCAGAAGGTGCGGCTGCTGACCGGGGCCGACTTCTGGTCGCTGCACGACGAGCCGGCGGTCGGGCTGCGCCGCCTGGTGGTCTCCGACGGGCCGGCCGGCGCCCGCGGGGAGACGTGGGACGAGCGCGACACGTCGGCGAACGTGCCGTCGCCGACCGCGCTCGCCGCGACGTGGGACGAAGCGCTCGTCGAGCGGCTGGGCGGCCTGCTCGCCTACGAGTCGCGCCGCAAGGGCGCCGACGTGCTGCTCGCCCCCACGGTGAACCTACACCGCACCCCGTACGGCGGCCGGCACTTCGAGTGCTTCAGCGAGGACCCGCTGCTCACCGCCCGGATCGGCGTCGCCTACACGCGCGGCGTCCAGGCCGGCGGGGTCGGCGCGACCGTCAAGCACTTCGTCGCCAACGACAGCGAGACCGATCGCTTCAACCTCGACGCCCGCGTGGACGAGCGCACGCTGCGCGAGCTGTACCTGGCGCCCTTCGACGCGATCGTCAACGAGGGCGGCGCGTGGTCGGTGATGGCCGCCTACAACGGCGTCAACGGGCACACGATGACCGAGAGCCCGCTGCTGCGGCAGATCCTCCACGACGAGTGGGGCTACGACGGCCTCGTGATGTCGGACTGGTTCGCCACGCGGTCGACGGTCGAGACCGCCCGGGCGGGGCTCGACCTCGCCATGCCCGGGCCCGAGAGCCCGTGGCGCGACGCGCTCGTGGACGCCGTGCGGGCGGGCGAGGTGGACGAGGCGGCGGTCGACGACAAGGTGCTGCGGCTCCTGCGCCTCGCCGCGCGGGTGGGAGCGCTCGAGGGAACCGAGCCGGCGCCCGCCCCGGCGTACGACGACACGCAGGTGGGAGCCGAGCTGCGGCGCGTCGCCGCCGCGGGCTTCGTGCTCGCGCGCAACGAGAACGGCGCGCTGCCGCTCGACCGGTCGCAGCTCGGGCGCGTTGCCATGATCGGCCCCAATGCCGCCACCGCCCGCACGCTCGGCGGCGGCAGCGCGACGGTCTTCCCGCCCTACACCGTCTCCCCGCTCGACGGCGTGCGCGAGGCGCTCGACGTGGGGCACGTCGGCCACGAGGCCGGCGTGCGGGCGAGCACTCGGATCCCGGTCGCCGACCGGCCCGGCGTCGAGGTGCGCTTCGTGGCCGGGGACGGCACCGTGCTCGGCACCGAGCAGCGACCGGGCGCGGCCTTCAACTGGATGGGGGGCTTCGGCCCCGGCCTTCCGGACGACCGCGTGGCGCGGGTAGAGGTCCACACCACCGTGCGGGCCGACGAGGCCGGCACGTACGAGATCGGCGGCTCGGGAGTCGGCCGCCTCTCGCTCGCCGTCGACGGCAAGCAGGTCTTCGACGAGCAGCTCGAGCTGCCCTCGGGTGCCGACATCGTCGAGGGGCTCATGATCCCGCCGCAGAAGGCGCACCCGGTCGAGCTGGACGCCGGCCAGGAGGTCGACGTCGTGCTCGCGTACGCGGTCGGCTCGGCGGGCGGCGACTTCGACATCGGCGGCGCGGTCTTCCAGCTCAACCTCCAGCCGCCGCACCCGAGCGACGACGAGGGGATCGACCGCGCCGTCGCCCTGGCCCGCGACGCCGACGCCGCGATCGTCGTCGTCGGCACCACCGAGGAGGTCGAGAGCGAGGGGTTCGACCGCGCGTCGCTCGCCCTGCCCGGCCGCCAGGACGAGCTCGTGCAGCGCGTCGCGGCGGTGAACCCGCGCACGGTCGTCGTCGTCAACGCGGGAGCGCCGGTGCTCCTCCCGTGGGCCGACGAGGTCGCCGCCGTGCTGCTCGCCTGGTTCCCGGGGCAGGAGTTCGGCCATGCGCTCGCCGACGTGCTGCTCGGCGTCGCCGAGCCGGGCGGCCGGCTGCCCACCACGTGGCCGGCCTCCGAGGAGGGGCTGCCGTCCACGCAGCCGGAGGACGGGGTGGTCCGCTACGGCGAGGGGCTGGCCGTCGGCTACCGCGACCCCGACCGGGACGCCCGCTACCCGTTCGGTCACGGCCTCGGCTACACGACGTGGGACTACCGCTCGATCGGTGCGCCGGGGCAGGTTGCGCGCGGCGAGGACTTCGAGGTCGTCGTCACCGTCGCCAACATCGGCGACCGCGCCGGGCGCGAGGTCGTCCAGCTCTACGCGGCGCGGTCGGACGGCGCCGTCGAGCGTCCGCCGCGCTGGCTCGCCGGCTTCGCCGTCGTCGATGCCGAGCCGGGGGAGGAGGTCACCGTGCGGATGCCCGTGGCGGCCCGCGCGCTCGAGCACTGGGACGGCGGCTGGACGGTGGAGCCGGGGCGCTTCACCCTCGCGGCCGGCCCGTCGTCGGCCGCGCAGCCGGTCGGGACGGTGGTCGAGCTACGCGGCTGATCGCCCGCACAGCTCGTATCTGCCGGCGGACCGTGGGCGAGCTTGGGCGGCCGGCGTGCAGCTCGACCACGAACGCGCCGCCGCCGGGCAGCACCTTGTTCTGCCATCCGGCTGCGGTCCCGCGATAGCGGGGGAGCCGGCGCACCGGCAGCCCGGACACGCTGGCGTAGCGGTCCACGAGCCGGCGGTCGACTCCGGCCGACGGCACGGTGATCCCGTACGGCTGGTGCAGCCACACCGTCGCGTCCGGGCGGACGTGGCGGGTGAGCCGCATCGCCCATCGCGTCTCGGGCTCCGAGCCCGCGCGGCGGCCGGGCCAGTAGCGCCCGCGCGCGGCCGGGCGCCAGCGGTGCGGAAAGTTGCGGTTGAGGTCGACGCCGTGGGCGTTCGTGCGCGTGCCGCGGCTGGCGCCGTCCGGGTTGAGGTCGCGCACGATCCACCACTGGACGCCGGCGGGCGGGCGGCGGCGCACGAGGGCGCGGGTGACGCGTCGCCCTCCCGGCTCGTCGCCGTGCACCGAGCCGACGATGAGCACCCGGCGCGCCGCCTGCGGATCGCCGATCCGGACCGCAGTCAGCGGCCGGCCTTCGACCGATCGGCCGGCCGGAAACGGCTCGGCTGTCGCGGCGCCGTTGCTCAGAGCCACGACGAGCGAAAGGAGCTCACCGAGGAAGATCTGTCGAGTATGGCGGCAAAGCGCGCTATCTTCCCGCGCGTGGAGGAGTTAGACATGGATGCGAAGCGGCTCGCGGCCCTTGGGCACCCGATCCGCATCGCCATACTCGACGCCGCCGACGACGACTCGGTGAGCCCGAGCGACCTTGCTGTGATTCTCGGCGAGCCTCTGGGTGTCGTCGCGTACCACTTCCGCGTGCTGCACAGCGCAGGGCTCATCGAGCTCGCCGACACAAAACGCCGGCGCGGTTCGATCCAGAGCTTCTACCGCGTCGTGCGCCCGGGCTGGCGCGACTTCATCGGAGCTCTGCGCGAGCAGGTCGCCGACTGACGTCGCCCCGCTGCCGCCCGTGGGTGAAGACCCACGTGCGCAGCGCGACGTAGCGCGTGACGGTCGCCGCCAGGCCTGCTGTGACCAGCACCGCGAGCTCGACCGGCCGGGCGGGCGCGGCGTCGATGCCGTGCAGGACGAGCAGCGCGCCGTTGGTGAGCGCGAGCGTGAGCACGAAGACGAGCGCTCCGCGCACGTGATGGCGCGCGAGCCCGGCGCGGCCGCGGATGCCGAACGTCAGCCAGCGGTTGGCGGCCGTATTGCCGATCGCGGTCAGCGCCAGCGCCGCCGCGTTGGCGCCCGCGGCGCCCAGCGGACCGCGCATGAGCACGAACAGCAGCGCGTAGGCGATCGTGCTCACCGCGCCGACGCCCAGGAAGCGGGCGACGGGTGTGTCCGCCATCAGGCGCGCGACGCCACGCAGATCGTCGACCGCGGTGCGCACGATCCTTACCCGCGAGTCCGGGTCATCGGTCCAGTCCACCGGGACCTCGTGAATCCGCAGTCCGCGGCGCTGTGCGCGCACCAGCAGCTCGGTGTCGAAGAACCAGCTCTCGTCCTTGACCTCGGCGAGCAGGCTCGGGAGCAGATCGGCCCGGACGGCCTTGAAGCCGCACTGCGCGTCGCTGAAGCGCGCCCGCAGCGTCATGCGCAGCAGCCGGTTGTAGGAGCGTGAGATCAGCTCTCGCTTGGGGCCGCGCACGACACGCGCGCTGTGCGCGAGCCGGGTACCGATCGCGACGTCGCTGTGCCCGGACAGGAGCGGCGCGACGAGCGGGAGCAGCGCGCGCAGGTCGGTCGAGAGGTCGACGTCCATGTAGCAGACCACGCGCGCCTCGCTCCCCGCCCACGCGGCACGCAGCGCGCGCCCGCGGCCCTTGCGGTCGAGCCGCAGGGCGCTGACGCCCGGCAGCGCGGCGGCGAGCTCGCGCGCCACGGCCGGCGTCGCGTCCGTGCTCGCGTTGTCGGCGATCACGATGCGCCACGAGAAGGGGAACTCGGCGGCGAGGAAGCGGTGGAGGCGGCGAACGCTGAGCGCGAGCGCCGCTTCCTCGTTGTGGACGGGCACGACGATCTCGACCTGGGGACGCGCGCGCTCCGTCGCGGGGGTCGGGTGGAGGGCGAGGGATGACATGCGCTCAGCCTCGGTCCCGCGCGTCGGAGATCCGTGTGTGTCAGCTGAGAGACAACTGAGCGTTCGGCCGCAACTTCGAGCCGGGCCTCCTGCTGGAGGTCGTATGGACAGACGTAAGAGATTCAGCGGCAAGTTCGCCAACGTGACGTCGATGCTCGCGCTGTTCGTCGCGCTCAGCGGCACGAGCTACGCGGCCTACAACAGCGTCGGCAAGGGCGACATCCGCGCCAACGCGGTGGGCAAGAGCGAGCTGCGCTCGAACGCGGTCGGTGCCTGGGAGGTGCGCACCGGCGCGATCCGCCGCAGCGAGATCGCCACCAGCGCCGTCGGCGCCTCCGAGGTGCGCGAGGGCGCGATCGACCGCACCGAGATCGCGGACGGCGGCGTCGACGCCGCCGACCTCTCCGAGGCGGCGCGCACGACGCTCACCGAGGCCAACGCCGTCACCCACCGCACGGCGGTGACCGCCGCCGGCACGCAGGCCGCCGGCAACGCCAAGAGCGTCGCCAAGACCGCCACCGGCGTCTACACGGTCGAGCTGGCGAAGGACGTGGGAGTGTGCCAGTACTCGGCCACGCTCGCCGGCACCAAGAGCGGCACGACGATCGAGCCGGCCGAGCTCGGGCACATCACCGCCGAGCCGGCGGCCGAGGCCACGAAGGTCACGGTCAAGACCTACAACGCGCCGGGCGCGGCCGCCCCCGCCCCGGAGGACGCGCCGTTCCACCTGCTCGTCGCCTGCTGACGTGAGCGCCGACCCCCGCGCGCCTGACGGCGCGCGGGGGTTGAGCTCGGCCGCGGTAGGGAGGGTGGGTGTACGCGCTTTCGATCCGGTCGTGATCGGCCGGTTTCTGCACACCCGCTGGCTCCCCAGCCTCCCTACCCAGCCGCAGTTGACGTTTCCGCCCGCACGACCTCGGCCAACCGAGACACGGCGGTCTCGAGCTCCTCCTCGCCGAGGAAGCTGAACGAGAGCCGCAGCTCGTCGCGGCCGCCGTCGCCCGGGTAGAACGGCACGCCCGGCACGTAGGCCACGCCGGCCTCGAGCGCCGCCGGGCGCATCGCGGTGGTGTCGATCCCCGGCAGCGAGAGCCAGCTGAAGAACCCGCCCGCAGGCTCGCTCCACCCGCACCCGGGCGGCATGTGCGCGCCCAGCGCCCGCTCGACCGCCCGCCAGTGCGACGCGTAGAGCGCGCGCGCTTCCGGGATCCGGCGTTCGAAGTGCCCCGCGCGGCCGTAGGCCTCGACGATCCGCTGCCCGAGGCCGCCGGCGCATTGGTCGGTGGTCTGCTTGGCGGCCGCCATCTGCGCGATGACGTCGCGTGGGCCGGCCGCCCAGCCGAGCCGCACGCCCGGGCAGAAGATCTTCGAGAACGTCCCCGCCTGCACGACGACGTCGGGCGCGAGCGACCACAGCGTCGGCGGCGCCGCGCCGTCCTCGAACGCGATCTCGCGGTACGCGACGTCCTCGAGCACGAGCACCCCGTACCGCCGGCACAGCTCGACGAGCTCCTGCCGGCGCGGCAGCGACAGCGTGCGGCCGCTCGGGTTCTGGAACTCGGGGATCACGTACGCGAGCTTCGGTCGCAGGCCGGCCGCGAGCCGCTCCTCGAGCACGTCGACGCGCATCCCGTCCTCGTCCATCTCGATCCCGTGCACGTCGGCCTCGACGCCCGCGAAGGCCATCAGCGCGCCGAGGTACGTGGGGGCCTCGACGACCACCGCGTCGCCGGGGTCGACGAGGCTCTGGCACGCCAGCGTGATGCACTCCATGCCGCCGCTCGTGACGATCAGCTCGGCTGTCTCCGGCCGCCGGCCCTGGAGCTGCTCCTGGCGGTCGAGCAGGAACTCGCGCACGCTCGGGATGCCCTCGACCGGCGCGTACTGCAACGCGCTAGCCGGATCGTCGCGGAGCAGCGCCGCCACCAGTTCGTCGAGCGCGTCGGCGGGGAAGGTGGCCGGGTTGGGGAAGCCGCCCATCAGCGAGAGCACCCCGGGCGGGGGTCCGGCCAGGATCGCGTTCAGCTCGGCGTCCCCTCGGTTGCGGGCGCGGCGGGCGAACTCAGGCATCGACCTTGAAGGCGAGCGCGCTGGGCTCGCCCCGGTCCAGCCGCGCGACGTGCTCGTCGTACGTCGTGAGGTCGTGCAGCCGCTCGCCGCGGGCCATCGCCTCGAGCATCGCCCGCTCGGCGCGGGCGATCGCCTCGCCCGCCTCGAGCGCGGACTCGAGCCGCTCGGGCGCCGCGATCACGATCCCGTCGTCGTCCGCGAACACCATGTGGCCGCGCGCGACGTCGACCCCTCCGCAGCGGACCTGCTGTCCGAGCGCGGTACGGGAGGCCGTCGAGCCGGACATGGGGATCGTGCCGCGCGCGAAGACCGGCAGCCCGAGCCGGCGCAGCCCCTGCACGTCGCGGCAGAAGCCGTCGATCACGATCCCGGCCACGCCGCGGCGCTTCGCCTCGGTGGCGAACAGCTCGCCGGCGACGGCCAGCGGGCCTCCGCCGGTGACGATCACGAGCACGTCGCCGGCCGAGGCCTCGGCGAGCGCGCTGAACACCGGCAGGTGGTCGTCGGCGGCCACGACGGTGAGCGCCGGGCCGGCCATGCGCACGTCCGGGACCATCGCCCGGATCGCGGGGTCCACCACGGGCAGCCCTTTGTCGGCGTCGCACAGCGCCGACACCTCGATCCTCAACAGCCGCTCGACCAGCACGGCGCCGGAGAATAGTGGGCGCTAGGTGGCGGGCGCGGGCGGCCTGAGCGCCGCGATCATCGTCCGCATGCGCTCGCGCAGCGTGCTGGCGTCGATCCGCAGCAGGCCGGCGATCTCGCGCAGCGACAGCGTCGCCAGGCGCATCCGGAGGATGTCCTGGTCCTCCGCGGGCAGGCGCTGCTCGAGCGCCGCGGCGGCCTGGGGGTCGAGCTCGGGGAAGGTCGGCGCGCCGCGCGCGGCCGACCGGATCGCCGCGGCCAGGTGGCGCTCGTCGCCGCGCGAGTCGACCAGCGCGTCGGCGCCGGCGAGCATGGCGGAGGCGACCGCTCCGGCGTCGAAGCCGTCGGCGTAGAGGACGACGTGCGGGGAGGGGACGTAGCTCTTGAGCAGGCGCGTCAGCTCGATGCCATCCGCGCGGCCCGGAGCGTCCTCGACGACCACGACGTCGGGTGTCGTGGCGTACAGCATGTGGGCGACCTCGTGGGATTCGCCGGAGGCACCGCCCACGACGGTGATCTCCGCCGCGCGCGAGAGCAGCGCCTGGATGCCGGCGCGCATCGCGGGATGACCGTCGATCACTGCCACTCGAATCATGCTGGGAAGTTCAACGGACGACCCTGTGAGGAACCTAAGGGCCCGCCAAGAGGTTCCTCAGACCATCACTCGAGCTGAAAACGGCGACGCCGGCGGGGGTGCATAACGTCGACCACACACGCGACAAACACCTGAAGTCGACGTTATGCACCCTTACCGCGGCCGGGTTCCCCACTCTCCTTACCCAGCCGTTGACGTCCCTTGGCGCCGCTACCGCGTCGCCACGACCTCCACACCGGCGACCCAGCCGCCCCAGCCGTCGGTGGGCTTGCTGTCCTGGATCCGGAGGTAGAACGTCCGCCCTCCGCCGCGCAGGTCGTTGAGCTGAAGCTCGTACTCGTCCCGGTTGGAGAGGTCGCGGATCTCGCGCGTCTCGCGGAGGTGCTCGGTCCAGAACTCGTTGTCGAGGGAGGACGACACCACGAACTGGTTGCCCATGTCGAGCGTGAGCGTGCCGCCCGTGACCCCGGCCGGGAGCGTGAAGCGGTACGTGAAGTACGTGCCGTTGTCCGCGAACCGGCCGCCGTTGTTGAGCTGGGAGCCGTCCGCGTCGAACAGCCACGGGCGCTCCTCGTCGCTTCCGGCCGCGAACGCGATCGTGTCCCCGACGACCTGGAGCGAGCCGCGCGCGGTGACCGGCTCGTCTTCGCCCGTCGTCGCGCTCACCTGGAGCGAATAGGAGCCGGGCGCGGCGTCCGGCGGCACCGCGACCGAGAACTCGACGGTCTTCGACTCGCCGGGCGCGAGCGGCCCGTAGGCGGCCGACCCGGGCGTGACCGTGAACCCGGCCGGCGCGGTGAGGGTCACCTCGCCGCTCGCCGGCGTCTCCCCATAGTTCGCGACCTTCACGGGCACGGTCGCGCTCTCGCCCGCCCCGGCGGCCGCACCGGACCCGACCTCGACCACGACCGGTGACGCGCTGACCGGCCGGTAGTCGAGCAGCTCGACCTCGGCGACCGTCGCCGGCCGCGCGAAGCGGATCCGGTACGCGCTGTAGTCGTCGGTCCGGGAGAGCTTGAACGCCCGGGTCTGCGAGCGCCAGCGGAACTGCTCGCCGCGCCGTGAGTCGAGCACCGTCCAGCTCTGCCCGTTGCGCGAGCCCTCCACGACCCAGTCACCGGGGTCGGCGCCCTCGGCCTTCCCCGAGGTGAGCGTGTAGAACTGCACCCGCTCGCGGGCCGGGAACTCCCACGCCGCCTCGGAGCCGGCCGCCTCGGTGCCCGACGTGTTGTCGAACAGCGGGCCGGCGTCGTCGCCGCCGGTCAGGTCGGTCAGCGGCTCCGGCCGCTCGTCGCCGCGGGTGAGCGACGGCGGCGCGTCCGCGCGCCCGCTGCCCCAGTTGGAGGGAGCGTGGCCCATGTCGAACTCGAGCCGCCCGCCGTTCGCGAGGTCCTCGTGCCGCAGGTACGCCTGGTCCCAGCGGCGGCCGTTCAGCTCGAGGCCCTGCACGTACACGTTGCGGCGGCTGTTGGCCGGCGCCTCGACGACGAGGTCGCGCCCGTTGGCCAGATGCACCGTCGCGCGCTTGAACAGCGGCGAGCCGACCGCGTAGTAGGGGCTGCCCACCTGGAGCGGATAGAACCCCAGCGCGCTGAACAGGTACCACGCCGACGTCTCGCCGTTGTCCTCGTCACCGGCGTAGCCCTGCCCGATCTCGGAGCCGACGTACATCCGCCGCAGCGCCTCGCGCACCTTGGCCTGCGTCTTCCACGGCTGGCCGGCGTAGTCGTACATGTACGGGATGTGGTGGGAGACCTGGTTCGAGAAGCCCCACTGGCCCATCCGCACGTCGCGCGCCTCGGTCATCTCGTGGATCACGCCGCCGTAGGAGCCGACGAACTTGGCGGTCTCCGGCGTGGCGAAGAACTCGTCGAGCTTCGCCGCCAGGCGGTCGCGGCCGCCGTACAGGTTCGCGAGCCCCTGCCCGTCGTGCGGCACGTGGAACGCGAAGTTCCAGCCGTCGGTCTCGGTGTAGTCGTGCTCGTGGCCCCAGACCCGGGGGTCGTACTCCTCGGGGGAGGACTTCCACGTCCCGTCCGACGCCCGCCCCTGGAAGAAGCGGATCGCCGGGTCGAACATGTTCACGTAGTTCTGCGCGCGGCTGCGGAAGTACTCCGCCTCCTCGCGGTAGCGGCGCCGGTCGGCCGCGTCGTACTGCCGGTCGTCCGCCAGTACGGCGGCCGAGTTCGCGATCCCGAAGTCGTTGATCGCGCCCTCGAGACCCCAGGAGACGCCCTCGGACACGCGCGACGGCGTCCAGCCGAGGAAGATCGACTCGATCAGCCCCTTGCGGCCGACCTGCGTGTTGTACGGGTCGTCCTCAGGCGGCGCCACGGTCGCGTTGCGCAGCGCCGCGTCGTAGGCGTCGCGGACGTCGAAGCCCTTGATGCCCTTGACGTGGGCGTCGGCGAACGACACGTCGGAGCTGGTGCCGGTCATCAGGTTCGCGTAGCCGGGCGACGACCAGCGCGAGATCCACCCGCCGTCGCGGTACTGCTGCACGAAGCCGTCGACCAGCTCGCCGGCCGTGCCCGCGTCGAACAGCGAGTACGCCGACCACGCGGTCCGGTACGTGTCCCAGAAGCCGTTGTTGACGTACACCTTGCCCGGCCGGATCGGCGCGCCGGTCCGCTCAGGGGTGCTGGGCGGCGGCGTGTCCGAGTCCGTCGACTGCACCGCGTGCTCCCACTGCGGGCTCGCCGCCGTGCCGGTGTTCTCGTGACCCGAGTTCGGATACAGCGAGAGCCGGTACAGGTTCGAGTAAAGCGTCGTCAGCTGGTCCTCGGTCGCGCCCTCGACCTCGATGACGCCGAGCTTGCGGTCCCAGAGCTGCTGCGCTCGTGCGGACACGCTCTCGATCGTGTCGGTGTCCGACAGCTCGAGCTCGAGGTTGTGCTTCGCCTGCTCGAGGCTGATCAGCGAGGTCGCGATCCGCATGTTCACCGTGCGCGCGTTGAAGCGCTGCCCGTCGACCATCGGTTGGTCGAACGTGGCGTAGATGAACATCCGCGTGGCGCCGTTCGAGAGGCCGCTGCGCGTCTCGGTCCAGCCCGTCAGGACGCCGTCGGAGATGTTCACGTCCCACCGGTCGCGGGCGCCGACGTTGCGGAAGTTCAGGCCGCCCGAGTCACCCGGGAAGGTGAAGCGGAACAGCGCCGCGTGGTCGGTCGGCGCGATCTCGGTGCCGATGCCGTTGTCGAACTTCACCGCGTAGCGGTGTGGCGAGGCCACCTCGTTGGCGTGGCGGAACGTCAGCGCGCTCTGCTCCGGCGGGATGCTGTCCGAGAACGGAACGACCTGGAACGTCTGGCGGTCGCCCATCCACGGGCTCGGCTGGTGGCTGAGCGAGAACGCTTCGAGCTGCGGCAGGTTCTCCGCGTTGTTGCGGAACTGGTACTCGTAGAGCCAGCTCAGCGTGTTCGCGTTGGTCACCGGGGTCCAGAAGTTGAACCCGTGCGGGACGGCCGTGGCCGGGACGTTGTTGCCGCGCGAGAAGCGCGAGCTGGAGTTCGTGCCCCGCCGCGTGTCGACCCAGTCCGACGGCCGCGAGCGGTCGCGCGGCTCGGGGGCGCCGTCGATCGTGATGTCGTCGACCCAGCCCTGGAAGTCGGCCGGCCCGTCCGGGTTGTCGTAGGCGACGAGGATGCGGTCGATCGTCTTGCCCGCCGCCACGCGCCCGATCTGTGAGCGCTTGAAGTTCCACTGGTTCGTGTACAGGGTCTTCGCGCGGCCCTGGCCGGTCGGGCTCAGCTCCTCCCCGTGCTGGTCCTCGGCGCCGAGCTCGGACAGGAAGGTGCCGTCGGTGAAGGCCAGGTCGACGGCGACGTACGTGCTCGGGTACGACAAGTCGTCGGTGATGAACCGCGGGTAGATCAGGTACGAGAGCTCGGTCTCGGGGTTCACCTGCACGTCGACGTCGAAGACCTTGTTGTAGGAGTAGCCGCGCCCCTCGGCGGTGTGCTGACCGGCGTACTCGAGCGCTCGCAGGCCGGTCCAGCCGGCGCCCGCCTTGGCGTTGTAGCCGCCGCGCGGCCCGGCTCCGGCGATCGTGCGCATGTCCGACGGCGGCGGGGGAGACGTGTCGCCGTTGGAGAGCTCGATCTCGGCGAGCTGCACGATGTTCGTGCCCGAGTTGCGGGTGATGTCGAGGCGGTAGTGGCGGTACGCGGTGGTGTTGGCGAACCGGTACTCGCGCTTCTGGAAGCGCTCGTCGAAGACCTGGTCGGTCTGGGTGTCGAGCGTCGTCCACGTCTGGCCGTCGTTGGAGCCCTGGAGCGTCCAGTCGCGCGGGTCACGCGGCTGGGCGTCGTTCGCCGACGTGAGCGCGTAGTGGACGACGGCGACCGGCTCGGCGAGCTCGAGCTCGACCCAGCCGGTCGAGGCGAACACCAGCCACTTGGTCTCGGCGGAGCCGTCGACGAGGTTCTCCTTGACCTCGCCGCCGCCGGTGTTCTCGCCGCTGGCGCGCACGGCGACGACGCGATCGGTGACGTTGCCGGGGATGCCGGAGCGCCGCGGGCCGCTGACACCCGAGGCGCGCTCGGCCGTGTTGGTCCAGGCCGGCTGAGGATCGCCCGGCTCCAGCGACGACGAGAAGTCCGAGCTCGGCGCCGCCTGCGCCGGCGCGGCGAGCGCCAGCATGGCGGCCGCCGCCAACGGTCCGAGAATCCGGCTGATCGCCTGCATGGCGCCTCTCCCCCTGACAACGTTTTCAGCGGGGGCCTCACGAAATCGACCCCGCGGCTACGTCCGATACCCGGCCCGCCGGTCGTCCCAAACCTCGGATATCGTCGCGCCGCGATGTCGAAGAACCTCGTGCTCCTCGGGCCGCCCGGCGCCGGAAAGGGCACCCAGGCCGCACGCCTGAGCGAGGACCTCGGGCTCTTCCACCTCTCGACGGGGGACCAGCTGCGCGAGGAGCGGGAGGCGGACACCGAGCTCGGGCGGCGCGCCGGCGCGTTCATCGAGCTGGGCGAGCTCGTCCCCGACGACATCGTCGTCGCGATGCTGCTCGGGCGACTCGACGCCGAGCGGGTGGACGGCTTCCTGCTCGACGGCTTCCCGCGCACCGTCGCCCAGGCCGAGGCGCTGGAGGCGGGCCTCGCCGCCCGCGGGAAGGAGCTCGACCAGGCCGTGCTGCTCGAGGTACCCGACGAGGAGGTCGTCAAGCGCCTCGCGAACCGCGGGCGGCAGGACGACGCGCCGGATGTCGTTCGCGAGCGCATGCGCGTCTACCACGAGGCCACCGAGCCGCTCGTCGGCTTCTACGCGGATCGCGGGCTGCTCGCGCGGGTCGACGGCACGGGCAACCCGGACGCCATCTACGAGCGCGTGCGCGCGTCCGTGTAACGCCGGCCCGGTAGGAGCGCAGAGACGAGCAGCGCGCAGCCGGAGGCGATCGCGCCCATGACGAACGCGTCCGTGTAGCCGGACTCGGCCGGCAGGGGGCCGACGAGGCCGGCGCCGGTGATGATGGCCGCCGTCGCCGCCGTCCCGACGGCGATGCCCGAGGTCCGCACGACCGAGTGGACAGCGACCGCGGCGCTCGTCTTGTCGAGCGGGGCGGCGCGGGCAACGACGGAGATGATCGCGGTCACGGTGAAGCCGAGGGCGAGGCCGACTCCGGCGGCACCGGTCGCGATCGGGGCCGCCGAGTCGTGCGCCGCGATCAGCAGCAGGTACGCCGCGAGCGCGGTCGCGGAGCCTACGGCCATCAGCGCCCGCGGCCCGGCGGCGTCGACGACCCGGCCGGCGATCCAGGCGGCGACGATGCTCCCGAGCGCCATCGGCACCAGGAGCAGGCCGGTGCTCGTCACCGAGTAGCCCAGCCCGTAGCCGGTCACCTCGGGCAGGGCGGCGATCTGCGGCACGACGATCACGACCGCCGCGAACGAGACCCCCACCGCGAGCGCGCAGACGTGGGCCTGGATGAACGGACGCGTGGCGATGAACGCCGGCTCGATGAGCGGCGCCCGTACGCGGTTCTCGACGATCATGAACGCGAGGAGCAGCGCCGCGGCACCGGCGAACAGCACGACGACGCGGCCGGAGTCCCAGCCCCAGTCGTTGCCCTTGGAGATCGCCAGCAGGAGCGAGGCCAGGCCCGACGCGACGAGCACGGCGCCCGCGAGGTCGACACGAGCGCGCGACCGCGGCGGCGGCGCCGGGACGAGCGCTACGACCCCGCCGATGAGCACGATCGCGACAGCGAACAGGACCCAGAAGAGCGCCTCGACGGACAGCTCGTCGACGAGGATCCCGCTGACGAGGAAGCCGATCGCGGAGCCGGCGCCCGCCGCTCCGACGAGGATGCCGATCCCCGGTGCAAGCCGCTCACGCGGGAGCGTGTCGCGCGCGATCCCGAGTGCCAGCGGCCCGATGGCCGCGCCCGCGCCCTGCACGATCCGGCCGGCGATCAGCACGCCGATCGAGTCGG
>DASTIC010000121.1:0-9559 GCA_035717845.1 Solirubrobacteraceae bacterium
GACGCGCGCGTGCCCGCGCGCGCCGGCCGCGCTCAGCTCGCGCGTCGCCCGCGCCACCGTCTCGGCGGCGTCGGTGCCGCTGGCGTTGCCGTTCACGACCAGCTCGACGTCACGGCCGACGACGGTGAGCGCCCGGCGCCCGCCGACCGCCGTGCCCGACTCGGGGCGGGGAGCGATGCGGGTGTCGAGGGCGGTGTCGGGGCGCATGGCGGCACTGGTCGATTGCAAGACGGAACGTACGGACGCGCGCCCGCGCCGCCCATGGGGGCGGCCCACACGGACCCCCTGGGTGGACCCCCGGGCGGATGTGCGGTTTTCCTCACCGCGAGGCGGTCGGCCGTCATGATCGGTGGGTGGACCGGCCCGAGGTCGAGTACATCCCGCCGCCCGAGCCGCTGCCCGGCGAGCTCGACACCCGGCGGCTGCGGCGCAGCCTCGCCCGGGTGCTGGCGCTGCTCGTCGTGATCGGCCTCGTGGCGTGGCTCGCGCCGGGGCTGGGCGACGTCCGCGACCGGCTCGCCGAGGCCCGGCCGGGATGGCTGGCGGTGGCGGTCGCGCTGGAAGTCCTCTCGTGCCTGTCGTACGTGCTGATGTTCAAGCCCGTCTTCTGCCGGCACATGTCGTGGCGCACGAGCTACGAGCTCGGGATGTCGGAGCTGGCGGTCGGCTCGCTGGTGCCGGCCAGCGGCGCCGGCGGCCTGGCGTTCGGCGCCTGGGCGCTGCGCAAGGGCGGCATGCCGGTCGACGACATCGCTCGCCGCACGATCGCGTTCTTCGTGCTCAAGAGCGGGGCCAACTTCGTCGCCGTCGCCGTGCTCGGCATCGCGATGGCGCTCGGGGTCGGACCGCACCTCTCGCCGCTGCTCACGGTGCTTCCGGCTGTGTTGGCCATCCTCGCGATCGCAGCAGTGTGCGCGGTCCCGCTGCTCACCGCGCGCCGCACCGTCCGGCAGTCGGCCCGGCGATGGCGCCGGTGGCTGGCGGCCGCGATCGGGGCGCTCGACGGCGGCGTCCGCGAGGCGGGCGTCGTGCTGCGACGGCGCGACTGGCGGGTGATCGCCGGCTCGCTCGGCTACTGGGCCTTCGACAACGCGGTGCTATGGGCGTGCTTCCGCGCGTTCGGCGAGTCGCCGGCGATCACGCTCGTGCTCATGGGCTACCTGCTCGGGCAGCTCGGCGGCCTGCTGCCGATCCCGGGCGGCGTCGGCGGCATCGACGGCGGCCTGATCGGCGCGCTGGTCGTCTACGGGCTCCCGGCGGCCGCCACCGCCGCCGCCGTGCTCGCCTACCGGGTGATCCTCTTCTGGATCCCGCTCCTGCTCGGCGCCGCGGCGTTCACCGGCCTGCGCAAGGGACTCAACGACCCCGAGCGCCCCGACCTCTGCGACCCGCTCGGCCGCGTCGCCCGGCCCGCGGTCAGCTGAGCACGGCCTCCGCGTCGAGGAGGTCGACGCGCATGTTGCGCTCCATCATCCGCAGCGCCGCGTCTCCGAGCTCGGGGTCGATGTGCGCGACCGCGTCGCGGGGGACGCGGATCGCGAAGTGGCGGATGTAGGCGTCGAGCGCCGTGTAGAGGATGCACTGCTCGGTCACCTGCCCAGCGAGCACGACCGTGTCGATCGTGCGCTGGCGGAGCAGATGGTCGAGCGTGGTGCTGTAGAAGGCGCTGTGGCGGGCCTTCTGGAGGAACGCGACGCCGCGCGGCGGGACGATCGGCTCGATCAGGTCCGGCCGACGGCTGTCGAGCGCGCGGCGCACGAGGTCGTCGCGCGTGGCCGCGAAGTCCCCGTAGTTGTCGTTGACGTAGACGAGCTCGACGTCCGACTCGAGGGCGTCCTCGACGAGCCGGGCGACGTTGTGCACCATCGATGCCACGTTGTCCGCGAGGGCGTCGCCGTCCTCGTGGTCGTACGGGTTCAGCATGTCGATGACGACGAGCGCGGCTTTGTCCACGAGCCCCTCCCTAGTAGGAGACTACGGCTGTATGTTCGACCACGTGAGCCTTCGCGCCTCCGACCCCGCGGCGTCGGAGCGCTTCTACTCGTCGATGCGTGAGCTGCCGCTCCCCGAGTTCTTCGACCCCGGCCGGGTCGGCGAGATCTGGCGGGTGTCGTACGAGGACCGCGCGCGCGAGGCGGAGGCGTGGGCGGCGCGCCACAGCCTGTCGCCGGCGGCCGACGACTCGTTCCGGCTCTGCCTGCTGGCGGTCGACGTCCAGAACACGTTCTGCATCCCGGGCTTCGAGCTCTTCGTCGCCGGGCGCTCGGGCACCGGCGCCGTCGACGACAACCGCCGCCTGTGCGAGTTCATCTACCGCAACCTCGGCGCGATCACGCAGATCGTGCCGAGCCTCGACACCCATCACGCGATGCAGATCTTCCACGCGATCTGGCTCGTCGACGAGCACGGCGACCACCCGGCGCCGTACACGCTGGTCTCGGCCGAGGACGTCGAGCGCGGCCGCTGGAGGCTCAACCCGGCGGTCGCCGCCGCGCTCGGCCTGGGCCTCGACTACGCACGGCGCCACCTCGAGCACTACACGCGGCGCCTGGCGGAGGGCGGCAAGTACGACCTCACCGTCTGGCCCTATCACGCGATGCTCGGCGGGATCGGCCACGCGCTCGCGCCGGCGGTCGAGGAGGCCGTCTTCTTCCACGGCATCGCGCGCCACAGCCGGCCCGACTTCCAGGTCAAGGGCGACCACCCGCTCACCGAGCACTACTCGATGCTCGGGCCGGAGGTGACCGAGGGCCCAGACGGCGAGCCGCTCGGCGCCCGCAACACCGAGCTCATCCGCAAGCTGCTCACGTTCGACGCCGTCGTCGTGGCCGGGCAGGCGAAGAGCCACTGCGTGGCCTGGACGATCGACGACCTGCTCAGGGACGCCGACGTCCGCGAGCGGCTCGCCCCGCGGACGTACCTGCTTGAGGACTGCACGTCGCCGGTCGTCGTGCCGGGAGCCGTCGACTACACGGACGAGGCGGATGCGGCGTTCGAGCGCTACGCCGCCGCCGGCATGCACGTCATCCGCTCGACCGACCCGCTCGCGGACGTCATGCGGTGACCGTCGACGCGGAGAGCGGGCCGCCGGGGTCCCCGACGGCTCAGGTCCACGGCAGCGCCGAACGCCGCTCCCAGTACGCGGCGGGCTCCTCGTGCAGCCCGGCGAGCCGCTCGTCGAGCTCTCTCGTCCACGTCACCCGGGCGGCCCGCAGGTTGCTCTCCAGCGTGGCGACGGTCGCGGCGCCGCTGAGCACGACGTCCGCCCAGGGCCGCGACATCACGGCGGCGAGCGCGAGCGCGTCGGGGGTGGCGTCGTTCGCAGCCGCGGCATCGGCGAGCGCCGGCGAGGCCTCGCGGCCGGCGAGGCGCCCGTTCGCCAGGGCTTCCTTGACGTAGACGGTCAGGCCGGCCTGGGCGGCGGCAGCAAGGGCCGGCTCGGCCGAGCGCTCGAGGAGGTTCCACGTCGCCTGGACCGCGTCGAACAGACCGACATCCAGCGCGCGCTCGATCGTCTCCGCCTGGGATGTGCCGCTCACGGTCACGCCGACACGGACGCCCGTGTCGCGCAGCCTGCGGAGCTCCTCGAGCACCTCGGCGTCCTCGAGCACGCCGGTCTCCG
Organism: Solirubrobacteraceae bacterium; assembly: GCA_035717845.1. Lineage (GTDB taxonomy): Bacteria > Actinomycetota > Thermoleophilia > Solirubrobacterales > Solirubrobacteraceae > DASSUW01. The sequence goes on from DASTIC010000121.1 coordinate 3,623, forward strand.
GGGTCGCGGAGTGGATGGCGTACAGGGCGAGCCGGTCACCGAGCCGCTCGCGTGTCTCGGCGAGCTGCCGGCGCAGCGTCTCGACGTCGTGATGCTTGACCTCGGGCGGGTCGGCGTCGACCTGCCAGTCGGCGGTGTACACATAGCCCCACTTGGAGGAGACCACCGCGTCCGCGGGGTCACGGGACCGCAGCCACGCGCCCAGGAACTCCTCCGCCCGTCCGTACGATCGCGCGGCGTCGAGGTGGCGGATGCCCGCATCCCACGCGGCGTCGAGCACCTGGTGGGCGCGGTCCCGCAGGGCCTCGACCGAGCGCTCGTCGCCGAGGTCTTCGGCGTGGCCGAGGTTCAGATAGCCGGGGCGCCCCAGCGCCGCGAGGCCGAGTCCGAGCGCCGCCACGCGGCCAGGCTACCGATCGGTGGCGACGTGCGGCTACCCGCACTCACTTGGGTGGGAAGCCCGCATGGGACAGGGCGGTCCACTGGTCCTAAGTTTTCGGCCATGACCCGCTTTCTCACGCGCCTCGCCGACCTCGCGTACCGCCGCCGGGGTCGAATGGTCCTCGCCTGGCTCGCCGCAACCGTCGTGATCATCGGCGTCGGCTCCGCCTTTGCAGGCGAGTACGACGCCGACTACAACACGCCAGGCTCGGAGTCGAAGGCGGCGAGCACCCTCACCGAGGAGCGCTTCGCCGGCTACTCCGGCCAGGAGATCTACGTCGTCTGGAAGGACCCGGCCGGAGCCGAGAGCCCAGCCGCGCGCGAGCGGATCGACGCATTCCTGGCGCAGGCCAAGCGGGTCGACCACGTGGGCGAGGAGACGCCCATCCGCGTCTCGCGCGATGGCAAGATCGGCGCCACCACGCTCCCGCTGACCGTCGCCGGATGGGACGTGCCCAAGGAGGACGGCGAGAAGCTCATCGCCGCCGCGGAGGCCAACAGCGGCGATGGCCTCCAGATCAAGCTGGGCGGGGATCCGATCTACGCCGCACAGGAGACGACGAGCCCAGAGGGCATCGGCTTCGTCGCCGCGGCGATCGTGCTGCTGATCGCCTTCGGCTCGGTGGTCGCGGCCGGCCTGCCGCTGATCGTCGCACTCCTCGGTCTCGGCATCTCCTCCGGCGGCCTGATCGTCCTGCTCGCCAACGTGATCGACGTGCCCGACTGGACGACGGCGGTGTCGGGCCTGATCGGGATCGGCGTCGGGATCGACTACGCGCTGTTGGTGCTGACCCGGTTCCGCGCCGGGATCCACGAGGGCAAGGACCGCCACGACGCGGTGGTCGAGGCCGTCACCACCGCGGGCCGCAGCGTGATCCTCGCCGGCGGGACGGTCGTGATCGCCGTCCTCGGACTCTTCTTCACCGGCCTGCCGTACATGTACGGCGTCGCGATCTCGGCCTCGCTCGCTGTGCTGGTCGTGATGCTGGCCGCCGTCACGCTGCTGCCCGCGCTCCTCTCGTACCTCGGCCCGAGGGTCGACCGGCTGCGGCTGCCGCTCGTCGGCCGCCGGAAGCCCGCGGCCGAGGGGAACGAGCACTCGCCCGCGGCGCGCTGGAGCCACGCCGTGCAGCGCCGTCCCTGGACCGCGGCGATCGCGGCGACCGCGGTGCTGCTCGTGCTGGCGGCTCCCGCGCTCGGGATGCGGCTCGGCTTCCCGGACGCCGGCAATGACCCGCCGAGCACGATGACGCGCCAGGCCTACGACCTCAACACCGAGGGCTTCGGGCCGGGCACCAACGGACCGCTCGTGATCGCGGCCGACATGCCCGACCGGTCCGCGGAGGGCACGATCGACGCCTTCGCCGAGCGGCTCCGCAGCGAGCGGGGTGTGGCGTTCGTCCCCGAGCCGCAGATCAACGAGGCCGGGAACGCGGCGATCGTCACCGTGATCCCGACCGGCTCCCCGCAGGACAAGGAGACCGAGGAGCTCGTCGGCCGGCTGCGCGAGCGCGTCGTGCCCGACGCGCTCGGCGGCACCGGCGTCACGGCCGAGGTCGGAGGCGTGACGGCGGCGCTCGAGGACCAGAGCGACTACGTCACCGACCGCATGCCGCTCTTCATCGCCGGTGTCGTGGGCCTCTCGTTCCTGCTCCTGCTCGTCGCCTTCCACTCCCCGCTGATCTCGCTCAAGGCCGGGATCATGAACCTGCTCTCCGTCGGCGCGGCGTACGGCGTGATGACGATGGTCGCGAAGGGCGGCGCGGTCGGCAAGGTGATCGGCATCGACCACGAGGTGCCGATCGCCCCCTTCATGCCGGTGATGATGTTCGCGATCCTCTTCGGCCTCTCGATGGACTACGAGGTGTTCCTCATCTCCCGGATCCGGGAGGAGTACCTCAAGCACCGAGACACGCGCCGGGCGGTCGCCGACGGGCTGGCGAAGACCGCGCGGGTGATCACGGCCGCGGCCGCGATCATGGTCGTCGTCTTCCTCGCCTTCCTCGCGGCGCCCGACGTCTTCCTGAAGCTGTTCGGGATCGGCCTCGCCTCGGCGATCTTCCTCGACGCCACGCTCGTGCGGATGGTGCTCGTCCCCGCCGTAATGCAGTTGCTCGGCGAGCGCAACTGGTGGATCCCGAGCTGGCTCGAGCGGATCCTCCCGCGGATCGACGTCGAGCGCGCAGTCCCCGCCGAGGGCAGGGCCTAGGCGATGCTTCTACGACCCCGGTTTCCTCTGGTCTGACCGGGGTACCGGGGTCGTAGAGGGCTGTGCTGGACGAGCTCCACGAGCATCCTGTCGAGCTAACGGTCGATTCGATCGGCGGGGTGCTGGCCGTGGCTGTTCAGGGTGCGCTCGTCGGCGCCGCGTCCAAGCCGCTGCGGAACTGCCTCTCCCAGGCGATCCGCGGCAAGCGCCCGGTGGTTCTCGATCTGACCGAGACGACGGCGATCGACCGCGAGGGCATCGAGATGCTGACCGCGGCCAATCGCCGGCTCGCGACGCGCCTCCGGCTCGTGGTGGAGCGAGGCGGAGCGCTGCACCAGACGCTGAGGCGCGAAGGCGTGGCCCACGTGCTGTCGCTGCACGGCTCTCGCGCGTCGGCCATGGCGGCCTCCGCGCCCTAGCGACGAGGGGCCGGTGGGCTCTCAGGCGGTCTGCCGCTCGGTTCGCCACCACTCCGCGCCACCGCTCAAGACGGCACCCAGCACGACGCCGATCAGCGGGAGCACCGCGTCCATGGGGGCGTCTACGGCGCGGTGAACACGAGTCCTGGTCCCATCGAGGGGTGAGTGACCGAAAGCCCGGCGGGTGCCGGGCCTTCGGTGTCGGACGCCCGGATCAGGCGTTGGTGAGCTCGCGCTCGGCGGCCGTGAGGACCCCGGCGCGGTTCTTGTGGGCGCGCTCGTAGACGCGCACCTGCTTGGCGCGCTCGTCGTCGCCCTCGGAGAGCACGGCCTGCACCTCGCCGGCCGTCAGCTCGTCATAGCCCGCCCATGGCTCGTCGCCCCGCAGGGACGCGATACGGCTCCGGATCGTGGTGCGGTTCTGGTTCTTGCGCTCGTACGCGTCGACCTTGGCCAGGTCGACCTGCGACAGCTCGGCCAGCCGCCCGGTGATCTCGTCGACCGTGAGCGTGTCGTAGCGCGCGATCGCGAGGTCGCCCTCGGACGCCACGGCGCCCTTGACCTGACCCTCGGCGCGGGCGACGCCCGGTACCTTGCGGGCCTTACGCGCGTTGCGCCTCGTGGCCGTGCTCGTCTTGCGCGCGGCGCCCTTGGCCTTGCGGCCGGCGGCGCGGCCGGTGTCAGCGGCGCCCGTCTTGGTCACGTCGTAGCTGCCGTTGCCCTTGACATCGGCGCCCACCACGGCGTCGGTGAGCTTCGGGATCTCGCGTAGGACGCGGGCGAGCATCTTCTCCTCGTCGGCGCGGATGGACGCGGCCAAGGTGGCCGTCGTGTCGTCGCCGACGGCATGGGCCAGGCGCTCGATCGCCGTGTAGGTGGCGATCTCCAGGGCCTCGGTGGCCGCGGCGTCCTTGGCGTTCTTGAGGACCTTCTCCTCGCCGCCGGAGCCGCGCAGGAGGTCCAGCGGCGTCTTGCCGAGCGCGAGCGCCTGGCCGACCACGGTCTCGGCCGCGCCGACGACGGCCATCAGCGGGTTGCCACCCTGACGAAGCTCGGCGCTGCGCCGGCCGACGCGCTCGGCGTGGTCGCGCGTCTCGCGCAGGTGGTTCTCGAGCGCCGTGCGGTAGCTGCCGCGCGGCGTCATCGCGATCTGCGACTGGAGCACCCGCACGAGCGCCTGCTCGCTGGCGTGCGCCTCGTTGAGGTACTGCACGATCTTCTGCTGCTGCTTGCGCTGCTCGGACTGACTCATGGAGTCGTCTCCTATCTCTTGCTCAAGGGGAACGCGGGACCCGTGTCTCGCGGAACCCGTTGTTCTACCCGGCGTTCCCCCGCACCAAACACGTGTTCGACTGTGTGCCACGACGCACAATGCGAACGGACGTTCCCCATGCAGCAAGGCGGGGCGCCGCCGCGGCGGCGGCTCCCCCTGATGAGCATCGCTAACCGGTCGGCTCGAGCACCACCTCGTCGCTGCCCGTGAGCGGCGGCAGGCCGTCGGCCGGATCGTCGGTGTACTCGGCGACGAAGACGCCGCTGAGGTTGGCGCCGGGGTCATGGCCGCCGGCCGAGGTCTGGATCGTGCCCGTGCAGCCGAACGCCGTCGTCAGCGGGTGGCCGTGCGTGTCGTGACCCAGGATGTAGGTCACCTGCACGCGCGAGCAGTCGACCGGCTGGTCGTCCGTCACCCTGACCTCGAACGGCACCGCGTCGCCGAAGGCGAACGCGTCGCCGTCCTGCGGAGTGATGAACTCCACGACCGGTGGCGTGTTGCCGACGATGATCGTGACGTAGTCGCTCCCGGAGCGCCCACCCTGGTCGGTCACCTTGAGCGTCGCGTTGAACACGCCGTTCTCGGTGAACGTGTAGGTCGGGTTGGGCGCGCGTGAGTCGACCTTGCCGTCCGCGTTGAAGTCCCACTCGTAGCGGAGCCTCTGGTTCTCGGGGTCGCTCACGTCGCTCGTGAAGCTGACCGTGAGCGGAGCGAGCCCGTTCGTGGTGTCGGCCTCGATGCTCACGGTCGGAGCGAAGTTGCCGGCGGCACCCAGGTAGTCGATCCGGACGAGCTCGGCGCCGGGCTGGTTCTGGCCGAAGAACCCGTTGCCGTAGTTGAGCACGTACAGCGACCCGTCCGGCCCGAACTCGACGTCCATCGGGTTCTGGAGGTCGAACGACGCGAGCACGTCGTTGATCTCGGCCACCTCGGTCCGGCTCGCATCGAGCCGGAACTCCTTGATGTAGTCGCGCGTCCACTCGTAGAAGAGCGGGACGTTGTCGTAGTAAGCCGGCCACGCGGTCGGGTTGCGGCCGCGCGTCGTCTTGCGGTCGAACTGGTACGCCGGGCCGGCCATCGGGCCGATGCCGCCGGTCTCGAGCTCCGGGAACAGCGCCGACGGCCCGTTAGCTGTACCAGACCTGCGGCTGGGTGACCGGCGGCAGGTCGGTGAGCCCGGTGTTGTGCGGTGACTCGTTGACCGGGTTGTCACAGTTGAACGGCGCACCCGACTGGCCGGTGGCGAAGTCGTAGTCGACATACGGCAGCTCGGCCGTCGCGCAGTACGGCCAACCGTAGTTGCCGGGCTCGGTGGCGATGAACCACTTGCCCTGGCCGGCCGGCCCGCGCAGCGGATTCGCGGTCTGGGCGTCCGGCGAGTAGTCGGCCACGTAGAGCTCGCCCTCTTCGACGTTGTACTCGATCCGGAACGGGTTCCGGAGGCCCATCAGGTAGATCTCCGGCCGTGTCCCCTCGGTGCCCTCCGGGAACAGGTTGCCCTCGGGGATCGTGTAGCCGCCGCCCTCCGTCGGCGTGATCCGCAGGATCTTGCCGCGCAGGTCGTTCGTGTTCGCCGCCGTGCGCTGGGCGTCGAA
>DASTIC010000122.1:0-14866 GCA_035717845.1 Solirubrobacteraceae bacterium
GGCGTAGCGCGCCGCGCGGCGGGCGTCGTGCAGGAGCATGAGCGCCAGCAGGCCGTGGACCTCCGCCTCGTCGGGCATCAGCTCGGCCAGCGCGCGGCCCAGCCGCAGCGCCTCGGCCGCCGGCTCGTCGCGGCCCGTGTATGCGTCGTTGAAGATCAGGTAGACGACGGCGAGGACAGCGGCCAGGCGGTCGGGCAGCAGGTGGGCGGGCGGCACCCGGAACGGGATCCCGGCCGCCTTGATCTTGCGCTTGGCGCGTACCAGCCGCTGCGCCATCGTCGCCTCGGGCACCAGGAAGGCGCGCGCGATCTCGGCCGTGGTGAGGCCGCCGAGGGTGCGCAGCGTGAGCGCCACCTGCGCCTCGGTGGCGAGCGCAGGGTGACAGCAGGTGAAGACGAGCTCGAGCCGCTCGTCGGGGAAGGTCGTCTCGTCCACGTCGAGCTCCACGGTCTGAGGTGGCTCGAGCAGCCGGGTCTTGGCGGCGAGCGTGCGGTCGCGGCGGATCCGGTCGATCGCGCCGTTGCGGGCGGTGGCCAGCAGCCAGCCGCCCGGGTTGGCGGGGACGCCGTCGCGCGGCCAGCGGGCGGCGGCGATCGCGAAGGCGTCCTGGGCGGCCTCCTCGGCGAGGTCGAAGTCGCCGAGGAAGCCGATCAGCGAGGCCAGGACGCGGCCCCAGTGATCCCGGAACGCCTGCTCGAGGATCGCTACCACTCCGTGATGGGCCGCACCTCCACGGCGCCGCCCATGCGGGCCGCGGGGATCCGCCCGGCGAGCTCGATCGCGGCGTCGAGATCGTCGGCCTCGAACACCAGGTAGCCGGCGAGCGCCTCCTTCATCTCCGCGAACGGGCCGTCGGTGGTGAGCGTCCGGCCGTCCTGGACGCGGACCGTCGTCGCCGTCTCGGCCGGCTCGAGCTGGAGCCCGGCGGTGACGCCCGGTGTCTGGTTCAGAGCCTGGTAGTCGGCATAGACGGCCTTCTGCTCGTCCTCGGAGAGGCGAGCCCAGGCCTCCGGGTCGCGAGGGGTGGGCGCGTCGCCCTGGTGGATCAGCAGCATGTACTTCATGGCTTCCTCCTGGTCGGATGGTCGCCTAGGAGACGAACGGGCGGCGCCGGGATCGACACCGGGCTCGAGACTCTCAGTACAGCGCGCTGGCGAGCTTGCGGCGGGACTCGCGCGCGAGCGGGTGCTCGACCCCGAGCTCGTCGAGCACGCCGACGACGGCGCGCCGCAGGTCCTCCCGGCGCTCGTCGTCGCCGTTGGTGGCGACGGCGGCGATCAGCCGGTCGAGGCCGGCCTCGGTCTCTCCCGCGTCGAGCGCCTCGAAGGCGGCCGCGGCGTCGGGGTCGCTGGGCTCGAGCCGCAGGCGGGCGGCGAGCCCGTCGGCCGCGAACGAGCCGACGACGTTGTCCAGGACCTCGAGCGCGGCGTCGCGCTCTCCGCGCTCGGCCAGCAGGCGCGCGAGCGGGACGGCGGCGTCGGCGCGCCCGGGCTCGAGCTCGAGCGCCCGCCGCAGCGCCGTCTCGTCGCCGTCGGAGACCAGCTCGTCGGCCTCGGAAGGGACGAGCGTGTCGAAGAAGCGCTCGACCTGCGGGGGCGGCAGCGCGCCCACGAACTCGTCGACGACCCGGCCGTCCTTGAACGCCTTCACGGCCGGGATGCCCTGGATCTGGAAGGCGGCGGCGAGCTGCTGGTTGGCGTCCGTGTCGAGCTTGGCCAGCGCGACCTTGCCCTCCCGCGCGGTCGTGGCCCGCTCGAGCACGGGGGTGAGCTGGCGGCACGGGCCGCACCACGCGGCCCAGAAGTCCACGACGACGGGGATCTCCCGCGAGCGCTCGATGACGTCCTGCTCGAACGTGTCCTCTGTCGTGTCGAAGATCACGCCCCCGAGGATAGTCTCCCCGCGTGGCCGGCTTGGCGATCGAGGAGGCGGGGGAGGGGGTCCCGGTCGTGCTCCTGCACGGGCTGACCGCGACCCGCCGGTACGTGGTCATGGGCTCGAAGACGCTCGAGCGCAGCGGGCACCGCGTGATCGCGTACGACGCGCGCGGGCACGGGCAGTCGGAGCCGGCCACGCCGTACACCTACGAGGCGCTGGCCGATGACCTGCTGGGAGTCCTCGACGGCGCCGGCGTCGAGCGCGCCGTGCTCGCCGGAGCGTCGATGGGCGCGCACACGCTGCTGCGGTTCGCGCTCGAGCATCCCGAGCGCGCCACCGCGCTGATTGTCATCACCCCTGCCTTCGACCCCGAGGGGTCGGAAGGGGACCTCGAGCGCTGGGACGCGCTGTCCGAGGGCCTCCGAACGGGCGGCGTGGAGGGATTCGTGGCCGCCTACGGCGAGCCGGGGGTGCCGCCGGCGATGCGCGACACCGTGCTCACCGTCATCCGCCAGCGCCTGTCGGCCCACGAGCACCCCGACGCGGTGGCGGACGCGCTGCGCGAGGTCCCGCGCTCGCACGCCTTCTCGTCCTGGGACGAGCTCGCCGGGCTCGACCTGCCGGTCACCGTAGTCGCGAGCCGCGACGAGGCCGACCCCGGCCACCCGTACGCGATCGGGGAGCGCTACGCGCAGGTCATCCCGGGCGCGCGGCTCCTGTCGGAGGAGCCCGGCAAGTCGCCGCTCGCCTGGCAGGGCGGCCAGCTCTCCCGCGTGATCGCCGACACGGCTGCACGCGCCTAGCGCCTCGGCGTGGAGCCACGGTAGTGTCGGCTCGTGATGCTCGCGTCCGTGCGCGACCGTCCCAAGCCACCGCCCGAGCCCGAGCTCGATATCCCGTCGACGGCGACGATCGCGGTGAGCTTCGGCAGTGCCGTCTTGGGCATCGCGCTGGGCGCGGTGGCCCTCGCCATCTCCGAGGCAAACGACGACCTGCAGCAGATCCTCGCCGTGGCCGGGATCGTGGCGGGCTTCATAGCGGGCGTCGCCGCATGGGCTGCCCTCGCACGGCGCCGTCGCACGTTGTCGGTCCTGGCCGTCTACGGAGCTCGAGACGAGCTGAAGCTGGCACGAGAGCTGCTCAACCGGTATCCGAAAGACATCGATCGCAGGGAAGACGTCCGGGGACTGCTCGAGCGGACCTCGGACAGCTATCGAGAGCTGGTCGCCGCGGGGGCCGTCGAGGAAGCTCGCGAGTTCCAGGCGGCGCATCTCGACGTTCAGCGGGCGCTCGCCAAAGCCGACGCAGCGGGCGGGTGAGGACGTCGAGCGCTGCCCTTAAACGGTGGGACACAATCGTCGCACTCCTGGCGTCGGTGGCCTCGATCGCCGCGAGCGGCGCAAGCATCACGACTGAGCTCGCCGACGACGAGCCGGCGTCTCCCAGCAGCGGCCGGGTAGAGCAGGCGGTGACCGGCCCGTCGTGCGTGCAGACACTTGACCAGGTGATGGACTTCGTCACCGAGCATCCCAGGGCGGGACGGGTATATGCCCGCGAGGGCGACTGGCAGGTGCCGCGACTAGCCGCCAAAGACGTGATCGACGCCTGCGGCGATCCCGAGACGCTCGTCGAGGAGGCGGGCGTGGTCGAGAAATGACGGCCGTCCAGGGCTTGCGGGAAGTGCGCGACGATGTCGCGAACCGGATCGAGACGTTCGTCACGACGCGCTTCCCGGGCGTGTGGCATGCGATCGAGCGGGTCCCGAAGCTCCATTCGCGCGTCAGCGCGACGCTGATCGACCGGACGATCCGCAAGATCCCGACGCGGCCGAACCCGCTGAGCACGATGGCGCCCTACACGTCGTGGGCGTCGCTCACCGACCGCAAGTGGGACTCGCGGCACCTGCCGCCGGCGGAGAACTGGACGCACCCGCCCGCCGAGGCCGTGGCCGGGCTCTTCAGCCGTGACGGCGAGATGATCCCGTGCCAGAAGTCGACGGTGCTGTTCCCGTACTTCGCGGAGTGGTTCGTCGACGGCTTCCTGCGCTCGGAGCGGCCGTACCGCGACCCCGGGACGGGCACGATCCGGCGCGACCCGGCCCGCAACGAGTCCAACCACCAGATCGACCTGATCCAGATCTACGGGCTGACCGACGACGTCACGCGCCAGCTGAGATCGGGCGAAGGTGGGCAGCTGCTCTCGCAGGAGCTGCAGGGGGAGGAGTTCCCGCCGTACCTGTACGACGGCGATCGCAAGGTGTTCGACAAGGTCAGCGTCGTGCGGGCCGAGAGCATCACCGACGACCAGCGCCGCCAGCTGTTCGCGTTCGGGAGCGACACCGGCAACCTCCAGCTCGGCTTCGTGATCATGGGCGTCCTCTTCCTGCGCGAGCACAACCGCATCGCGCGGGCGCTCGAGAGCGAGTACGGCTGGGACGACGAGCGGCTGTTCCAGACGGCCCGGAACATCCTCACCGTGATCCTCATCAAGATCGTGGTCGAGGAGTACATCAACCACATCTCGCCGTACCACCTCAAGCTGCTCGCCGACCCGACCGGCCTCCGCAATCCGCGCTGGTACCGGGAGAACTGGATGGCGATCGAGTTCAACCTCCTCTACCGCTGGCACAGCCTGGTGCCGTCCCGGTTCGTCGTCGGCGGCCGTGAGGTGCCGGTGGCCGACACGCTGTTCAACACGGACCTCGCGGTCGAGCACGGGCTCGGCGCCTGCTTCGAGGACGCCTCCCGCCAGCGTGCCGGCCGGGTCGGGCTGGTCAACTCGCCGCCCGAGGTGTGGGACGCCGAGCTGGCGAGCGTGCGCCAGGCGCGCGCCGTGCAGCTCCAGCCCTACAACGAGTACCGCCGCCTCGCGCGCTTCCCCCGGGCGCGGCGCTTCGAGGACGTGTCGAGCGACCCGCAGGTCGTGGCCAAGCTGCGCGACGTGTACGGCAGCGTGGACGAGATCGAGTTCTATCCCGGCCTGTTCGCCGAGGACGTGCGGCCCAACGCCGTGCTGCCGTCGCTGATCGGCCGCATGGTCGCCATCGACGCGTTCTCGCAGGCGTTCACCAACCCGCTGCTCTCACCACGCGTCTTCAACCGGCAGACGTTCTCCCCGCTCGGCTGGGAGCTGATCCGCACGACCAACACGCTGTCGGACATGCTGCACCGCAACGTGCCGGGGGATCGCCGCTACGAGGTCACGATGACGCGGCGCGACTGGGTCCGCAGCTAGTCCGGCGGGCCGGCGGGCGGGCCGTCGGCGAGCTGGCGCTGGGTCCACGCCACGTCGTGCCAGGCGCCGTGCTTGAAGCCGATCCGCCTCCAGGTCCCGACGGGCTCGAAGCCCAGCGCGCGGTGCAGGGCGACGCTCGCGTCGTTGGGCAGCGTCATGCCCGCCACCGCCATGTGGAACCCGCGCGCGGCCAGGCGTGCCAGCAGCGCCTCGTAGAGCGCGCGGCCGCCGCCGGTGCGCCGGCGGCCCAGCTCCATGTACACGCTCACCTCGCACGCCCACTGGTACGCGGCGCGCGAGGCGAACGGCCCGCCGTACGCGTAGCCCACGACCTCGCCGTCGTCCTCGAGCACGAGCCAGGCGTGGGTGGCGGTCGCGACGGCGATCCGGGCCGCCATCTCGGCCTCGGTCGGCGGCTCGGACTCGAACGAGATGACGGTGTCGCGCACGTACGGCGCGTAGATCGCGCGGCACGCCTCGGCGTCGGCGGCGGTGGCGTCGCGGACCAGCCTGGTCATGCGAGGGGTGACAATACGGGTCGATGAGCGCGCCGGCCGGCTACAGCGGCACACCGCTGCCGAAGAAGCTCGGCATCAAGTCCGGGCACAGGCTGCTGCTGCTCGGGGCTCCCGAGGGGTTCGAGAGCGGGACGCTCGGCGGGCTCCCCGAGGAAGTGACGGTTGGCCGGACGGCCCGCGGGCCGGCCGACGTGATCGTCTCCTTCCACACCGAGCGGGCCGAGCTGGCGCAGCGGATGCCGGCACTGCGGGCGGCGATGCAGCCGAACGCCGGGTTGTGGATCGCCTGGCCGAAGCGGGCCTCGAAGGTGCCGACCGACCTCACCGAGGACGTGGTGCGGGAGCTGGCCCTCGCCAACGTGCTCGTCGACAACAAGGTGGCGGCGCTGGACGAAAAGTGGTCCGGCCTGCGTCTGGTGATCCGGCTGCGCGACCGTTAGCTTGAGTCGCATGACGGATCCCCTCCCCGCCGACCAGCGCCTGAAGGACCTCTCCCCGAAGGCGTACGAGCATCCGGCCGACCGGGCCGCGACCGCGGCCCTCCAGTCCATCCCGATGCTCGAGACGGTGGTGCGCAGGCTGATCGAGTTCGGGTACGAGCGCGCGCTGCGGCAGGTGTTCCTGGCCGGGTCGGTGCGCCTGGGGCCCGAGCAGCTGCCGGAGGCGTGGGCGTCGCACCGCGCGGCGATCGCGCGGCTCGACCTCGCCGACGTCCCCGACCTCTACCTGACGCAGTTCCCGGTCACCAACGCGGCGGCGATCGGGTCCGGCCGGCCGATGGTGATGGTCAACTCGCGCACGGTCGAGGTGCTCGACACCGACGAGCTGCGGACGGTGCTCGGCCACGAGGCCGGCCACATCCTCTCCGACCACGTGCTGTACCGGACGGCGCTGATGATCCTGCTCTCGCTGGGCGCCGGCGTCGCGCGGCTGCCGCTGATGGCGGGCCTGCCGCTGCTGGCCGTCAAGCTGGCGCTGCTCGAGTGGTTCCGCGCCGCCGAGCTGAGCTGCGACCGCGCGGCCACGCTCGTCAACCGCGACCCGCTCGTGACCTCCCGCACGCTGATGGTGCTGGCCGGCGGCGCGACCTCGCGCAAGCTCAACCTCGACGCCTTCCTCAAGCAGGCCAACGAGTACGAGGAGTGGGAGCCCGGCTGGGACAAGCTCTCACGGCTTCGGGTCGAGCTGGCGCAGACGCACGCGTTCCCGGTAAAGCGCGTCTCCGAGCTGATGAAGTGGGTCCGCTCCGGCGAGTACGACGCGGTCATGAACGGCCGCTACGTGCGCCGCGGCGATCCCGTCGACCCCCGCCAGGAGGCCGGCGACGCCGCCGAGCACTACGCCGAGCGCTTCCGCAACCTCTTCAAGGAGGCCGGCGTGGGGGTCGAGAAGGCCGGCGACAAGGTGGGGGACGCCGCCGAGAAGCTCGGCGAGTGGGTGCGCGGCCGCCGCTGAGGGCGACCGCGCATGGTCCCCCCTTAGTGGGCCGGCTTGATCGGGTGGTTGGAGCGGAACAGGTCGCCGGCGTCGACGCGCGCCTTGATGCGGCTCAGCCGGCGGTGCGTGACCTCGTCGTAGAACGAGCGCGAGTCGACGGTCGTCTCCTCGAAGTTGAGGTAGCCGGTGCCGGCGTCCCAGTCGGCCATCGCGGCCTTGAAGCGCGGCAGCTCCGCCTTCAGGCCGGCGACCATCTCGGGAGAGAACGCCGGGCCGCTGCCGAACATCACGTAGTCGCCGTCGAGCTTGGCGAGCGCGCCGTGGCCGGGCTCGACGCGCGCGAGCGCGCCGCCCAGGTGCCGGATCTCGGCCATCAGCAGCCCGGAGCCTGAGTCCGGGCCGGCGACGGCGAGGAACGCGTCGACCGCCTCGGCCGGCAGGTCGCGCAGGAGGCGGTGCTCGGCGAGCGCCGGCATCGGCTCCTCGGGGTCGCCGTGGATCCGGGAGAGCACCACGGGCGGCACCATGTCGAACATGTCGATCTCGGGGCCGAGGTCGCGCAGCGCGGCGATCACCTCGGCGCCGTACGCGCGGTCGCCGAGCACGGCGCCGTCGATCGTCACCCAGCTGCGGCCGCGCAGGAACTCCGGCACCTGCTCCATCGGGGGCATCTGCATGATGCGCGCCGACGTGGTGGCCTCCTCGGGCGCCGTCTCGGTCCACTCGCGCCAGCGGTGCAGGACCTCGGCCGAGCGCTCCCACGGCCACCACATGGAGCCGGCGTAGATCTCCGGGTACGGGTAGAGCTCGATCTCGAGCGCCGTCACCACGCCGAAGCTGCCGCCGCCGCCGCGCAGCGCCCAGAAGAGGTCGGCGTCGTGGTCGGCGTCGACGCGCCGCAGGCGCCCGTCGGCGGTCACGATCTCGATCGCGAGGATGCTGTTGGCGGACAGCCCGTGCTTGCGGGCGAGCCAGCTGATGCCGCCGCCCAGCGAGTAGCCCACGACGCCGACGTCGGGGGAGGAGCCCGAGAGCGGGGCGAGGCCGTGCGGGGAGGTGAGCTCCGTGACCTCGAGCCACAGCGCGCCGGCGGCGACGCGGGCGGTGAGCGCCTCGGCGTCGACCGTCACGCCGCGCATGCGCGAGGTGCTGAGCAGGATCGTGTCCTCGAGCGACCCGAGCGGGCCGGCGTTGTGGCCGGTGCCCTGCGGCGCGACGCGCAGGCCGTAGCGGCTCGCGTACTGCACGATGGCCACCACGTCCTCGGCGCCCTCCGGGAAGGCGACCAGCTCCGGCCGCTGGTCGTGCGCGAGGTTCCAGGGGCGGCGGGCCTCGTCCCACCGGTCGTCAGCGGGGGCGACGACCTCGCCGTCGATCAGGTCGCGGAGGGCGGGGAGGTCGCGGAGCGCGCGCTGGCTGTTGAGCATCAGGGAGGTTCTCCTGGGGGAGGGGAGGCGAGGCGACGATCCTCCACTTCCAGGCGCGCAGCCGCATCGGGGGGTTCCCTAGTCCGCGGCGAAGGCGGCCAGGCGCTCGGCCTCGGCCTCGAGCGCGCGGCGATCGGCAGCGTCGAGCCGCACGAAGGGCTCGAGCTCGACGCGGCCGTCCTGGAGCCGCCACGCCCCCGCTACGGCGCCGTCCACCAGGAAGGTCGACACGCCGTGCGGGAGCCGGATGCTGAACACGCGCGGGCGCAGCTCCTCGGGCAGGATCTGCGTGCGGCGCGCGTGGACGAGCAGCGTGGCGTCCCACACCGGCAGGAAACGCGGCGGGGCGGGCGTGTCGGCGGCCGGGAGCGGGGCGTCGGGGAGGTCGAGCAGCTCCTCGCCGTCCGGGCCGCGCAGGCGCCGCAGCTCCATGCGCGCGACCGCGCGCCTGACGTCGGTGATCTTCAGGCCCGCCCAGTTGGCGACGTCGCCCGGCGGGGCCGGCCCGAACCCGCTCAGGTAGCTGCTGACGACGTGCTCGACCGCCTCCGTCTTCGAGATCGCGACCGGCGCCAGCCAGTCCTCGGCGAGCCCGTAGAGGTCGGCTCGCCGCCGCTCCCAGGTGCCGAGCGGAGGGACCCGCACGAGGTCCAGCCACAGGCCCACGCCGCGGGCGGCGTCCTTGCCGAGCAGCGCCTCGATGTCGCGCCGCAGCATCGGCCCTGCGGCCAGCCGGCTGCGCAGCCGGCGCGCGGCGCGGGCCATCGCGGCCGCCGGCGGCGCGTCGGGGCGCCCGCGCAGGAACCCCTCCCGGCGCGCGGCGCGCACCGCGACCGCCCACGGCCAGAAGTCGCCGGCGGCGACGAGGTGGATGGTGGAGCGCAGCAGCGTCGCCTGGATCGCGCTGCGATCCTCGAGCGCGCGCGTGACCGCGTCGCGCTCCAGGTCCGCGAGCCGCGACCACAGCCCGAGGTACATGGCCGGCGCGTACTGCGCCTGGATGCCGCCGATCCGCCGCAGGGCGTCCGGCAGGTCGGGCGGGAAGCGGTCCAGCAGCCCCTGACGGGCCAGGAGCGCGCGGTTGAGCTCGCGCCGGCTGAGGGTCACAGCCGCAGCGGCGGTGGCCCGAACGCGTCCTCGGCCGCGCGCGGCGGCCGGGTGCTGTCGGCGCGGTCGACCAGCGGCATGCGCCTAGCGTACGCGCAGGTACAGCCGCCGGCGGGTGCTGCCGACCTGCGCGACGATGCGGTAGCTGCCGCGGGCCCGCGGCTTGATCGACGCGTGGAAGGCGCCGTCCTGCACGGGGATCGACTTCACGCGCTCGCGCACCCAGCGGCGCCCGACGCGGCGCTGCGTCTTGACGCGCACGTGGGTGGCGGGCTCCGCGGTGCCGACGAGCCGGACCCGGCGGCCGAGGCGCATCGTGCGCCGGCCGAGCGCGGCGGTGACATCGGCGGCGACGAACACCTTGCGCGGGTTGGAGGCCATCGGCGCGCGCGACCCTTCGCCGCGGAACACGGCCCGCACGGTGCCGGAGAAGGGGAACTCGACCGTGGCCCGATAGCTGCCGTTCGCGTCGCACACCGCCGTCGCCAGCGGGCCCCACGCGGCGCCGGTCGCGGCACGCGGCAGGAACTCGATGTCGACGGGCGCGCCCGCCGCGGCCGAGCCGTCCGGGAAGCGCAGGTAGCCGGACACGTTCACCGGGCGCAGGCCGCGCAGGCGCGTGACGGTGTTGAGGCTGAGGCCGACGAGCGGGCCCGCGAACCGGGCGGCGGCGCTCCGCAGCGCGTCCAGCTGGCCGTAGAGGACGGTGCCGGGGCAGCTCGTGTTGTTCCCGTCCCGGTGGCCGGAGATGCGCTGGAACGTGACCGGCGTGCCGGCCGCGTAGCGGTTGGTCTCGCCGCCCGCCGAGGTCACGGTGACCTCGCCCTGGGTGGGTACGGCGTGCACCGACAGCTTCCAGCCGATGAGCCGGGCCAGCGCGTCCATGGCGACGGGCGTCTGGGCGATCGTGGAGAAGTTGCCGAGGCAGGCGATGCCGGTCGACACGCTGTTGTAGCCCTGTGCCTGGGCGCCCATGACCGCCGCCTCGATCCCGCCCGCGCGACCCTCGAAGACCTGGCCGTACTTGTCGACGAGGAAGTTGTAGCCGATGTCGTTCCACCCGTTGCTGTTGCGGTGGTAGCGGGCGATCCCGAGCACGATCGCGGCCGAGTCCTCGGGGTCGTAGTCGTTCGCCGTCACCGTGTGGTGGACGAACGCGAGCTGCACCTGGCCGTAGACCGGCGCGGCACGGGGCGGCACGGCGGCGGCGCCCCACGCCGAGCGCGGGATGATGACCGGCGGGCTGACCTGGGCCGCCGCTGCGCGGGCCCGACTGCCGCCGCTGAGCCGGCGCGCGAGCCGCCGCGCCGTGCGGGCCGTGGGCAGCGCGCGCACGAAGCGGGCGCGCAGGCGGCGCGGGTTGCCGCGCAGGCGGAGCTGGAACTGGTCGGCGGTGCCGACGAAGGCCGGGTCGGTGCCGTCGGGCGCGTCGCCCCGATCCGGCCCATGGTCGCCCGCGGGGTGCAGCGTCACCCAGCCGGTCCAGCGCCCCCCGCGGCGCCGGGCGCGGATCTGCGCCTCAGCCGAGGAGCCGCGCGCCCACGTCAGCCCGACGAGGTCGAAGCGCCGCGGCGCGTCGAGCACCCCGCTCGTCCGCCAGCCACCGGCCGCGGCGGCCGACGCGCGCGTGGAGAGCCCGTCGAGCGGCAGCTCGAACAGGGCCGCCGGGCGCGCGGCGAGGGCGGGGGAGGGGCGGAGCCCGACCGCGGCGGCGACGAGCGCGCCGGCGCGGAGGACCTGCCTACGGGTGAGCGAACGGCGGGGCACGACGAGTTGCAACACCAGAGCCGGCGGAAAGATCCGCTCCTCTGTTGCCTGCATGAACGCGTGCGGACGCTATCGCGCGGCCCGGCCGGCCCCTCGCTTCCCTACCCAGCGCCGTTGACGGTCGCCACGCTCACCGCGCGGCGCAGTCGGGGCAGTCGCCCCGGAGCACGACGTCGTGCGCGCCCACCTGGTAGCCGAGCCGCTCGCCGACGTCGTGGAGGAGCCGCTCGATCTCGGCGTCCTCGAACGCGTCGAGCTTGCCGCAGCGATCGCAGATGGCGTGGTGATGGTGGTCGCCGCTCGGGTCGGCCGGCTCGTAGCAGGCCACGCCGTCGACGTCGATCCGGTGGACGAGCTTGAGCTGGGCGAGCACGTCGAGCGCCCGGTAGACGCTCGCCAGCCCGACCGGCTTGCCGCCGCCCGCACGCAGCGCGTCATGGATCTCCTGCGCGCTCAGGCAGCAGTCCTGCCGCGCGAGCAGCGCCAGCACCTCCTCGCGCGCGCCGCCGGCGCGGTGCCCCGCGCGCGAGAGCTTCAGATGGGCGTGCTCGGTCCACGTGCTCACGCGGGACATCGTATTGAGAATGAGAATGACTTTCAATAACATCCCGCGACCGTGCCCCGCTCGCTCGCCTTCCCCGCCGTGCTGCTCGCCGTTCTCCTCGCCGGGTGCGGGGAGGACGACGCTGGGAGCGGCGGCGCCGCGCTCGAGGTCGTCGCCACGACGACGCAGGCCGCGGACCTGGCGCGCAACGTCGGCGGCGACCGGGCGACGGTGACCGGGCTGCTGGGTCCCAACGCCGACCCGCACGACTACGAGCTGCGCCCGCGCGACGTCGAGGCGATCGCCGAGGCCGGCCTCGTCGTGCGCTCGGGCGGCGAGGTCGACGAGTGGCTGGAGGAGGCGATCGAGGCGTCGGGCACGGAGGCGCCCGAGCTCGACCTCTCAGCCCACGTCCACCGCCGCGGTGACGACCCGCACTGGTGGCAGGACCCGGCCGAGGCCATGCGCGCCGTGACGGCCATCCGCGACGCGATGGTGCAGGCCGATCCGGGCGGCGCTGCGGCCTACCGCGACAACGCCCGCGCGTACCTCGCCCGCGTGCGCCGGCTCGACGCGGCGGTGGAGAGGTGCGTGGACTCGATCCCCGCCCGCGCCCGCAAGCTCGTGACCAGCCACGACGCGCTCGGCTACTACGCCCGCCGGTACGGCCTCGAGGTCATCGGCACCGTCATCCCGTCGCTGTCGACCGAGGCGCAGCCGTCGGCGGGCGACACCGCGGCGCTGATCGAGACGATCCGCGAGGCGGGCGTGAAGACGATCTTCGCCGAGAGCTCGGTCAGCCCGAAGGTCGAGGAGGCGATCGCGCGCGAGGCGGGCGCGCGGGTGGGGGAGGAGCTGTGGGCCGACTCGCTCGGCCCGCCCGGCTCGAGCGGGGACACCTACCTGCGCTCGATCGCCGCCAACACCCGCGCGATCGTCGATGGGCTCGGAGGGCGGCCGTGCTCACCGCCCTCGTGAGCTTGCCCGAGCCATTCGACACCCCGTTCATGCAGCGCGCGCTGATCGAGACGCTGCTGCTGGCCGTGCTCGGCGGCGTGCTCGGCTCGTGGATCGTCCTGCGCCGGCTCGCCTTCTTCACGCACGGGACCGGGACCGCGACGTTCCCGGGCCTCGTCGTCGCCGGCCCCTGGGGCATCCCGGCGCAGGCGGCGGCGCTCGGGACCGGCCTCGTCTACGCGGGCGCGGTCGAGCGGCTCGGCCGCCGCGCCGGCGCGGAGGCCGCGACCGGGCTCCTGCTCGTCGCCGCGCTGGCCCTCGGGATCGTGCTGGCCAGCGACGTGTTCGAGTCGGGCGCCGGCGTCGACCGGCTGCTGTTCGGCAGCGCGCTCGCCATCAGCGATCGCGACCTGTGGCTCACAGCCGGCACGGTCGCCGCCGTGGTGGGGCTCGACGCGGCGCTGCGCCGGGCCTGGCTCGCCGTCGGCTTCGACCCGGTCGCGGCGCGCTCGCTCGGCGTGCCGTCGGCGGCCGCCGACCGCGCGCTGCTCGCCGCCGTCGCGGTCGCCGTGGTCGTGGCCCTCGACGCCGTCGGCTCGCTGCTCGTGACCGCGGTGCTCGTCATCCCGGCGGCGACGGTGCGGCTCGTGGCGCGCGACCTGCGGACGCTCCGGCTCGGTGCCGTGGGCCTCGCGGCGGCCGAGGCCGTCGCCGGCCTGTGGCTGGCCGACCGCATGAACGTCGGTCCCGGCCCGGCGCTCGCCGTGCTCGCCTCGGGCGTGTTCGCGGCGGTCGCCCTCGCGACGAGGTGGCGATGAGCGCGGTACGGGCCGCCGGCCTCGGCGGCGGCTACGCGCCCGGCAACGAGGCGCTCGCGGGAGTCGACTTCGCGCTCGAGCCGGGGCGGATCGCTGCCGTGCTGGGGCCCAACGGCGGCGGCAAGACGACCCTCTTCCGCGCCCTGCTGGGCGAGCTGCCGATCCGCCGCGGGAGCGTGGAGCTGACGGGGCCGCCGGCGTACGTGCCACAGACCGACCGCACGCGGCTCGACTTCCCGGTCAGCGCGCTCGACGTGACGCTCATGGGCGCCTACGGCCGTACGCCGTGGTGGCGCCGCGTGGCCCGCGCCGACCGCGCGGCCGCCCGCGAGGCGCTCGCCCGCGTGGGCCTCGCCGAGGCCGCGCGCACGCGCTTCGGCACCCTCTCCGGCGGTCAGCGCCAGCGCGTGCTGATCGCCCGCGCGCTGCTCCAGGACGCGCCGGTGCTGCTCCTCGACGAGCCGCTGTCGGGGGTCGACGCGGTCAGCGCCGAGCGGATCGAGACGGTCTTCCGGGAGCTGCGCGACGAGGGGAGGGCGCTGCTCGTCGCCACCCACGACGTCGAGCAGGCGCGCGCGTGGGACGCGGTGCTGTGCCTCCACCGCCGCCAGATCGCGTACGGCCCGCCGGCCGCGGTGCTGACGACCGCGGTGTTGCAGGAGACGTACGGGCACGAGCTGGTGGTCATCGGAGGGCGCCGCGCCGTCGCCGTCGAGCACCACGAGCACTGATGCTCTCCTGGCTGACCGACCCGTTCGCGAGCGACCTGATGCGCCGGGCGCTGCTGGAGGTGCTGATCCTCGCGGTGGCCTGCGGGCCGCTCGGCGTCTGGGTGCTGCTCCATCGCCAGAGCTACGCCGCCGAGTCGCTCGCGCACGGGATGCTCCCGGGGCTCGTCCTCGCCGCGCTCACCGGGGCGCCGCTGCTGCTCGGGGGAACGGCCGGGGTGCTCGTGGCGGCCGGCGCGATCGCGCTCGCCGGTCGCGACGAGCGGCTCGGCGGTGACACCGGGGTCGCCGTCGCGGTCACCGGCCTGATCGGGCTCGGCGCGCTGCTGGCGCTCTCGCCCGAGGTCCCGGCGCGGCTCGGCGAGCTGCTGTTCGGCGACCTCCTCGGGGTCACGGGCGGCGACGTCGTCGAGGCGGCGCTGCTCGCCGCGGTCGTGGTGGTGGCGCTCGC
>DASTIC010000123.1:0-9177 GCA_035717845.1 Solirubrobacteraceae bacterium
GAAGGGCTGGATCACCACCCGGCCGACGCCGCTCAAGCGCGCCCACCTGGCGCACAGCCCGTACGTCTCGTGCTCGTACTGGGACGCGACGCAGGACGCCATCGTGGCCGAGTGCCGCGCGAGCTGGGTCGAGGAGGTCGAGGAGAAGGAGCGCGCGTGGGACCGGTTCCGCGCCGCCCCCGAGCCGCTCGGGCACGACCCTTACAAGATCTGGCCCGCGGGTCCGTCCGATCCCGACGCCGGCGTCATCGAGCTCGTCCCCTGGCGGCTCCGGGTGGCGAGCCTGGAGACACTGATGGGCCGCGCGCCCGTGCTCACCTGGCGGGCTCCCGATGCAGCGCCACGCCGGCCACGACCAGCGCTACTCCGGTGAGCTCGGACACCGACGGCACCTGGCCCAGCACGGCGATCCCGATCACCGTCGCGGTCGCCGGCAGCAGCGACACCATCAGCGCGTAGGCGGCGCGCGTGAGCCGGGCCATCGCGAGCTGGTCGCAGACGTACGGGATGACCGACGACGAGATGCCGACCCCGGCGCCCGCGAGGAGCGCGACGGGGTCGGCGAGCGCCGGCGCGGCGGCCCAGCCCGCCGCAGGCGTGACCGCCACCACCGCGACCAGCATCGAGAGCGCCAGGCCGTCGATCCCGGCGCCCCGCTGGGCGACTCGGTGGCCGAGCACGATGTAGAGCGCGAACAGCACCGCATTGGCGAACGCGAGGGCGACCCCGAGCGGCTCGCCCTCCAGCCGGACGTCGGTCAGCAGGTACACCCCCGGCACCGCGAGCAGCAGGGCGGCCGCGTTCCGGGCGGTGCGCGCCCCCACGGCCGCGAGCACGATCACGGGCAGGAACTCGATCGCCGCCACCGTGCCGAGCGGGAGCCGGTCGATCGCCACGTAGAAGCAGCAGTTCATGGCCGCCAGCACGGCGCCCCAGGCGAGCAGCAGACGGCGCCCCGTCCCGTCGAGCCGCCCGAGCGTCCGCCACGGCCGCCGCCAGAGCGCGAAGACCGCCGCCGCGGCGGCGATCCGCAGCCACGCCACGCCCAGCACGTCGACGCGCGCGAAGAGCAGCACGGCGAACGCCGGGCCGAGGTAGTGGAAGACCGCACTGATCGCGAAATATCCCTGCGGAGGCACGACCACAGGTTCGCTGCCCGACGAGCCCCACGAAAGGGGCGATCACCGGTATCGTCAACGAAATGCTGTCGATTCAAAGGGAGAACGACGTCACGACCCGTCGGATCCTCGACGAGCTCCAGCGGGACGGCCGGCTCTCGCTGGCCGAGCTCGGGCGCCGCGTCGGCCTCAGCCCGCCCGCCGTGGCCGAGCGCGTGTCGCGGCTCGAGCGCGACGGCGTCATCACCGGCTACCACGCGCGGATCGACCCGCGCGCGCTGGGCTTCGCGCTCGGCGTCGTGATCCGCGTCCGCCCCGCGCCGCGCGAGATCGCGAAGGTGGCCGAGCTCGCCCGGGAGACGCCCGAGGTGGTCGAGTGCCACCGCATCACGGGCGAGGACTGCTTCTTCATGAAGGCCCACGTGCGCGATGTCGAGCACCTCGAGGAGGTCATCGACCGCTTCGTCGTCTTCGGTCAGACGACGACCTCGATCGTGCAGTCCTCGCCGGTGCCCGGGCGCGGGATCGAGGTCTGAGCCGACCGTACGCTGTAGGGGTGCCCCTCGCCTCCATCGGCGACTCGTTCACCGCGTTCTTCGACGCGGTGGGCGACTTCTTCGGCAGCCTGGCCGCGATCCAATGGCTGTCGCTGCTGATCGCGCTCGTCGCGTTCGGGATCTACCTCTCCCTGCGCGCTCGCGCGTCGTTTCACATCCTGCGCGCCGCCTATCCCGAGGAGCGCTTCCAGTTCCGCTACATCTGGGGCGCCTACATCGCCGCCTACGGCTTCAACAGCGTCGTCCCGGCCCGCGGCGGCGACGTCGTACGGCTGTTCCTGACCAAGTCGTCGGTGCCCAACTCGAGCTATCCGGCGGTCGCCTCGAGCTTCGCCGTCGAGCTGGTCTACGACCTCTGCATCGCGATCCCGATCCTGGCCTTCGCGTTCACGCAGGGCGCGTTCCCGAAGCCGCCCGACTTCTCGTCGCTGCCCGCCTTCGACCTCGCGTTCTTCGCCCAGCACCCGCGCTTCGCGCTGTTCACGCTGACCGTCCTCGGCATCGCCGTGCTGGCCGGCTTCGCCCTGCTCTCCGCGCGCGTGCGGGCGTTCTGGGACCGCGTCCGCCAGGGCCTGACGATCCTCTTCGACCGCCGCCGCTACCTGCGCGAGGTGTTCGCCGTGCAGTTCGCCGGCTGGCTGTTCCGCTTCACCGCGTTCTTCTTCATGCTCGAGGCGTTCAACGTCGGCGGCTCGGTGCGCAACGTGCTGCTCGTGCTCGGCGTCAACGCGGTCGCCGCGCTCGTCCCCTTCACACCCGGGGGCGCCGGCGTGCAGCAGGCGCTACTCGTGAAGGTGTTCGCCGGCACCGCGACCGGCGCAACGGTGGCCGCCTACTCGGTCGGGCAGCAGATCGCGATCGCGGCGTTCACGTTCGCGATGGGCTTCGCCGCGCTCGTATTCATCTTCAAGATCCGCTCGTTCAAGGAGGCCATCGCGCAGGGACGCACGGCCCGTGCGGAGGAGGCGCCCGCGAAGGCCTAGGAGAGCCCCTGGCGCGCCTCGCGCACCAGGGTCACGGCCTCGGGGAAGACCGTGGCCATGACGGAGCGGACCTGCTTGGCCTGCTCCTCGGCGTTGCCCTGGAGGTTCACGCGGTTGATCGCGGCCACCGTCATGTCGACGGCGAGCTTGATCGCGTTGTCGGCCCACGCGAGGTTCTGGGACGACTGCATCTGCTCGGCCATGTCCTGTAGCCGCTTCTGGAAATCGGGATCGTTGAAGAAGCCTCCGAAGCCCTCCATGACACTGATCCTAACGGTCGCCGCGCTCGTGGAAGAAGAAGTCGGGCATCACCGCGCGCGTGACGCGGGAGGAGAGCTGGCTGGCCAGCTCGGCGTCGCCGGTGCGCGAGGCGAGGTCGTCGAGCGTGACGATGCCGGTGAGCCGCTCCCCGTCGACGACCACCAGCCGCCGGATCGCGTGGCGGACCATCAGCTCGCCCGCCTGCTCGACCTCCATGTCGCTGGCGGCGGTGATCACCGGCGCCGAGGCGTGGTCGGCGACGCGGTCGCCGAACTCGCGGCCGTCTGCGATCACCGAGAGCGCGAGGTCGCGATCGGTGACGAACCCGACCGGCCGCTCGCCGTCGACGAGCACTACCGAGCCGACGTTGCGCTCGCGCATCAGCTCCGCGATCTCCCGCACCGTCCGCTGGGGAGCCGCGGTGACGACGGACTCCGTCATGACCTCGCGGATCAGCACAGCGCGCGAGTCTACAATCGCGCGCCGTGGCCCACCGCACGCCCGGCCAGCTCGCCCTCCAGCGGCGCATCGAGTCGCTGATCCGCCTCGCCGCCCCGGCGCTCGACCTCGTGCTCTTCGCGGGCGAGCAGGTCTCGCGCGTCGCCGGTCGCAGCCAGATCGACCCCGAGCCGCCGCGCCGGATCGGGGACCGCGAGGCGCCCGCCACGCTCTCCGGACCGCCCGGAACGGCCGTCTAGGATCAGGGGCCTCGTGGCCGTCGCCGCCGAAGCCGAACAGCAGCTCGCCTGGGAGGCACGCCAGCGGCCGCGTGCGGCGATCGCCGCGATCGTCGCCGGCTTCCTCACCCTGGCGGGGTACCTGTGGGCCGGCCTCGGCCTCCGCGACACGCCCCGCTCGGGCTTCCTGGAGTCGCTCGCCAGCGCGCTCGAGCCCGGGCCGATCGGCACGCAGCCGAGCCTCAAGACCGCGATCTTCGAGTACTACGACGAGAACGCGCTGACGATCGTCGGCTCCGCGACCGTGCGATCGCTCGCGCTGCTCGCGCTCGGCTGGGCCGTGACCTTCCTCGCCGCGGCCACGCGCCACCGGCGCCCCGAGCTGCTGCGGCTCGTGGTCT
The DNA here is from genome assembly GCA_035717845.1 of Solirubrobacteraceae bacterium. Taxonomy (GTDB): domain Bacteria; phylum Actinomycetota; class Thermoleophilia; order Solirubrobacterales; family Solirubrobacteraceae; genus DASSUW01. Next base: position 3,998 of record DASTIC010000123.1, read on the forward strand.
ACCTGCCGCTGGTCGGCGCGGCGCTCGCCGCCGTCGCGACGGTCGCCGGCGCGGTCGGCACGATGCTCGCGATCTCCGACTTCCTCGACGGTCCGCGGACCGTCGACGCGGCGCGCGAGGTCGGCGGCGGATCGCTGCTCATCACCGCGGAGATCCTCGGGCAGATCGGCCCGCTCGCGCTCGTCGCGGGCCTGTTCCTGGTCACCCTGAACGCCATGCGCGTGGGGCTCCTCACGCGCTTCCTCGGGTTCCTCGGCATCATCGCGGCGGTCCTCACGATCCTGCCGCTGATGCCGCTGCCCGTCGTGCAGTCGTTCTGGATCGTGGGCGTCGGCCTGCTGATGCTGGGGACGGTGCCCGGCGGCATGCCACCCGCCTGGCGCACCGGCAAGGCCGAGCCATGGCCGACCGCGATGGAGGCCGCGCAGCGGCGCCGCGCGGCCGAGGACCGCAGGCAGGGGATCGAGCGCCCCGCGGACGAGCCCGAGGCCGTGCCCGCGGGCCGCGGCCGCCAGAGCTCGAAGAAGCGCAAGCGCAAGCGCCGCGGCTAAGCGGCCGTCTCGGCGGTCTCGGGCGCGGCGTCGAGCAGCGCGTCGATCGCCACCAGCAGCCCCAGCCAGCCGGAGAACTCGCGCTCGCCGACGCCGTCGCTGGCGCGGCCGCCGAGCGCCTCGCCGGCCTGGTGCAGCTCGAGCGTGATGGTGACCGAGCGTGAGCTCATGCCCGACAGGATCGCGCGCCGGTCACCCGCCCGCATCGGGGCGACCCCCAAACGGCGTCCCCAATCTTTTCCGGGCTCAATGCGGCTCGAGCGCCGCGGCGAGCTCGCGCCGCGAGCGGATCCCGAGCTTGCGGTAGGCGTTCGAGAGATGGACCTCGACGGTCTTGGGCGTCACGAACAGCGCCTGCGCGATGTCGCGGTTGCTGTCCCCGTTGGCCGCGAAGCCCGCCACCCGCCGCTCGCTCGCCGTGAGGGCTTCGACGCCCCCCAGCGCCGCCGTGCGCGGCCGCGCGCCGGTGGCGTAGAGCTCGGCCCGCACGTGCTCGACGAGCGCGTCGGCGCTGCACGCGTCAGCCAGCTCGAGGGCGCGCCGCAGCGGCTCGCGGGCATCGCTCGGACGGCGCTCGTGGCGCAGCGCGGCGCCGAGGTCGGCGAGCGCCTTGGCGTGCTCGAGCCGCGCGCGCGAGTGCTCGAGCACCGCGACCGCCTGCTCGAGCAGCGCGGTGTCGCGCCGCAGGCCGCCGAGCACCCGCAGCACCGGCCCGACGGTGCCGGGAGCGCCCCACTTCTCCGCGTCGGCGAGCTCCGCCTCGGCGAGCGCGATCGCCTCGCCTGAGCGCCCCAGCCGGTCCAGCGCGCGCGCCGTCGCCGACCGCCAGTGCGCGGAGGTGGGGAGGACGACGTGCCCGTGCCGCCGGGCGTACTCCTCGGAGCGCGACACGGCCTCCTCGTCGCGGCCCTCGGCGACCAGCAGGTCGAGCTCTGCCACCCGCCAGTAGCGCCCGCCGTCGGACTCGTCGACCATCGCCCGCGCGGCCTCCAGTACGGCTCGCGCCTCGTCCCGGCGCCCGCGATCGATCAGCGCGCGCGAGAGGAACGCACCCGTGTACATGCCCGCGACGGCGCCGAAGCCCCAGTCCTCGAACTCCGCCTGCGCCTCGCGCAAGGACGTCTCGGCTGCCCCGAGGTCGCCTTGGAAGAGGAGCGCGAAGCCGTGCCACAGGTGCAGCGAGGAGATGGCGTGCAGCGAGCCGCGGCGGTGTGCCTCGACGTGCGCCACCTCCCACGCGGAGTCGGCCGCCTCGTCCTCGGCGAGCACGAGCGTGACGATCCCGGGGATCGAGAGCAGCCCATTGTCGGCAGCCGTCAGCCGGCCGCCGTGCAGCGCGGCCCGGGCGAGCGCCGCGCACTCGGCCGCCGTCCCCTCGCCGCAGTAGGCCCACCACAGCGCGGCGGGCGCGGCGAGCATCCGGGCGCCGACGCCCGAGTCCGGCGACGGCGGGTCGCGGTAGGCGTCGAAGCGCCGCAGCGTGCGGGCGCCGCCGACGCCGAAGTAGCCGGCGGCCAGCGCGAAGGCGGTCAGGCCACGGCGGTCGTCCTCGAGCTCGTCCGGCAGCTCGGCCACCGCCCGCTCCGCCAGCGCGGCGCCCTCGGCGGGGAAGCCGGTGAAGAGCAGCGCGCGGCCCAGCGCGTGGGCCGCGACCGCCCGGGCGGGCGGGTCCTCGAGCCGCTCGAACGCCTCGGTCAGGTGCGCGACGGCCGCCGGCCCGTCCACCATGCCCTCGGCCAGCCCGAGCTCGAGCAGCAGCGCCGGCCGCCACGCCTCGGGCGCCGGCTCCGCCAGGGCTCGGCGCAGATGGGCGACGCCGCTCTCCGCCGCGCCGCGGGACACCGCCGCCCGCCCCGCCTCGCGGAGCACCGCCGCCACCCACTCCTGCCCGCGGTGGGGCGCCGACAGCAGGTGCGCGGCGACCTGCTCGGCGGGCGCGCCGGCCTCCCGCAGCACGCGCGCCGCCTGCTCGTGCTGGAGCTCGCGCTCGCCGAGCGGCAGCTCCTGGTAGACGGCGTCGCGGACCAGCGCGTGGACGAAGCCGAGCGGCAGGTCGGGCCGCAGGATCTCGGCACGCGCGAGCGCGCCGATGGCGTCGGCCACCCGTGCCTCGTCGAGCCCGGTGAGCGCGGCGACCGCCGGCAGCGTGGCGCTCTCGGCCAGCACGGCGACCGCGCGCGCGACGGCGATCGCGTCCTCCGACAGCCGCGACAGCCGCATGATCACGGTGCGGGAGACGGCGCGCGGCCCGATCTCCAGCACGACGCCGGCGTGGGCGGCGTCCGGGCGCACGCGGTCGGTCTCCAGCGCCGTGAGCAGCTGGCGCAGGAACAGCGGGTTGCCGCCCGTGGCGCGATGGCAGGCGGTGCAGAAGGCCTCTTCGGCCTCGCGACCCAACCGCCCGCGGACGAGCTCGCGCACCGCCTCCGCGCTCAGCGCCGCCGGGCGGATCGAGACCGTGGCGGGGTCGTGGGCGATCTCGGCGAGCAGCGCGACGTCGGTCCCCGGCTCCGCGGTGCGCACGGTCGCCGGCACCAGGATCGGCTGGCCCTCGAGCCGCCGCGCCAGGTAGGCGAGGAAGCGCAGTGACGGGCGGTCGCACCAGTGCAGGTCGTCGACCGCCAGGACGAGCGGCTGCTCGGCGGCCAGGTTGAGCGCTACCCAGTACAGCCCGTGCAGCGCGGCGAACGAGACGTCGCCGTCGGTGGCCGCGTCCGGCGCGCCGAACACCGCCGCCGCGGGTGCCGCCGCGCCGGTCAGCGCCCGCTCGGCGCGTGCCGGGTCGGCGACCACGCCCTCGAACAGCTGCCGCACGACGCCGAACGGGAACTCGCGCTCCTGCTCCGAGCCGCGCCCCGCGAGCACGTGCGAGCCGGTCTCCGCCGCGCGGCGCCGCGCGGCGGCCAGCAGCGCGCTCTTCCCGATGCCGGCCGGGCCCTCGATGAGCACGGCGCGCCCCTCCCCCCGCGGCGCCGCCTCGACGAGCGCCGACAGCGCGGCGACCTCCCGCTCGCGCTCGACCAGCTCGGGCGTGGAGGCCATGGCGGCGGATCCTACGCAGGGGCGCGCTGCCCAGCCGCCGGTTCGGCGAGCCCGAGCCCTTCTGGCGCGTGCAGAGCCAGCAGCTCCGCGTCGGCCGCGGGGCGGCCGCCGTTCCCGACCAGCGACACGAGCACCATCACACCGAACGCCAGCGGGACGGACATCACGGCGGGCTGCGTGAGCAGCGCGTCGACCGTCGGATGGGCGTCGTCGAGGGCCAGGCCCGTGAAGATCGCCGCGGTGGCAGCGGCCGCCCCCGCCAGGAGGCCGGCGGCCGCGCCCCGCGCCGTGAGCCGCTCCCACCAGATCCCGAGCAGGAGCAGCGGGCAGAACGTGCTCGCCGCCAGCGCGAACGCCCAGCCGACGAGCACCGAGATGTCGAGCCGCCGCGCCACCAGCGCCAGCGCCACCGGCGCCAGCACGCCGGCGAGCGCGGCGAGCCGGAACCGCCGCCGCCGCACGTCGACGGGCGCGGCGCCCCGGCGCCAGAGGTCGAACGAGATCGTGCCCGCCACGGACACCATGAGGCCGGAGGCGGTGGACATGAACGCGGCGAACGCGCCCGCCGCCACCAGGGCGCCCAGCAGCTCGCCGCCGAGCCCCGGCCACGCCGCCTCCGGGAGCCGCAGCACGACGGAGTCGGTCGCTCCCGTGACGTACAGCTCGGGCACCAGCACCCGGCCGAGCGCCCCGTAGACGAGCGGGAACGCGTAGAAGATCGCGAGGAGGCCGAGCACGCGGACCGTCGTGTCGCGCGCCGCCGGCCCGTCGGGGTTCGTGTAGAAGCGGACGAGGATGTGGGGCAGCCCCATCGTGCCCAGGAAGGTGGCGAGGAGCAGGGAGTAGACGAAGACGGCCGACGTCGGCCCCGAGCTGTCGACCGGCCGCGCCCAGTCCTCGCCGCGCTGGGCGTCGATGCCCTCCGCCACGGGCACGACGGCGCGCGCCGGCAGCACGAGCTCGCCGGCCGGCAGCGTCCGCTCCTCGCCCTCGGCCGCCCGCGCCGGGATCCCGTCGACCGTGTACGCCGTTGCGGCCGGGAACGTGACCCGCTGCGGCTCGGAGAGCTGCACCACCAGCCCCGCGGCCGGCGCCCGCGGCAGCTCGCGGCCGAACATCGCGGCGCGTTCCGGGAGCCCGCCCAGGTAGATCAGCAGCAGGCAGGCCGGGAACGCGATCGCGAACGTCTTCGTCCAGTACTGGAACGCCTGCACGTACGTGATGCCGCGCATGCCGCCGGCCGCCACGTTGAGCGCCACCACAGCGCCGACGGCGACGACGCCGACCCAGTACGGCGCGCCGGTGACCTCCCCCAGCGTGAGGCCGGCGCCCTTGAGCTGCGGGACCAGGTAGAAGCCCGCGATGCCGAGCACCACCCAGGCGGCGAGCACCCGCAGCCGTGGCGAGCGCAGCCGGGCCTCGGCGAAGTCGGAGATCGTGTACGCCCCGAAGCGCCGCAGCGGGGCGGCGACGAACAGGAGCAGCGCGAGGTAGCCGGCCGTGAAGCCGAGCGGCAGCCACAGCGCGCCGCTCCCGAGCTTCATCTGCAGCCCGGCGATGCCCAGGAACGAGGCGGCGGACAGGTAC
>DASTIC010000124.1:0-8333 GCA_035717845.1 Solirubrobacteraceae bacterium
CCGCGAGCGCGATCGCCGCCAGCCCGGCGGACAGCGCGCCGGCCGCGAGCCAGCGTCGCCGGGGTCGCCGCCGGCGCCGGCCGCGCGGGCGAGTGGCGTGGTCGCGCGCGTACGCGTCGAGCAGGCGCTCCTCGAAGGCCGGCGACAGCGGCTCGGCGGCCGCCGCGTGCGCGCCCTCGGCGGTCGCCAGGAGGCCGGGGAGCGGAGCCAGCTCATCGTGCTCGGCCGCGCACGCCTGGCACTCGGCGAGGTGGCGGCGCACCGCCGCGGCCTCGTCCGGGTCGAGGGCACCCAGGGTGTAGGCGCCCAGCTTCTCTCTCACGTGCTCGGTCACGGCACCACGCCCATCTCCTCGAGGACGAGCCGCAGCGAGCGCAGCGCGTACCACGTGCGGCTCTTCACGGTCCCGACCGGGATATCGCAGCGCTCGGAGATCTCGCGCACCGACAGGCCCTGGAAGTGCGCGAGGCGGACCATCTGGCGGTGCTCCGGCGTCAGTCGCTCGAGCGCGGCGGCGACCTGCCAGCCGAGCATGGCCTGCTCGATCTCCTCGGCCGCGGAGACGCTCTCGAACAGCGGCTCGCCCGGAGCGAGCGCCGGTCGCGCCGCCGCGCGGCGCCGCTGGTCGATGATCGCGTGGCGGGCGATCTGGTACAGCCACGTCCGTACGCTGCCGCGCGCCGGGTCGTAGCTGTCGGCGCGGCGCCACGCGCGCAGGAACACCTCCTGCACGACCTCCTCGGCGACCCCGCGCTCACCGAGCGCATGGAGCGCGAAGCCGAGCAGCTCGCCGGCGTACGCGCGGTAGAGCTCGCGCAGCGCCTCGCCGGTGGCGTCGCCGTTCAGGCGCTCCATCAGGTCGGCGTCGCGGGTCACGGTCATTCGGTGTACGTCCAGTCGCCGAGCGCGGTTCGGCCCACATGGCGGGCGCCGTCGACGAACACGGTCGGGGTGGTGGCGACGCCGGCTCTCACGCCGCCGTGGAACTGCTCCCGCACCCGGCGCGCGACGGCGTCCGAGCGCCGGTCGGCCTCGAAGCGCTCGAGGTCGAGCCCGAGGCGCTCGGCGCGCGCCCACAGGTGCGGATCCTCGAGCCGGCCCTGGTCGGCGAACAGCGCGTCGTGCATCGGCCAGAACGCGCCCTGGGCCGCGGCCGCTTCGGCGGCGTGGGCGGCGGCGAGCGCTCGCGGGTGGCTGGCCCGCACGGGGAAGTGACGGAAGGCGACGCGCACCGGTAGCTCCCGCAACCGTACTTCGAGCGCCGCGCAGAAGGGGCACTCGTAGTCGCCGTAGACGATCGCGAGCCGTGCGCCGTCCGGACCCCGCAGGTGGTCGTCGGGGCCCAGCGGCGGCAGCGGGGCGGAGCGGAGGTCGGTCAGCCTTCCAGGGCGTCGAAGATGAGGTTGGCGCCGGGCAGGTCTCCGATCCGCTCGGCCTGGTGGCTCCAGCGCACCGTGCCGTCGGGGTCGACGACCACCAGCGCGCGCTGCGGGAAGCCGCCCGGGTGCAGGACCCCGAACGCCCGGCAGGCCGCGCCCTTGGGCTCGAAGTCCGACAGCTGCTCGATCCGCACGCCGAGGTGCTTGCGGAACGCCCGCTGCGAGGGCACCGCGTCGCACGAGACGGCATACAGCGTGGCGCCGCGGGCCGTGAAGTCGTCCAGCAGCTCGTCGTAGAGCCCGAGCTGCGTCGTGCACACCTCGGAGAACGCGAACGGATAGAAGACCAGGACGGTCGTCGTGCCGAGCAGGTCGGCGCGCGTGAAGGGCGCGCCCTCCGCGCGGGCGAGCGAGAACTCCGGGGCCGGCTCGCCGGCGGCGACGACCATGGGACTACCGACGTAGACCGAGCTCGCGGATCAGCGAGCGGTACCCCTCGAGGTCCTTCTTCTGGAGGTAGTTCAGGAACCGGCGGCGCCGGCCCACGAGCATCAGGAGCCCGCGGCGCGAGTGGTGGTCGTGCTTGTGCTCGCGCAGGTGCTCCGTGAGATGGTTGATGCGAGAAGTGAGCAGCGCGATCTGCACCTCGGTGGCGCCGGTATCGCCCGGGGCCTTGCCGAAACGCTCGACGATCTCGCGCTTTTCCTCAGGGGTGAATGCGGTCATCTGCGGCGAGGCAGAGTAGCAGGGGCGCCGACCACCCGATCGCGGCCTGCGGCCTTCGCCTCGTACAGCGCATCGTCGGCGCGGCGCACCAGCTCCTCCGCCGATTCGCCCTCCCACGCGGCCCAGCCGATGCTGACCGTGACACCCGTCTCGGCGACGCTCGCGCGCAGCTTCTCGGCCGCCGCCGCGGCGGCCTCGGCATCGGTGTCGGGGAGCAGCGCGAGGAACTCCTCGCCGCCGAGGCGACCGAGCTGGTCCTCCGCGCGCAGGTGCGCGCGCAGCGCCATCGCCACCCCGACGAGGACGCGATCGCCCTCGGCGTGGCCGCGCGTGTCGTTGATCGCCTTGAAGTGGTCCACGTCGATGACCGCGACGGACAGCGACCGCTCGTGGCGGCGGGCGCCGCTGACCTGGCCGGCGAGCTGGGTGAGGACGAAGCGCCGGTTGGCGAGCCCGGTCAGGGCGTCCTCGAACAGGACCGCCTCGAGCCGCTTCGACTGGGCGACGATCTCGTCCTGGAGCCCCTTGGTCCGCCCCGCGGCGTGCACGCGCATCAGCAGCTCGGCGTCGAGCACGGGCTCGACGAGGATGTCCTGGGCGCCGTGCTCGAGCGCCTCGACCGCCCGCTCGAGCGGCGGCGCCCCGTCCTCGACGAGCAGCACGGCGGTGCCGAACGCATCCGCGTCGGCCTTGATCCGGTTGAGCAGCCCGCGCCCGGCCTCGGCGTCCACCACGGCGACGTCCGGCTGCCACCGGCGGCAGCAGTCGAACGCGTCGCCCGCGGCGCAGCACTCCGTCACCTGATGGCCCGCCTCCGCCAGCACCCGCTGGAAGCGGCGCCGCTCACCCTCCCGCCGATGGGCCACGACAACTCGCATGTTCGTCAGGCCGATACCCCGAGCGTCTGTAATTAGGCTCGAACGTCTGTCTAGGCCGCGATCCGGCGCGTCTCGTGCACGTCGCGGCCCATCTGCTCCACGAGCGCGTCGACGCTGTCGAAGCGGCGCTCGCCGCGCAGGCGCTCGATGAAGTCGAGCCGCAGCGGCTCACCGTAGAGGTCGCCCTCGAAGTCGACCAGGAACGCCTCCACCAACAGCCCACGGCCGGTCTTGAACGTCGGCCGTACACCGACGTTGACGGCGGCCATGTGCTCCTCCTCCCCGACGAACGCGCGGCACGCGTACACGCCGTGGTCGGGAACCACCAGACGCGGGTCGGGCACGAGGTTGGCGGTCGGGTATCCCAGCGTGCGGCCGCGCTTGTCGCCGTGCGCCACAGTCCCGCGGATCTGGAACGGGGCGCCCAGGTAGCGCGCGGCGGCCGCCACGTCACCCGCCGACACGAGGCCGCGGATATGCGTCGACGAGATGATCTCGCCGTCCAGCTCGACGAGCCGGGCGATGCGCGTCTCGAACGCGTCGTGAGCTGCCAGCAGCTTCGCGTCGCCGCGCGCCCGGTGCCCGAAGCGGAAGTTCTCCCCCACCGAGACGCGCTCGGCACCGAGGCGCTCGACCAGCTCCCGCTCGATGAACTCCTCCGGTGACTGGGCGGCGAACGAGCCGTCGAACGGGATGACGACGAGCTCCTGCACCCCGAGGCCGGCGATCAGGTCGGCCTTCGTGTCGAGCGACATCAGCAGCTTGGGCGCCGAGTCGGGCGCCACGACGGTGCGCGGGTGGGGCTCGAAGGTCAGCACGGTGTCGGCCCCGCGGATCACCTCGCGGTGACCGAGGTGCACGCCGTCGAACTCGCCCACGGCGAGGTGGCGCGGGCGCCGCTGGGCGTCGGGGAGCCAGGTGACGTCCATCAGCCTCGGAAGCCTACGGTGGGCTTGAGAAGAGATGAGTGAGACCCACCCACTGGCTCAGCGATGGCGATCAGGCCCTCGCCGTCGCGCAGGCGGACCGGGCCGTCGGCCGCGCGGTCGACGACGGCGCCGTGGGCGGCGCGGCGGGCCGCCTCGCCGTCCAGGTCGATCGCGGGCAGGAAGGCGAGCGCGTCGTCGAGCGGCACGAGCCGCTCGGGGTCGGCGCCGGCCACGTCGAACGGGCCGATGCCCGTGCGTCGCAGCTCGAGGCAGTAGGCGTCGCCGAGGTCGGCGACGAGCGAGCGCACATACGTGCCCGACGAGCAGTCGATCTCGAACGTCGCCAGCTCGCCCTCGCGCCCGACGAGCTCGAAGCGCTGGACCTCGACCTCACGCTCGGGGACGTCGACGGCCTCTCCGCGCCGCGCCAGCTTGTAGGCCCGCTGGCCGCCGACCTTGACCGCCGAGTACGCGGGCGGCCGCTGGCGCAGGCGGCCGACCGGCAGTTCGAGCGGCTCGGCCGGCGTGCGGCCCGGGGCGACGTCCCCCTCCGGGTCGCCGGTGGTCGACGTCCACCCCAGCCGCGCCACGGTCCGGTAGCGCTTGGGCAGCGCCATCAGGAAGCGCTGCACGCGCGTGGCGCGGCCCACCAGCACGAGCAGGAGGCCGGTGGCGAACGGGTCGAGCGTGCCGGCGTGACCGACCTTCGTGCCGCGGCCGAGGGACCGTCGCACCCCGGCCACCACGTCGTGCGAGCTCATCCCGGCTGGCTTGTCGATGAGCAGGACGCCGTCGGTCAAGGGTCTGTCCAAGAAGATCCGGTCCTGGACGTGGCGGGGTTCTTGGATAGACCCTATAGCTGGGCGGAGACGGCGCCGCGCAGGAAGTCGACGAGCTCGGGGAAGTCGAGGTCGGTCGAGAAGCCGGCGGCGCGGCGGTGGCCGCCGCCGCCCTGGGCGCGGGCGATCACCGACACGTCGACGCGGTCGTCGGTGGCCCGCAGCGACACCTTGCGCTTCGCGCTCGTCCCGTTGCCGAGCAGGTCGCGCACGAGCCCGGCGACCGCCGTCCCCTCGACCGAGCGCAGGTGGTCCACCACGCCCTCCGAGTAGCTCTCGTCGGCGCCCGTAGAGCGGTAGTCCTCGAGCGTCAGGTGCGTGAGCGTGAGCACGCCGCCGTCGAAGCGCTCGACGTTGGTCAGCCCCCGCGCCAGCAGCTCGAGCTTGCCCTGCGGGATCTCCTCGTACAGGCGGCGGTAGATCGAGTGCACGTCGATCCCGCCCTCGATCAGCTCGGCCGCCATCTCGTGGGCGCGCGGGCCGGTGTTCTCGTACATGAAGCGCCCGGTGTCGGTCACCAGGCCGACGTACAGCGCCTCGGCGATCGGGCGCGTCGCCTCGACCTCGAGCCCCTGCATGAGGTCCCACACCATCTCGGCGGTGCACGACGCGTGCGGGTCGACGTGGTTGAGCGTGCCGAAGCGCGTGTTGTCGTGGTGGTGGTCGACGTTGAGGATCCCGCGGCCGGCGCCCTCGAGCGCCGCGGCCGGCGTGCGGTCGATGTTGCCGCAGTCCAGGAACACCATCACCCGCTCGGCGAGGTCGGCTGGAGGCTCGGTGACCAGACCGTCGAGGTGGATGAAGCGGTACTCGTAGGGCAGCGGGAACTCGTCGGCGGTGAGGAAGGCGACCGCGTCCTTGCCCAGCGACGTCAGCACCTGCTGCATCGCGGCCAGCGAGCCGACGGCGTCGCCGTCGGGCCGCTCGTGGGTGGTGAGCAGGAACTTGTCGTACTCCCGGAGGACGGCGAGCGTCTGCTCGCGGGTCGAGGTCGCTCCGTTGTCGGACATCAGCGGTCCTCGCGCCCGAGCAGCTCGTCGATGCGCTGGGCGCGCTCGGCGGTGTCGTCGTAGATGAAGTCGAGCGTCGGCGTGTGCCTGAGGTGCAGCTCGTCGGCCACCCGGCGCTGGAGGAAGCCGTGGGCGGAGCGCAGGCCGTCGAGCGAGCGGCGGCGCACGGCGCCGCTGCCCAGGACGGACACGTAGACCCGCGCATGGCGGAGGTCAGGGGCTGTATCGACTGCGGTCACCGTGATGAATCCGACCCGTGGATCCTTCAACTCGGAGGTGATCGCGCCGGAGAGGACCTCCCTCATGGCCTCATCGACGCGACGCATCCGGCCGCTGGTCATCGTAGTGACTCCAGGTCGTCCCATGACGCCACCCGCCGCTCTACCCGCACGCCTTGCGGAAAGCGCGCGTCGAGCAGCCTCTGGACGCCGTCCGCGACCTCGGCGACGCGTCCAGGCGAACCGCCGGTGACGGCCACCGCGAGCGTCGAGCGCTGCCACGTGTCCTGGTACGCGACCTCCGCCACGGTCGCGCCGCAGCGCTCGCGCAGATGGGCCTTGATGCGGTTGAGCTCGGCCCGCTTGCCCTTCAGGGAGCCGACGTCGGGGAAGTGCAGGTGGACGCGCATGAGCACGACGAACGCGGGTTCGCCGGAGGTCACGGATCAGCTCAGGGTGCGCTCGACCTGCCGGGTCTCGTAGACCTCGAGCTGGTCGCCTTCCTTCACGTCCGCGTAGTTCTGGAGCACGATGCCGCACTCGAAGCCTGCGGCCACCTCGCGGACGTCATCCGCTCCGCGCCGCAGCGACGCGATCGTCCCGTCGTAGACGACGGCGCCGTCGCGCACGAGCCGCACCTTGGCCCCGCGGGTCACGTGGCCGTCGGTGACGTACGAGCCGGCGATGGTGCCCACGCGCGAGGCGCGGAAGATCGCCCGGACCTCGACCTCGCCGACTGTCTCCTCGACCTCCTCGGGCGCGAGCATGCCCTGCATGGCGTCTCGCAGCTCCTCGAAGGCGCGGTAGATGATCGAGTAGGTGCGGATCTCGACGCCCTCGCGGTCGGCCACGGCGGCCGCCTCGCCGACGGGGCGCACGTTGAAGCCGAGCACCACGGCGTCGGAGGCCGCGGCGAGGTTCACGTCGGACTCGGTGATGCCGCCGACGCCGGAGCGCACGACCGACACCAGCACGTCCGCCTGCGGCAGCTTCGCGATCTCGTCCTCGAACGCCTCGAGCGAGCCCGAGACGTCGGCCTTCAGCACGAGGTTGAGCTCCATGAGCTCGCCGTCGCGCTGCTGGTCGAAGATGCTCTCGAGCGACACCTTGCGGCCGCCGCGGCGGGCCTGCTGCTCGAGCTTGAGGCGGGTGGCGCGCTCGCCCGCCAGCGAGCGGGCGCGGCGGTCGTTCTCCACGACGCGCACGAACTCGCCGGCCTCGGGCACGGAGTCGAAGCCGAGCACCTCTACGGGCTCGGACGGGCCGGCCTGCTTGACGCGATTGCCGACGTAGTCGTGCATCGCGCGCACGCGCCCCCAGTGGGCGCCGGCGACGAGCGCGTCGCCGACATTCATCGTCCCGCGCTGCACGAGCACGGTGACTACTGCGCCGCGGCCGGGATCGAGGCGCGACTCGATGACCACGCCGGACGCCTCGACGTCCGGGTTGGCCTTGAGCTCCTCCACCTCGGCGAGCAGGAGGATCGACTCGAGCAGGTCCTCGAGGTTGGCGTGCGTCTTCGCCGAGACGTCGACGAACATCGTCTCGCCGCCCCACTCCTCGGGCTGGAGGCCGAGCTGGGTCATCTCCTGGCGCACGCGCTCGGGCTGCGCGCCCTCCTTGTCGATCTTGTTGACGGCGACGAGGATCGGCACCTCGGCGGCCTTCGCGTGGTCGACCGCCTCGCGCGTCTGCGGCTTCACGCCGTCGTCGGCGGCCACAACGATCACGGCGATGTCGGTCGACTGGGCGCCGCGGGCGCGCATGGCGGTGAACGCCTCGTGACCGGGCGTGTCGAGGAAGGTGATGATCTTCTCGCCGTGGTGGACCTGGTAGGCGCCGATGTGCTGGGTGATCCCACCGGCCTCGCCGGCCGCCACCTCGGTCTCGCGGATGGCGTCGAGGAGCGAGGTCTTGCCGTGGTCGACGTGGCCCATGATCGTCACGACCGGAGCGCGCGGCTCGAGCTCCTCGTCGGTGTCCTCGAACTCGACGTCGTCCGCCGCCTCGTCGGCGGCGTGGACGATCTCGATCTCCTTGTCGAACTCCTCGGCGAGGATCTGGATCGTGTCGTCGGCCAGCGTCTGCGTGACCATCGCCATCTCGCCGAGGCTCATGAGCTTCTTGATGATCTCGGGGACGGGGACGCCGAGGTACTCGCCGACGTCCTTGACCGTCGAGCCGGAGTTGACCTTGATGACGTCGGCCTTCAGCGAGGCGACGTCCTGGGCCTGCGGCTCGACGTAGGTGCCGCGGCGACGCCGGCCGCCGCGCCGCGGCGGGCGGCGCGGGCCCATGCCCGGACCGCCGGGACCGCCGCCCGGGCCGCCCGGGCCGGGGCCGCCGGCCCCGCG
>DASTIC010000125.1:0-2972 GCA_035717845.1 Solirubrobacteraceae bacterium
GCGTGTACGCCGGAGCCTTGGGATCGACGGTGGTCGACGCGCCCGAATCGCGCAGGTCGTACCGCACGACGTGGCGCCCACCGCGCGCGAGCGCCTCGCAGAGCGCGTCGGGCCAGGAGAGCATGGTCGTGCCGCCCGCGAGCAGAACGAGCGGCGCCGCCGCGTCGCCGAAGTGCTCGACCCCGAGCGTGACCCCGTCCGCCTCGACCGTCGCCATCACGCCTCCTCCGTCGCGATGACGCCGCCCGACGTGCGGAACGAGTGGACCGTCGGATGCATGGTCACCCTCCAAGGTAGTGTCGTGGACCGGTGGCGTGGGGACGGCGGCACCGGTCGGATCGCCGCTCGACGGCCTTCGGAGTCCCGACGTAATGAAGCACTCCCGGAGGAAGCGGAAGAGACGCCGGAAGCCGCGCGAGGGGCGGTTCAGGAGGCGCATCTGCTTCCACGCGCGAATCCAATGGCAACGTTCATGCGGCCTCGCCGCTGGGTAGTCGGAGACTCCCCGGCGCGGCTCAACTGAAATGCTCACTCGACGAACTGGTAGTCGGTCGCGATCCGGCCGTCGGCGGCGAGGATCACGAACTCGAGGCCGGCGCCGAGCACCTCGCCATCCGGTGAGACTCCTTCCCAGCGCCAAGTGACCACATCCCCAAGGCGTTTCGCGCCGTCCCGCGACCGAAAAGACATCTGGCCGGTCGCCACGAAATCCTCGTAGGCTGAGGTCACCCTCGCTTCGAGTTCGTCGTGGCCGCGCACCTGCCAGGTCGGGTTGACGGCCCGCTCAGCGGCGGCCTCGTAGACCTCCTGCGTGGGCTGGAGGATATGAATCGCATCCTCGCTCCAGAGATCGGCGATCGCCTTGCGGCGGCGGTCGCGATCCGGCTCCATCCAGACCGCCGTGTAGCGCTCGGCGAGCTCGTTCGGATCATTGAAATTCGTTCGAACCTCCACTGTGTCGGTCATCGGTTACCTCCGTTGATCGTGCGGTTGCTTCGCCGTCAACGGTCCCGGAGGAAAGGCCACGCGTCCATTACCTCTCGTGTAACGCCGGCCGGCTTTACACGCCGGGGAATAGAACCTGAGCGGACGCCCCGCGAACTTCAATCGGGTGACCGTCCAGACCGAGCGGGAGCCGCAGAACGTCGGTGAGCTCACCCGCTTCTGGCGCACCCGGCGGCGTCTGACGCAGATGGAGTTGGCGCTGCCGCCTGCTGCTCGCCGGCGGCTTTGCTCCGCCTTATCTTGAGCAGCCCTTCGACGCTGGGCGACTGTCGAGCACCTCGCGACTCGGTTCGACTACATCGACCTCATCATCAACCTGTCCCTCAACCGCTTGATGCGCGCGATCCTCGGTGCCCACCACGGCGGTAGCCGTGGGTCTGGCGTAGCAGGGCGGTTCCTCAAGCACGACGCGCCGATCGACGCGATCCGTGGCCACTACGAGGACCAACTGACCCGGGGCGGCTCTCGCCGTTCTGGGCTGCGGGGCTACTCGATGCCGGGGAACCAGACTCCGAAGCGGCTGCAGAGCTCGGGGAGGGTCTCGGGCCGCATGTCGAGGGCGTAGCGCCCGCACAGCTCGCCGAGCGCCTCGGGGTCGGGTGCGCCGCCGGCGGCGAGCGGCGCGAGCTCTGCGAAGAACTGCTCGAAGCCGGCGGGCGAGATGATCTCGAGGATCCGGGCGGGCTCGTCGCCGGCGTTCCAGAACGTGTGCCACTGCCCGCGCGGCTTGTAGACGAGGTCGCCCGGGCCGGCCTCGACGACGTCGTCGCCGAGCAGCGCGCCCATGCGGCCCTCGAGGATGAAGCTGTACTCGTCCTCGCGGTTGTGGCGGTGCAGCGGCGCCGCCAGGGCGCGCGGCGGCATCGGATGCTCGACGAGGCTGAGGCGGGAGTCGCTGTCGGCGCCGGGGATCATGAAGCGGACGCCGATGGTCTGGAGCGTCACGGACTCGCCGTCGGTCGGGCCGATGATCGTCGGTGCCGTGGTGGTTGCGTGCATCGAGCGGGTTCTCCTCGATAAATCGTTGGACACTTGTGTTCGATGAACACCGTACACATGCGCCGCCCGGTATGTCAAGATTCATCGAACACCAATGCCCGCTGAAACTGCGTCGAAGAAGCGCCGCTACGAGAAGAAGGCGCGTGCGACCAAGGAGCACGCGACGCGGATGCGCATCCTCGAGTCCGCGCTCGCGCTCCACGGGACGGTTGGGCCGTCCCGCACGACGATCTCGGCGATCGCCGAGCGCGCGGGCGTGCGCCGGGCCACCGTGTACCGCCACTTCCCCGACGAGCGCTCGCTGTTCCTCGGCTGCTCGGGCCTCTCCAGGGAGCGCAATCCACCGCCCGACCCAGCGACCTGGGCCGGGATCGACGACCCCGGTGAGCGCCTCGCCGCCGCGCTCGACTCGATCTACCTCTGGTACGAGCGGATCGAGCCGCTGCTCACCGCCGTCCTGCGCGATGTCGATGCGATGCCGATCCTCGCCGAGCTCCAGGCGGGGCGCTTCGCGTACCTCGCCGACGTCGAGGACGGTCTCGCGTCGGGCTGGGGCGCGCGCGGGAACGCAGCCAGGCGGCTGCGCGCGACGATCGGCCTGGCGCTCGACTTCCTCGTCTGGCGGTCGCTCCACGAGCGCGGGCTCGGCCGCGGAGAGGCGATTGCCGTGATGTCGTCGGCCGTCCGCGCAACCGCGGCCGCCTGACCGCGGTGACCGACGTCCGCACGGCGAGCGCGGGGACGCTGCTCGACGGCTACCGCGACCGGTCGCTGTCTCCGACCGAGGTGGTCGACGCGCTCGCGGCGTCCATCGATGCGGTCGACGGAACGCTGGGGGCGTTCCAGGCGCTGTGCCTCGACCGGGCGCGGGCGGAGGCGCGGCGGGCCGAGGCGGCGTGGGCGCGCGGTGAGCCGACCGGGCCGCTGTGCGGCGTCCCGTTGGCGGTCAAGGACCTGTTCGACACCGC
>DASTIC010000126.1:0-8266 GCA_035717845.1 Solirubrobacteraceae bacterium
TGCCGAGATCCATCAGCACGACGGCGCCGGCGGGCCCGCAAGCGCGCGTGATCGCGGCGGCGATGGCGGTCGCGTCGGTGCCGATCACGGCGCCGCCCTCGCCGGCGCCCGCGGCGCAGACGAGCACGACGGCCTCGCCGGTCATCTGGCGGGCCAGCGCCTCGGTGGCCTCCGCGAGCGCGCGGCTGTGCGACACAAGGACGAGCCCGACGCGGCCCGCCGCCCCGCTCATGCGCCTGCCGTCGCGGCCAGGGTCCGCAGCAACAGCCAGCTCGACGTGGCGCCGGGGTCCTGGTGCCCGGCGCTGCGCGGCCCGAGGTAGCTCGCGCGACCCTTGCGGGCCTCGAGCGGGATCGTCGCCCGCATGCCCTCCTCGGCCGCGTCGGCGGAGCGGCGCAGCGCATCGTCGAGCGCCGCGCCGTCCTGCTCCGCATCACGCAGCGCCGCCACCGCGGGCAGCAGCGCGTCGACCATCGTCTTGTCGCCCGGCTCGGCCTTGCCGCGCGCCTGGACCCCCTTGACGCCGGCTTCCAGCGCGTTGGCCCAGCCGGCGAGGTCGAGCTCCTCGCGGCCGGTGCTGGCCGTCCCCATCTGCAGGAACAGCGTCCCGTACAGCGGCCCGGCCGCCCCTCCGACGCTCGACACGAGGGCCATGCCGACCGCCTTCAGGAGGGCGGCGATGTCGCCGCCCTCGAGGCCGTCGAGCTTCTCGACCGCCTTGCGCATGCCGCGGTCCATGTTGGTCCCGTGGTCGCCGTCGCCGATCGCCGTGTCGAGCTTGACCAGCTCGGCGCGGTGCTCGGCCACGTCATCGGCGTAGCGGGCGATCCAGCCGCGGACGTCGGAGGCGCTGATGCTCACGGCCGGTGCCTCAGCAGACACGCAGCCCGGGCGTGTCGGCGGGAGCGTCCCACAGCCGTGTCAGCTCGTCGTCGAGCTTGAGCAGCGTGATCGAGCAGCCGGCCATCTCCAGGGAGGTGATGTAGTTGCCGATCAGCCGCCGCTCGATCGTGATGCCGCGGCCCTCGAGGAAGCGGTTGAGCTCGCGGTACACGACGTAGAGCTCGATCAGCGGCGTGCCGCCCATCCCGTTGACGAACGCGAGCACGCGGTCGCCCGACTCGAAGGGCAGGTCCTCGACGATCGCCGTTGCCAGCCGATCGACCACCTCGGAGGCCGGCCCCAGCTTCTCGCGGTAGCGCCCGGGCTCGCCGTGGATGCCGATGCCGATCTCCATCTCGTCGTCGGCCAGCTCGAAGCTCGGCTCGCCTGAGCCCGGCGTCACGCACGGCGTGAGCGCCATGCCCATGCTGCGCCCCTGGCCGTTGACCGTGCGGCAGAGCTCGGCGACCTCCGCGAGCGACTTGCGCTCCTCGGCGGCGGCGCCGCAGATCTTCTCCGCGATCACCGTGATGCCGACCCCGCGCCTGCCGGCGGTGTAGAGGCTGTCCTGCACCGCCACGTCGTCGTTGGTGACCACCGCCTCGACCTCGATGCCCTCGTCCTTCGCGAGGTCGGCGGCCATCTCGAAGTTGAGCACGTCGCCCGTGTAGTTCTTGACGATGTGGAGGACGCCCGCCCCGCCGTCCACGGCCTTGGTGGCCTCGAGCATCTGGTCGGGCGTGGGCGACGTGAAGACCTCGCCCGGGCACGCGGCGTCGAGCATCCCGCGCCCCACGAACCCGCCGTGCATCGGCTCGTGACCGGAGCCGCCGCCCGAGATTATCCCGACCTTTCCCTGGACCGGCGCGTCGGCCCGCACGATCACCGCGGGCTCGTAGATCACGCGCACAAGGTCGCCGTGCGCCGCCTCGATGCCCTCCAGGGCCTCGCGAACCACGGCGTCGGGCTCGTTGATGAGCTTCTTCATCCTCGCTCCTCCACTCGGTGCCGGCCACTCCCCCGGGGGGGACCGTATCGGCGCTGGGCGCCGTTGGTCAATCAGGCGGCGGTGGTGGAGCGCTCGCGCGCCTCGTGCTCGCGCAGCGCCCGGTGCATGACGAGGACGTCGTGGGCGGGAGCCGGAGCGGCGTCGCCGTCCGCGGGAAGGCCCTTGCGATCCCAGAACGCGCGCACCTCGTCCATGACCTCGCGGCGCTGCGACTCGTCCCGCGCGGGGATCGGGGCGCCGAAGCGGACCTCGACCTTGTGGCGGCGGGAGAGGAAGCGGCCGGGCCTGCGCTTCGGCCAGTTCTGGCCGGGCGGCATCGCGTCGTGCGTGCCGCTGACGTAGATGGGGACGATGTCGACGCCGTGGTGGGCCGCGATGACTGCGGCGCCGGAGTGGATCTTGCCGATCTCCCCGTCCCGCGACCGGGTCCCCTCGGGGAACATCAGGAGGTTCCAGCGCTGGCGGATCAGCCGGTCGACGTGGTCGGTCGCCCCGTTCGCGAGGCCGCCGCCGGACCGGCCCAGCGGCACTGTGTTGAAGAGCAGCGCGACGCCGTTGGCGGTCCAGCGCTTCTTGTAGAAGTAGTCCGCGGCGGCGGCGACCGCCGTGCGGTTGCGCCACGTGCGCGGGATCGCCCGCAGGATGGTCGGCGTGTCGAGATGGCTGGAGTGGTTGGCCACGAAGACGACGGGCGGCGTCAGGTCGTCGAAGACCTCGCGCCCGACCGTGCGACGCTTCAGGTAGTAGTCCGTCATCGGCCCGAGCACGAAGCTCAGCAGGCCC
The DNA here is from genome assembly GCA_035717845.1 of Solirubrobacteraceae bacterium. GTDB lineage: Bacteria > Actinomycetota > Thermoleophilia > Solirubrobacterales > Solirubrobacteraceae > DASSUW01. The sequence continues at coordinate 2,675 of DASTIC010000126.1, forward strand.
TCGCGCGCCGCCCGGGCGTAGCCGCAGCGCGCCCACGAGACGTCCATCTTCGAGTACTGCCGTGCGAGCTCGGCGCCGCGCGAGCGCAGCTCGCCGCCACGGGTCCGAAGCTCGCCGCCACGGGTCCGAAGCTCGGCGCTGCGGGTGCGCAGCTCCTCCGCGCTCCGGGCGGTCAGCTCGGCTCCGCGCTCCCGGAGCTCGGGAACGCGCTCCTTGAGGTCGTTGGTGCGCGCCTTGCCCTGCTCCCTCGCGCGATCGAATCTCCCGGGCGACATGATGGGGGTTTGTACCCCGCCGCGAGGGATCGGTTTCGCCGGCGCGCCGATCCCGTATGTTCGGGGCATGAAATGGTGGGGATGGGGTGACGAGGACGTGGCATTCACGCACGAGGGCCAGCCCGAACTCGGTCCGTTCCTCCAGCGCCACCTCGAGATCGACGTCGACCGCGTGTCCTCACCGCGCGTCGCCTTCGGCGACCTCCAGGTACCGCCGGCCGTGGTGCCGCCACCGCTCCGCGCGGCGCTGGAGGCGGCGGTCGGCGCCGATCACGTGTCGGTCGATCCCCGCGACCGCGTCGTGCACGCTCGGGGCAAGAGCCTCCGCGACCTCGTGCGGCACCGGCGCGGAGACATCGGGCGGCTCCCGGACGTCGTCGTCCGTCCCGGTGACGAGGAAGCGGTGGCGGCGGTCCTGCGGGCGGCGATCGAGGCCGATGCCGGGGTCATCCCGTTCGGCGGCGGCTCGAACATCTCCGGCAGCCTCGAGCCCCCGGCGAACGGCACCCGCACGATCGTGTCAGTCGACCTCGGCCGCATGGACCAGGTGCTGGCCATCGACGACACTGCCCGCCTCGCGCGCGTCGAGACCGGCGTGTCCGGTCCCAGGCTCGAGGAGCAGCTCAACGCCCGAGGCTGGACTCTCGGGCACTTCCCGGACAGCTTCGCCTATTCGACGCTGGGCGGTTGGATCGCCACGCGCTCGTCGGGGATGCAGTCGGACAAGTACGGGGACGTGGCCGACCTCACGCGCGCGGTGCGCGTCGTGACCCCGTCAGGCCTGCTCGCCACCCGCCCGGTTCCGGCGACGTCTACCGGCCCAAGCGTGCGGGAGATGATCCTCGGAAGCGAGGGACGGCTCGGGATCCTCACCGAGGCGACGGTCCACGTGCACCGGGTGCCCGTCCGCCGGATCATCCTCGGGTACCTGCTCCCCACCTGGGAGGCAGGCCTCGCGGCCATGCACGACATCGCCGCCGGCGAGGCGATGCCGACCGTGACCCGGGTGTCGGACGCGAACGAGACGCGCTTCTCGTTCGCCACGAGGAAGACGCCGACGCCGCTCGACCGCGTCAAGTCGAAGGCGCTGGCCGAGTTCCTGCGGCGCCGTCGCGGCTTCGACCTCGACTCGATGTGCTTGGCGTTCGTCGGCTACGAGGGCAGCGACCGTCATGTCCGGACCCAGCGCAAGCTCGTCGGGCGCATCGTCGGCCGTCACGGCGGCCTGTGCATCGGGAGCGGTCCGGGTGATCTTTACGACCAGAAGAAGTTCGACACGCCCTATATCCGCGACTACCTGCTGGATCGCGGCGCCCTGGCCGACGTGTCCGAGACCGCCGCGCCCTGGAGCCGGCTCCCCGTGGTTCACGACAGCGTGGTGAGCGCCGCCGAGGCGGCCTTCCGGTCGCTCGGCGTCCCGGGGTACATCATGTGCCACTTGTCGCACTCCTACCACTCGGGCGCCTGCCTGTACTTCACCTTTGCGCTCAAGCCGTCGGGAGACGGGGACCCGCTCATGGACTACGACGTCGTCAAGCGCGCGATCCAGCAGACGTTCTTGGATTCGGGCGCCACGCTGTCGCACCATCACGCCGTCGGCACTGAGCACGCGGACTGGCTGGAGGAGGACATCTCGGCGCCCGGCGTTGCGATGTTGCGCGCACTCTTCGACGGTGTCGACCCAGGCGGCAACCTCAACCCCGGGAAGATCGTCGGAAACCAGGCGGGCCCGGGTGTCGGTGGGCGTAGCATGAGTGAATGAACATCGACGGTCCTTCACGACGGATCATCGCGGAGCCACTGAAGGCTCAGCCGGCACCGAAGCCGGCTCAGCCCGCCGAACCGAAGAAGCCGGAGCCGGCGCCGGCCCGATGAGCGACGCGCCCCTCGTGCCCAGCCCGCTGTACGGCCTGCGGAGCTGGACGATTGTGGGCGAGTCCGGCAGCGAGCGGCTCGCCGGCCCCCATCGCACGGTGGGCTGGCCGGAGACGGGCGCGTGGCTCGAGTCCACCTGTGACGTCGGGCATCCCTCGCCGGCGCCGGGCTGCGCCTGCGGCGTCCATGCCTGGCATCCACGCCCGCGCTGGGCCCGGCGCGTCTTCGCCGCCCGCCGGGCGATCCCCGGCATCGTCGAGGCGAGCGGGGTCATCGAGGTCCACGAGGACGGCTTCCGGGCGCAGCGGGCGCGCCCGTACGTGCTGGTGGATACCGGCGACCACCCCGCGCTCGTGCGCCGGCTCGCCGACGTCTACGACGTGCCCGTGGTGGAGGCCCGCGGTCCGGCTGCGCTCCTGGAGTGGTGCCGTGTGCGCGGCCTGGGACTCGACGAGCCCGTGGTGGCCGAGATGCTCGGACCGGCTGCCGAGCAACGGCGGCGGTCGCGGGCCAGGCGGGCGCGCGCCGACGCCCTGCGGGTGGCGGCCGCGGTGGCGGTCGTCGTGCTCCTCCTCCTGCTGGGGTTGGTCGCAACCGACTCCCCCGGCGACCGGCCCCTGAACGGCCGCGCGGGGGAGGTCCACGGTCAGCGCTGACGCACAGCCGCAAGAGGGTGCGGTCGCGTCGTTCCTCGAGCTGATGCGGGCCGCCGGCGACCCGGGCACCAAGGAGTTCCTGACCGGCACGCGGTCGCTCTTCCGCCGCACGCCGATCGTGCGCGGGTGGGTCGTGCGCCCGGTCGACCGCGAGGACTTCGAGGAGCCGCGACGGTACGTGCCCGGGCTGGTCCTGAGCCTCGACGGCCGCTTCCACCGCCTCGACAGCGAGCTGCGGGGATGGGGCCAGCGCGACTTCCCCCGCTACGTCCACACCGCGTCACCCGAGCCGGTCGATCCGCCCCTCGACGACCGGCTGCTCGGCGAGCTCGCCTCGGTCCGCGCCGCCCACGGCGTCTGACGCGCCGCTACTCGGTCATCCGGTCCCCGGCCCGCCCGGCCCGCAGCTCCTCCCGCCACCACGCGACCGTGTCGGCCAGTGTCCGGGCGAGCGGGATCTCGGGCTCCCAGCCGGTCGCCGTCACCAGCACTTCGTTGGCGCCGCGCAGCTCCATCACCTCGTGCGGGCGCAGCAGCGCCTCGTCGATCTCGTGCTCGACCCGCACGCCGCCCACCTCCGCGAGCATGGCGACGAGCTCGGCCGCCGAGGCGGTGCGGCCCGAGCAGACGTTGTAGACACCCGGCTGGGCGTGCTCGGCCAGGAGCCGGTAGGCGCGCACGACGTCCCGCACGTCCGTGTAGTCCCGCCGCGTGTCGGGGTTGCCGGTCACGATGCGCGCGGGCTCCTCGCCGGCCTCCAAGGCGCCGGCGAGCTGCCGCGCGAAGGAGGCGATCGCGTACGTGGGCTGCTGACCCGGCCCGGCGTGGTTGAACGGCCGCGCGCGGATCACGCGCAGGCCGTGGGCATCGGCATAGAAGCCGGCCAGCAGGTCGGCGGCCGCCTTCGAGACCGCATACGGGTTCTGCGGGCGCAGCCGCGCCGCCTCGTCGACCGGCAGCCGCGCCGGCGGCCCGTAGACCTCGCTCGAGCCGAGCGCGACGACCGTCGCCTCCGGCGCCTCGAGCCGGACCGCCTCGAGCACGTTGAGCGTGATGGCGACGTTGTCGTGCAGTGTGCCGGCCGGGTCGCGCCAGGACGCGCCGACGTGCGCGAGCGCGGCCAGGTGATAGACGACTCGCGGGCGTGCGGCCGCCACCGCGGAACGGGCGGCCTCGGGATCGCGCAGGTCGGCCGCCACCTCGCCGGAGCGCGACACCGCGACGACGCCGTCGCCGGCCGCCGTGCAGGCGGCCGCGAGGTGGCGTCCCGCGAACCCGGAGGCGCCGGTGATGAGGACGGGCGCCGTCAGTGCGGGCCGGTGGCTACGAGATGGGCGGCCGAGCCGTGGCCGTTGGAGGCGACCGACGCCTCGTCGACGGGCTCGATCCCGTCCAGCGGCGGATTGAACCGCCGCTCGAGCTCGCCGAGCACGACGCCGAAGAGCACGTGACGCCAGGTGGCCTGCGCGAAGGCGCGGCCGCTGCCCCACAGCCGCGGCGCGACGATCGCCGTCGCCGGCCAGGTGGCCAGGTGCTCGGCGAGGCCGGCAAGCGGACCGCGGAGGGCCGGCGGCACAGGGAGGCTCGGCGCCAGCCCGGCGTAGAGGGCGCCGAACGCGGCGCCGTTCTGGAGGTGCAGGAAAGCGCCGATCGCGGCCTCGCCGGGGCGCCCGCGGGCGACGAGCCGGCCGAGCAGCTCGGCGTCGTCGTAGTCGACGTCGAACGCACGCTTGTCCAGTGGCTGCTGCGCGAGCCAGACGGCCGCGGCGAGGCTCCCGGCGAGCGCGCCGCGGAGGGATCGAGTGCGGTCGAAGGGCATGCTGTGGGGGAACTGTAACGAGCGGGTCTCGCGCGGGTACCGCTGTGAGTGAGGACCGCCGACCAGAGTCATATCCACGCGCGGGCGCGCGAGCGCGGCGTGAACCCGATCGTGTACTGGCTGTCGAGGGCGGTGCTCCAGCCGTTCTTCCACCTCTATTTCCGGATGTCGCGGATCGGGCGCGAGCACATCCCGGCGTCCGGCCCGGTGATCTTCGTCTCCAACCACCGGTCGTTCCTCGACCCGTTCGTGATCGGGACGGTCGCACGCCGGCCGCTTTACTACGTCGCCAAGCGGGAGATCTTCAAGTACCGGCCCGTGTCCTGGTTCCTGAGCTCGCTCGGGGCCTTCCCCGTCAACCGGGGCGCCGGCGACGCGGACATGCTGGCCACCGCGAAGGCGATCCTCGAGCGCGGCGACTGCGTGCTGATCTTCCCGGAGGGCACCCGCATCCGCCCCGGCACGCTGGCCCGCCCCAAGCGGGGCGTCGGCCGCCTGGCGCTCGAGACCGGGGCCCCGGTCCTGCCGGTCGCGGTGATCGGCACGGAAGCGGTCCGCAAGGGCTGGCGGATCCGCCCGCACAAGGTCCGCATCCGCATCGGGCGGCCGCTCACCTTCCCCAAGGTCGAGAAGGCGTCCCCGCAGCTGGCGGCCGCCGTCACCGACCGCATCTGGCCCAACGTCATGCTCCAGTGGGAGTGGCTGGGCGGCCTGCCGCCGCTCCGGCGCGCCGCGGTCATCGGCGCCGGCTCGTGGGGCACGAGCGTCGCCGTCATGCTCGCCCGCGCCGGCTTGGAGGTCGACCTCGGGACGCGCACGCAGGAGCAGGCGGAGCGGATCGAGGCCGAGCGCGCGAACGAGCGCTACCTGCCCGGCATCGCGCTCCCGAAGGCGATCCGTGCCATGCGGGCGTCCGAGCTGGAGCTCTCGCGTCACGACCTCGTGTGCTTTGCCGTTCCCGCCGCCG
>DASTIC010000127.1:0-7904 GCA_035717845.1 Solirubrobacteraceae bacterium
TCACGCAGGTGCGCGACACCGGCGGGACGGGCGAGGACTTCCTCGACTCGGTGACCGACATCCGCGAGCGCGCGCACGCCCTGCGCGGCGACGGGCGCAACGTCGAGGTGACCGGGGCGGCCGGCTTCGGCGCCGACGCGATCGAGGTGTTCGGCGACATCAACGGCCGCCTGCTGCTCGCCGCCGGCGGGCTGGTGCTGTTCCTGCTGATCCTCATCTACCGCTCGCCGATCTTCTGGACAATCCCGTTCTTCACGGTGCTGTTCGCGGAGACGAGCGCGCGCGGCTTCGGCTACCTGCTCGCCGAGGCCGGCGTGACGATCAACGGCCAGTCCGGCGGCATCCTGCCGGTGCTGGTGTTCGGGGCGGGCACCGACTACGCGCTGCTACTGGTGTCCCGCTACCGGGAGGAGCTGCGCCGGCACGACTCCAAGCACGAGGCGATGCAGCTCGCGCTGCGCACGGCCGGCCCGGCGATCATCTTCTCGGGCCTGACCGTGATGGCGGCGCTGCTCGTGCTCGTGCTCGCGGAGGTCAACGGCACCGCCGGCCTCGGCCCGATCGGGGCGATGGGGATCTTCGTGGCGATGACGTTCATGCTCACGATGCTGCCGGCCGCGCTCGTGGTCGTCGGCCGGCGCGCGTTCTGGCCGTTCGTGCCGGACGGGCCGGGCGGGCCGCTGCCGCCGCACACCAACCGCTGGCGGCGGGCGATCTTCTCGCTGCTGGTCGGCGCGATCGTCGCCGCCGCCGCGTCGGCCGGCGGGGGCGCCGCCGCGGGCATCGGCTTCGTGGCCGGCGCGCTGCTGAACTTCTTCATGCTCGCGCCGCTGTTCCACCGGCTCGACGTGCGCGTCTTCTACCCGCGCGTCGAGCGCCCGCTCGCCGCCCGCCACCGCCTGACCGACGAGACGCACGGCTTCTGGCGCCGGATCGGCGAGCGCGTGGCCGCCCGCCCGGGCCCGGTCGCCGCCGCCACCACCGCCGTGCTGCTGATCCTCTGCGCCGGCCTCTTCTGGCTCGACACCGGCCTCACGAGCGGGAACTCGTTCCGGGGCGAGGTCGAGTCGGTGCGCGGCTCTGAGCTGCTGGCGCAGCACTTCCCGGCCGGCGCCAACGTGCCGACCACGGTCGTCGTCCCGGATCAGGCCGACGTCGAGCCGGTCACCGCCGCGCTCGAGGAGCACCCGGCGGTCGCCGCCGTCGGCCGGCCGGTGGAGGGCCCGCCGGGCGTCAAGGTCGACGTCCAGCTGCGGCTCGACCCGTACTCGACCGAGGCGTTCGACCAGGTGCCGTCGCTGCGCGAGACCGTCAAGGAGGCCGGCGGGGACGACGTGCTGGTCGGCGGCCCCACCGCCGCCGAGTACGACCTGCGCCAGTCGGCGGCGCGCGACAACCGCGTGATCATCCCGATCACGCTCGTGGTGGTGTTCGCCATCCTCGCGGTGCTGCTGCGGTCGCTGCTCGCGCCGGCGGTGCTCGTCGCGACCGTGATCCTGTCGTTCGCGGCGGCGCTCGGCACCGGCATGTTCTTCTCGACCGAGGTCTTCGGCTTCCCGGGCATCGACCCGTCGCTGCCGCTGCTGTGCTTCGTGTTCCTGGTGGCGCTGGGGATCGACTACAACATCTTCCTGATGGCGCGCGTGCGGGAGGAGACGATCCGCCACGGCACGCGCGAGGGCATGCTGCGCGGCGTCGCCGTCACCGGCGCGGTGATCACGTCGGCGGGCATCGTCCTGGCAGGCACCTTCGGCGCGCTCGCGGTGCTGCCACTGGTCTTCCTGACGGAGATCGGCTTCATCGTCGCCTTCGGCGTGCTGCTCGACACGTTCGTCGTGCGCTCGATCCTCGTGCCCGCCCTCACCTTCCTCATCGACCGCCGCATCTGGTGGCCGTCGAAGCTGATGCGCTAGAGGATCGCGAGATAGCGATCGAGCTCCCAGGGTGTGACCTGCACGCGGTAGTCCTCCCACTCCTGGCGCTTGATCTCGATGTAGCGGTTGAAGATGTGCTCGCCGAGCGTCCGCAGCACGAGCTCTGACTCGGAGGTGATCTCGATCGCCTCGCCGAGCGTCTCGGGGAGCTGCTCGATGCCGAGGCGCCGCCGCTCGTCCGGGCTCAGGTGGTAGAGGTTCTTCTCCATCGGCTCGGGCAGCTCGTAGCCGCGCTCGACGCCCTCGAGCCCCGCCATCAGCAGCGCCGCGAACGTGAGGTACGGGTTGCAGGCGGGATCGGGGCAGCGCAGCTCCATCCGCGTGGCCTGCTCCTTGCCGGGGTGATAGAGCGGGACGCGGACCAGCGCGGAGCGGTTGCGGCGGCTCCACGCGACGTAGACGGGCGCCTCGTAGCCGGGCACGAGGCGCTTGTACGAGTTCACCCACTGGGCGAAGATCGAGCAGATCTCGCGCGCGTGCCGGAGCTGGCCGGCGATGAACGCCTTGCCGGTGTCGGACAGGAAGTACTTGTCGCTCTCGTCGTAGAACGCGTTGCGGCCGCCCTTGAACAGCGACTGGTGGGTGTGCATGCCCGAGCCGTTCTCGCCGAACAGCGGCTTGGGCATGAACGTCGCGTGCCAGCCGTACTTGAGCGCGATCTCCTTGACCGTGATGCGGTAGGTCATGCAGTCGTCGGCCATCTTCAGGGCGCCCGCGTAGCGCATGTCGATCTCGTGCTGGCTCGGCCCGACCTCGTGGTGGGAGTACTCGACGTCGATGCCGAGCTTCTCGAGCGCGAGCACCGTGTCGCGGCGGACGTCGGAGCCCGCGTCCAGCGTCGTGAGGTCGAAGTAGCCGCCCTCGTCGAGCACCTCGGTGCCGCGCGAGTCCTTGAACAGGAAGTACTCGAGCTCGGGGCCGACGAAGAAGTCGTCGAACCCCATCTCCCCGGCGCGCTCGAGCGCGCGGCGCAGGACGTGGCGGGGGTCGCCCTCGTAGGGGTCGCGCTCGGGGGTGAGGACGTCGGCGAACATCCGGGCGACGCCGCCGCCGTTCTCCTCCGGCCGCCAGGGCAGGACGTTGAAGGTCGTCGGGTCGGGCATCGCGATCATGTCCGACTCCTCGATCGCGTTGAAGCCGGTGATCGACGAGCCGTCGAAGCCCATGCCGCCCTCGAACGCGTCGTCGAGCTCGTCGGCGCCGATCGAGAACGACTTCAGCTGACCCAGGATGTCGGTGAACCAGAGGCGGATGAAGCGGATCCCGCGCTCCTGGACGAGCGCCTTGACGTCGTCGGCGGTTTCCGGCTTGTCGACCTCGGTGGCCACGGCCGGGAGAGTAGCCAACCCTCGCTCGACCGGCGGTCCAAAGTCAGATCAACCAGCGGTCGGCCCAGCGCTTGAGCTCCCCGAGGGGGGCGCTCAGCTCCCGGCCGCGCTCGGTCAGCACGTAGTCGACGCGGACCGGGCCGGCGCCGGTCACGCGCCGCTCGACGATGCCGTGCTGCTCGAGCTCCTTCATCCGCTCCGAGAGCAGGCGGTCGGAGAGGTCGGGCACCGAGTGGGCGATCTCGCTGAAGCGCAGCGGGCGGCCGGCGTTCAGCAGCACGTAGAGGATCGCTCCGGTCCAGCGCTTGCCGACCAGCTCGACGGCCATGTGGAAGTTGGGACAGCAGTGGCACTCGCCTGGGCGGTCGAGCGTCGCGACCTTGGTTCGGGTGCCGTATGGCGACATGGGGTATCAGGCGGCGCGCAGCACGCGGGTCTCCTCGACGGAACCGTCGACCGGGACCTCGCCGGCGACGTTCACCATCGCCGTGAAGCATTCCACGCCGAGCACCGCGATGGCCTCGAGGAGCTGCGCGTCGGACCAGCCGGCCTCTCTCGCCTCCTCGTGGAGGTGCTGCGGGCAGCCGCCGCGCTGCGTCACCAGCGGCTTGAGATAGCGCAACAGCGCCGCCTCGCGATGGTCGCGCGAGTCCCAGTCCTTGGCCAGCGCGACCTCGTCGAGGCCGAGTCCGGCCTGGCGCGCCGTGCGCGTGTGGATGGCGAGACCGGGCTCGCTCCTGTGGTGCTCGGCGACCGCGAGCGCGATCCGCTCGAGCGTCGGGAGGGGGAGCGAGCCGTGCTTCAGCTCGCCGCGGAACCGCGTGTAGCCGCGCAGGGCGGCGGGTGACCCGGCCAGGACACCGAGGAAGTTCGGCAGCTGGCCGGCGGAGGCGAGCGCGGCCTTCAGGACGGGGAGGGAGCCTTCGGGCGCGGTGAGCTCGTCGTGGATCTGGAAGCGGCTCATATGGGTCTTCTTGCTGGGCATGGCGACCGCCGGGTTCTGGGGAGGCGGAAGGCGCCTCGGCGCTCTTCCTTACGGTATGTAAGTGTAGGCCGCAGCGAACGGCTCTACAACCGGAATACGCAGCAACAGGCCGCTCGGGCTAGTGCCCGAGCGGCCCCGGTTCGACCCCTTACCCCCCGGCGCAGCTACTGGGTGAGGATGGCGATGAGGATCAGCAGGAACCCGAGCGCGCAGGCCCAGGCCGCGATGCGGTCCGGCCGCGGCCCGAGCCGCTCGTGCACGGTCCGCGACGGCCGGCGCCGCTCGGACGGCCGGTAGTGCTCGCCGGGCCGCCCCCCGATCTTCACGGTGCGCCGCCCGTCCACGCCACCGCGGACGGGCTCGACGGTGCGCGCGTCCTCGGCCGGGAGCTCGAGCTCGACGGGGGCGTCCGGCGCGGCTTCGGCGGCCGGCGCCGGGTCGGCGAACGGCTCGTCGCCGCCCCACAGGGCGTCGTGGGCGCGGCGGGCGCGCAGCGCCTCCTCGCGGGAGGCGAAGGCCTCGTCGGGCGCTTGATCGGGCTCGTCGACGATCGGAGCGGCGTCGCGGCGCTCGATCACGATCGTGCGACGGCCGTCCTCCGCGCCGCCGCGCGGGATCTGGTGCTCGTCGCCACGGCGCGCGAAGCGGCGGCTCGGCATGTGGTCGAAGAGCTCCTCCCCCACGCCCCAATCGGCCGCCTGGCGCCGCCGCCGTGCGGGACGCGGCTCGTCCTCGTTGTGGTCGTATACGGCCCGCGGGCGGGCGTCGTGATCTGGCATCTCGGCTCGTCCTTTGCGGCTTACGGGGTTAGCTGACGGGCTCGCGCCGACGAGCGGCGCTACGCCGCCCGCACCTTGCGGACGACGACTCGCCCCACCTTCGTGGGTCCCCCGCTTCCCGTCTGGTCTCGGGAACTCAGCGGATCGGCTCGGGACTTTAACAGTCGTCCCGGCGGCAACTGCAACAGCCGCCGCAGCGGTTTCCCGCAGGCTGCGGGAGGTTTGTCAGCCGCCGGAAGCTTCGGTCTGCCCGACGGCCTTCGCGACGAAGCTCGCGACGTCCTCGGCGTCCTCGCCCGTGTAGAGGTCAGCGGCCATCTGGCCGTTGCCCCGGGCGCGGCCGTTCTCGATCGCGTTGAGCACGAGCTCCTTGTTCGGACGCAGCTGGTCGAGGTTCGGCCCGACCGCGGCGATCGCGTTGGCGGCCTTCAGCGTGTGGCAGTTCGCGCAGCGGCGGCCGAACAGCTCGCGCCCCTCCTCCTCGGCGGGCGTGAGCGCGCTGACGTTGGCCTCCGGGATGTCGTCGCTGTTCGACACCGCGGCGATGACGGCGACCGGCACCGCCGCGCCGAGCACGACGACCGAGAGCGCGAAGAGGACGGTGGCGACGCGGCGGCCGCGCCGGCTCGTCGACATCATGTGCCGGCCCGCGCCACCGGGGCCGCCGCTCAGCGCGACGAGCACGAGCCCGAGGCCCAGCACCACCCACACGAGCACGAAGATCAGGGTCGTCATGCGAGCGCGGAATCTAACGGGTCACGCGGCGTGGGGCGTCATCGGCGGCGACCGGCGGCAAAGCTCTGGACGGCGGGGGCGACGCCGCGGAAGTCGGCGCCGGCGATTGCGGCGGCACTGGGACCCGCGACCCGGTCGGGTCCCTCGGCGCCCGCCGCGGCGGCGGCCGCGGCCGCGCGGCGCTCGGCGAGCTCGATGACCCCGGCCGCGTCCTCCTCCGGGGCGACGAGCGGGCGAAGGGCGCGGACGTAGACGTTGATCGCCCCGCCGGCGATCGGCAGACGCTCCAGCTTCCCCTCGGCCAGGATCAGCGGCTCCGAGCGCACGGTGAGCCGGTGGCGCTCGTAGACCGGCGGCGGCACGATCAGGTTGATCGTCCCGAACTCGTCCTCGAGCAGGATGAACACGATCCCCTTCGCCGTCCCCGGCCGCTGGCGCGCCACCACGAGCCCGCCGATGCGCACCCGCGACTCGTGCGGGAGGTCCTCGAGGTCGCGGCACGTGACCGTGCCGGCGAGCGTCGGGCGCAGGAGGGCGAGCGGGTGCGGGCCGAGCGTCAGGCCGGTGGTCGCGTAATCGGCGACCATCCCCTCCCACGGGTTCAGCGCCCGCAGCTCGGGGGCGGCGGGCACATCCAACGGCAGCGCCAGCTGCGTCCCGTCGGCGACGCGCTCGCCGGGCGCGGCGACGCCGAGCTGCCAGAGAGCGGCGCGGCGGGCGCTGGAGAGGCGGGAGGGCGAGCCGGCATGCGTGGATGAGGTCGTGGGGACCGCGAGCGCATCGCAGGCTCCTCCCCAGGCCAGCTTCTCGAGCGCCGGACGGCCCGCGCCGGCGCGGGAGGCGAGGTCGGCGAGCGAGCGGAAGCGGCCGCCCTTGCGGCGAGCGGCGACCAGGGCCTCGACCTCGTCGCGCCGCACCCCGAGCACGTAGCCGAGCCCGATCCGCACCCGCGCGGGCGGGCCGACGGTCTCCACCGTGCACTCCACCTCGCTGGCGTTGACGTCGGGCGGCGCGAGCTCGATCCCCTTGCGCTGCGCCTCGTGGGCCAGCGTGTCGGGTGCGTAGAAGCCCATCGGCTGCTCGTTGAGCAGCGCGCACAGGAACTCCGGCGCGTGGTGGACGCGCAACCAGGTCGACTGGTAGGCGAGCAGGCCGAAGGCGGCGCCGTGGGCCTTGGGGAAGCCGAAGCCGGAGAAGCCGACGATCATGGTGTAGACGCGCTCGGCCGTCTCCTCGTCCACGCCGTGGGTGGCCATCGCGCCATCCAGGAAACGCTGGTGGTAGGCCTCGATCGCCGCCGCCGAGCGCTTGCGGCTCATCGCCCGCCGCAGCCCCTCCGCCTCCCCGGGAGCGAAGCCGGCGAAGGCCATCGCCACCTCGATCACCTGGTCCTGGAAGATGATCGTGCCCAGCGTGTCGCGCAGCACGGGCTCGAGCGACGGGTGGTCGTAGGGCACCACGAAATCCGGGTCCTCGCGCATCCGCTGGCGGCGCGCGATGTAGGGGTTGACGGCGCCGCCGAGGATCGGCCCCGGGCGCACGATCGCCACCTGGATCGTGAGGTCGTCGAGCGACTCGGGGCGCGTCCGGTACAGCGACTGCATCTGCGCGCGCGACTCGATCTGGAAGACCCCCAGCGTGTCGGCCGCCTGGATGGCCGCGTCCGTCTCAGCGTCGTCGAACGGGATGCGCGAGAGGTCGATCCGCTCGCCGCGCTTGCGCTCGATCAGCTCCACGCAGCGCTCGACCGCCGACAGCATCCCCAGCCCCAGCAGGTCGATCTTCAGGAACCCCGCGTCGGCGCACGAGTCCTTGTCCCACTGGCAGAGCTGGCGGCCCTCCATGGCCGCGGGGAGCACCGGGCAGCAGTCGATCAGCGGGCGGGTGGAGACGATCATCCCGCCCGAGTGCTGGGAGAGGTGGCGCGGGAGCCCGTACGCCTCGTCGCACAGCCGCGCGAGCCAGCCCCAGCGGCCGGGCAGGGCGGCGTAGCGCTCCTCGGAGATGCGCGAGGGCGGCTCGGCGTAGGCGATGTCGGCCGGATCGTGGCCGTTGACCATCGCCAGCCACTCTCCGGTCGACATCGCGAACGGCGCACGGTTGTCCATGTCCACGAACGGAGGCGGCGGCCCGCCCGGCTCCA
>DASTIC010000128.1:0-7741 GCA_035717845.1 Solirubrobacteraceae bacterium
GACATCGCGGCCGCCGTGGGCATCAAGCAGGTCGTGACCGGCGACACGCTGGCGGCGCCCGACAAGCCGATCCGCCTCGAGGCGATCGAGTTCGACGACCCGGTGATCTCCGTGGCGATCGAGCCGAAGACCAAGAGCGACCAGGAGAAGATGTCGGTCGCGCTCGGCCGCCTCGCCGAGGAGGACCCGACCTTCCAGGTGCGCACCAACGAGGAGACCGGCCAGACCGAGATCTCCGGCATGGGCGAGCTGCACCTCGAGGTGCTGGTCGACCGCATGCTGCGCGAGTACAAGGTCGACGCCAACGTCGGCCGCCCGCAGGTCTCCTACCGCGAGACCGTGCGCGGCACCGCGCAGAAGATCGAGGGCCGCTTCGTGCGCCAGACCGGCGGCTCGGGCCAGTACGGCATCGTCTACATCGACATCGAGCCGGCGCCCGGCGAGGGCTTCGACTTCGTGAACAAGATCAAGGGCGGCGCGATCCCGACCGAGTTCATCCCCGCCGTCGAGAAGGGCGTCGAGGAGGCGCTCGAGAACGGCGTCCGGGCCGGCTTCCCGATGGTCGACCTGCGCGTCACGCTCGTCGACGGCAAGTACCACGACACGGACTCGTCGGAGATCGCCTTCAAGGTCGCGGGCTCGCTCGCGCTCCAGGAGGCGGCCAAGCGGGCCAAGCCCGTGCTGCTCGAGCCGATGTTCGCCGTCGAGGTCGTCACGCCCGAGGAGTACATGGGCGACGTGATCGGCGACCTCAACCGGCGCCGCGGCCGCGTGCACGGCATGGAGCCGCGCGGCAACGCCCAGGTCGTGACCGCACACGTGCCGCTGAGCGAGATGTTCGGCTACGCCACGGACGTGCGCTCGATGACCCAGGGCCGGGCGACCTACACGATGCAGTTCGACTCCTACGAGGAGGTGCCGCCGAACATCGCCGAGAAGGTGGTCGAGGCGCGCACGGGTGAGCCGGTCCCCGCATGACGCGGTAACCTGCATGGGTTCGCCAACCGAAGAATTTCGTTTTCAAGAGACTTAGAGAGGAACTGAGAAAGTGGCGAAGGAGAAGTTCGAGCGGGACAAGCCGCACGTCAACGTCGGCACCATCGGTCACATCGACCACGGCAAGACGACGCTGACCGCGGCGATCACCAAGGTGCTCTCCGAGAAGTACGGCGGCCAGGCCCGCTCCTTCGAGGAGATCGACAACGCGCCCGAGGAGAAGGCGCGCGGGATCACGATCGCGACTTCTCACGTCGAGTACGAGACCGACAACCGTCACTACGCCCACGTCGACTGCCCGGGCCACGCCGACTACGTGAAGAACATGATCACGGGCGCCGCGCAGATGGACGGCGCGATCCTCGTGGTCTCGGCGGCCGACGGCCCGATGCCCCAGACGCGCGAGCACATCCTGCTCGCCCGCCAGGTCGGCGTGCCGTACATCGTCGTGTTCCTCAACAAGGCCGACATGGTCGACGACGAGGAGCTGCTCGAGCTCGTCGAGGTCGAGGTCCGCGAGCTGCTCAGCGAGTACGACTTCCCGGGCGACGACGTCCCGTTCGTCGTGGGGTCGGCGCTGAAGGCGCTCGAGGGCGACGAGGCGCACGTCCAGAAGATCCTCGACCTCGGGGAGCAGCTGGACTCGTACATCCCGGAGCCCGAGCGCGACCTCGACAAGCCGTTCCTGATGCCGGTCGAGGACGTCTTCTCGATCACCGGCCGCGGCACCGTCGCGACCGGCCGCATCGAGCAGGGCGTCGTCAACACGGGCGACACGGTCGAGATCGTCGGCATCCACACCGAGACCTCCAGCACGGTGGTCACGGGCGTGGAGATGTTCCGCAAGATCCTCGACCAGGGCCAGGCCGGCGACAACGTCGGCTGCCTGCTCCGCGGCATCAAGCGCGAGGAGATCGAGCGCGGCCAGGTGCTGTGCAAGCCCGGCTCGATCACCCCGCACACCAAGTTCAAGGCCGAGGTGTACGTCCTCAAGAAGGAGGAGGGCGGCCGCCACACCCCGTTCTTCAACGGGTACCGGCCCCAGTTCTACTTCCGCACGACGGACGTCACCGGCGTCGCCAACCTGCCCGAGGGCACGGAGATGGTCATGCCGGGCGACAACGTGCAGATGGATGTGGAGCTGATCCAGCCCATCGCCATGGACGCCGGGCTCCGCTTCGCGATTCGCGAGGGCGGGCGCACGGTCGGCTCGGGCGTCGTCACCGAGATCGTCAAGTAAGGACCGCGCGGGCGATCAGCCCGCGCGGAGGCAAGAAGTCGACAGATACGACCTATTGGGGGCGGGCTCCGATGCCCGGAGTCCGCCCTCAACGCGCGCAAGCACCCAGCAGAAACTTCACTCCAAGCACCGGACAGAACATTGGCAGCCGTAGCCCAGAACAAGATCCGCATCCGCCTCAAGGCCTACGACTCGTCGGCCATCGAGACGGCGGCCAAGGAGATCGTGGACACCGCCACGCGTACGGGCGCGACCGTGTCCGGCCCGGTGCCGCTCCCGACCGAGAAGAACGTCTACGCGGTGATCAAGTCGCCGTTCAAGGACAAGGACTCGCAGGAGCACTTCGAGATCCGCACCCACAAGCGCCTGATCGACATCCACCAGCCGACGCCCAAGACGGTCGACTCGCTCCAGCGGCTCGACCATCTGCCCGCGGGCGTCGACATCGAGATCCGACTCGCCTTCGGCTAACACGACATGCCAGCCATCCTTGCCAAGAAGCTGGGAATGACCCAGCGCTTCACCGAAGAGGGCCGCGTCGAGCGCGTCACCGTGCTCGAGGCCGGACCCTGCCCGGTGACCGGGATCCGCACCTTCGACGGCGACGGCTACGAGGCCGTCCAGCTCGGCTTCGGAGCCGTGCGGGAGAAGGCCCTCTCCAAGCCGGAGCTCGGGCACCTCAAGAAGGCGGACGCCCCGCCGGTTCGCACGCTCGTCGAGTTCCGTGACGAGGCCGGCGAGCTCCAGGTCGGCGACACCGTCACCGTCGAGGCGTTCGAGGTTGGCCAGGTCGTCAAGGTCGCCGGCAAGGGCAAGGGCAAGGGCTTCGCGGGCACGATCAAGCGCCACAACTTCCACGCCGGGCCGAAGTCGCACGGCTCGCACAACGTGCGCGCCCCCGGCTCGATCGGCGCCTCGGCCACGCCGTCGCGCGTGTTCAAGGGCATCCGCGGCCCCGGCCGCATGGGCGGCAAGCGCGTCACCCAGCGCGGGCTGACGATCGTCGAGCTGATCCCGCAGGACAACCTGATGCTGGTCCGCGGCTCCGTGCCGGGTCCCAAGGGCGGCACCGTGGAGGTGCGCACCGATGGCTGACGCGAAGGTCCTCGGGTCCAGCAAGAAGGTCAAGCTCGACGGCGACGTGTTCGGCGCCGAGTTCAACGGCCCGCTCGTGCACGAGGTCGTGGTGGCCGAGATGGCTGCCCGCCGGCGTGGCACGCACTCGACCCGCACGCGCGGGCTCGTGCGCGGCGGCGCCGCCAAGCCGTGGCGCCAGAAGGGCACCGGGCGCGCGCGCCAGGGCACGATCCGCGCGCCCCAGTTCGCCGGCGGCGGCGTGGTCTTCGGCCCGACCCCGCGCCACTACACGGTCAAGGTCAACCGCAAGGCGCGCCGCGCGGCACTGCGCTGCGCGCTGTCGGTCCACGCCGACCGCGGCTCGATCTTCGCGCTCGACGCCGGCGGCTTCGAGACGCCGTCGACCAAGCAGGCCGCCGACCTGATCGCCGACCGCCGCGGCGGCTCGGTGCTCGTGGTCGTCACGGGCGCCGACGAGGCCACCGTCTTCAAGTCGTTCCGCAACCTCGCCGGCGTGAACGTGCTGGCGGCCGACGACTGCGGCGTCGCCGACCTGATCGGCGCGGTCTCGGTCGTGTTCTCCACCGACGCCCTCGACGCCGTGACGGCGCGGGCGCGCAAGAAGGAGGTGGCGGCCTGATGGACGCCGGCCAGGTGATCATCCGCCCCGTCGTCTCCGAGAAGTCGTACGCACTGGCGACGGTCGGCAAGTACACGTTCCGGGTCCACCCGGACGCGCACAAGACCCAGATCAAGCAGGCGATCGAGCTGCTGTTCGACGTCCGGGTCGTCAACGTCGCGACCTCGTCGGTGCCTTCCAAGCCCAAGCGGCGCGGCTACACGGCCGGGCGCACGCGCGCCTGGAAGAAGGCCGTCATCCAGCTCCAGCCGGGCGACACGATCCCGATCTTCCAGGGCCTCGAGGCCGAACTCTGAGCCATGCCGATTCGCAAGCCCAAGCCCACCTCCCCCGGCCGCCGCTTCGTCACGTATGCGGACTTCGCGGAGATCACGAAGACCGAGCCGGAGAAGACCCTCGTCGAGGGCCTCAAGAAGTCCGGCGGCCGCAACGCCAACGGGCGCAAGACCGCGCGCCATCGCGGCGGCGGCGCCAAGCGCCTGTACCGCAAGGTCGACTTCAAGCGCAACCGCAAGGACGGCGTGCCCGCGAAGGTGGCGGCGATCGAGTACGACCCCAACCGGTCGGCCTACATCGCGCTGCTGCACTACGCGGACGGCGAGAAGAGCTACATCATCGCCCCCAACCGGCTGCGTGTCGGCATGACCGTGCAATCCGGCGCCGGGTCCGACATCACGGTCGGCAACGCGATGCCGCTGGCGCTGATGCCGGTCGGCACGCTCGTCCACAACGTCGAGCTCCAGCCCGGCCGCGGCGGCCAGCTCGGCCGCTCCGCCGGCTCGGGCATCCAGCTGATGGCCAAGGAGAGCGGCATGGCCACGCTCCGCCTGCCCTCGGGTGAGATGCGCATGGTGCGCGCCGAGTGCCGCGCCACCGTCGGCGTGGTGGGCCACGCCGACCACCAGAACGTCACGGTCGGCAAGGCGGGCCGCAAGCGCCACATGGGCGTGCGCCCGCAGACGCGCGGCACGGCCATGAACCCGGTGGACCATCCCCACGGCGGCGGCGAGGGCGCCACGCCGCTGGGCAACCATCCGCAGACGCCCTGGGGCGTGCCGACCATCGGCTACCGCACCCGCAAGAAGGGCAAGCAGTCCGATCGCTACATCGTCCGCGGCCGGCGCCGCGGCAAGAAGGGTGGCCGCTGATGAGCCGTTCCTCGAAGAAGGGGCCGTGGGCCGAGGAGCGCCTGATGCAGCGCATCGAGTCCATGAACGCCGCGAACTCCCGCACGATGGTCCGCACGTGGTCGCGGACGTCGACGATCTTCCCCGAGATGGTGGGCCACACCATCGCCGTGCACGACGGGCGCAGGCACGTGCCCGTGTTCGTGTCCGAGTCGATGGTCGGCCACAAGCTCGGCGAGTTCGCGCCGACGCGGACCTATCGCGGGCATGACTCCAAGGGCCGGGTGCGATGACGCCTGAGAAGCCGCAGGATCCGCAGAAGGGCAAGGCCGGCGAGGCCGCCGTGCCCGAGGAGGCCGCCGAGGCCAAGCAGGAGGCTGCCGCCAGGTCGGCGGAGCAGCCTGAGCCCAAGCCGAAGCGCACGCGCACGCGTGCGAAGAAGACCGAGAAGACCGCCGCCGAGGAGACCGGGGTCGACAAGGCCGCGGCCGCGGCGGAGGTCACCGTGGAGCCCGGCGAGGAGCCCAAGCCCAAGCCGCGGCGGACCCGCGCCCAGAAGACCGAGGAGGCTCCGCAGGAGGAGCCGCAGGCCGAGGACGAGGCTCCGAAGGAGGAGCCCCAGGCCAAGGAGCCGCCGAAGCCCGCGCCGTCGCGCCGTCGCGACCGCCGGCGCCAGCCCGAGCCTGGCGTGCAGGTCCGCGCGCAGGCCAAGTACGTGCGCACCTCCGCCCGCAAGGCGCGGCTGGTGTGCGACCACATTCGCGGCAAGGACGTCGCCGAGGCGCGGGCGATTCTCGCGTTCACCCCGCGCGCGGCCGCCAAGCCGTGGCTCAAGCTGCTGGAGTCCGCGATCGCCAACGCGGAGCACAACCACGAACTGGTCGGAGAGGACCTGCGGATCGCCGCGGTCCATGCCGACGAGGGGCCGACGCTAAAGCGCTACCGCCCGCGGGCCATGGGCCGCGCGACGCGGATCCGCAAGCGCACCTCTCACCTGACCATCACGCTCACCCCGAAGGAGTCCTGAACGCATGGGTCAGAAGGTCCATCCCGAGGCCATGCGCGTGGGCTACATCCACGACTGGAAGTCGAACTGGTTCTCAGAGAAGAACTTCTCCGACTTCCTGATCGAGGACGTGCGGATCCGGGACCACATCACGAACAAGCTCGCGCACGCCGGCCTGTCGGACATCACGATCCGCAAGGACGCCGCCGAGGTGGAGGTCAACATCCACACCGCGCGCCCGGGCATCGTGATCGGCAAGTCCGGGTCGGAGGTCGACGCCCTGCGGCGCGACCTGCACAGGCTCACGGGCAAGTCGATCAAGGTCAACATCCTCGAGATCAAGCGCCCCGAGCTCGACGCGAAGCTCGTCGCGCAGTCGATCGCCGAGCAGCTCCAGAACCGCGTCGCCTTCCGGCGCGCGATGAAGCGCGCCCTCACGAGCGCCATGCGGTCCGGCGCCAAGGGCTGCAAGATCCAGGTCGGCGGCCGCCTGGGCGGCGCCGAGATGGCCCGCTCGGAGTCCTACTCCGACGGTCGCGTTCCGCTGCACACGCTGCGCGCGGACATCGACTACGGCTACTACGAGGCCCGCACGACGTTCGGCCGCATCGGCGTCAAGTGCTGGATCAACAAGGGCGAGATCATGCCCGCCGGCTACACCGGCCAGGACCTCACGTCG
Source organism: Solirubrobacteraceae bacterium (assembly GCA_035717845.1). Taxonomy (GTDB): domain Bacteria; phylum Actinomycetota; class Thermoleophilia; order Solirubrobacterales; family Solirubrobacteraceae; genus DASSUW01. The sequence continues at coordinate 6,766 of DASTIC010000128.1, forward strand.
CTCGACGAGCCGCCCGGACGCGGCGACGACCAGGGCGACGATCGGCGGCGCGGGCGCGGCGGCCGTGACGGCCGCGGGCGCGGCGACGGCCGGGGCGGCGGTGGCCGTGGCGGCGGTGGCCGTGGTGGCGGCGGCGGCGGTGGCTTCGGTGGCGGTGGCGGTGGCGGCGGTGGCCGCGGCGGCGGAGGTCGCGGCGGCGGCGGCGGTCGTGGCGGCGGAGGCCGTGGCGGCCCGCGTCCGGACCTGAGCGGAGGGATCAGCCGCTGATGCTCTCCCCGAAGCGAGTCAAGTTCCGCAAGCAGCACCGCGGCCGGCGGGCCGGGCTCTCGCGCGGCCAGCAGACCGTCGCCTTCGGCGAGTACGGGCTCAAGGCGCTCGAGAACGGCTGGCTCACCAACCGCCAGATCGAGGCCGCCCGTATCGCGATGACGCGCAAGATCAAGCGTGGCGGCAAGGTCTGGATCAACGTCTTCCCCGACAAGCCCTACACCAAGAAGCCCGCCGAGACCCGCATGGGCTCGGGCAAGGGCAACCCGGAGGGGTGGGTCGCGGTCGTCAAGCCGGGCCGCGTGATGTTCGAGCTCTCCGGCGTGCCGGAGCCGCTCGCCCGCGAGGCGATGCGCCTGGCCGGGCACAAGCTGCCCGTGAAGACCAAGTTCGTGATGCGCGAGGACGGTCAGTGATGAAGGCCTCCGACATGCGAGACATCAGCGACGCCAAGCTGCGCGACCACATCGCGACCGCGCGCCGCGACCTGTTCGGCCTGCGCATGCAGCACGCCACCGGCGAGCTGGACAACACCGCGCGGCTGCGCGGCGCCAAGCGCGAGCTCGCGCGGGCGCTCACGATCGCCCGCCAGCGCGGGGTCGACCCCGACGTGCCGACGATGACGACGACTGAGGCCGACGATGGCTGAGAAGAAGGACGAAGAGACCCCTCAGGTAGACCGGCCGGAAGCCGGGCCCCCCGATCAGGG
>DASTIC010000129.1:0-4372 GCA_035717845.1 Solirubrobacteraceae bacterium
ATCCACACCGACCCGTTCTTCGAGATGTCCGTCGAGCCGGGCGGGAACATCCGCGACTACGCGCTCGCGGTCGGGCGCGTGCGGCACATGGGCGAGCCGGTGGCCGCGGTGGCCGCCGCCACGCGCGAGCTCGCGCGGGACGCCGCCGACCTGATCGAGGTCGAGTACGAGCCGCTCCCCGTCCTCACGGACGCCCGCGAGGCCGTGAAGGACGAGGTCGTCCTCCACGAAGAGGCCGGGTCGAACGTCGTCTGGTCCGGGGTCTTCGACTGGGGCGACGTGGATGCCGCGCTCGCCGAGGCCGACCACGTCGTGAAGATCTCGGAGCTCCACTTCCACCGCTTCTCCTCGACCCCGCTCGAATGCGCCGGCGCCCTCGTCGAGTACGACAAGGGCACGGGCGAGTGGACGCTGACCTGCAACCACCAGATGCCCGGCGTCGGCGCGATCTGGATGGCGCCCGCCCTGCGGGTCGGGATCGACAAGCTCCGCTTCGTCACGCACGACATCGGCGGCGGCTTCGGGAACAAGATCTGCCTGCACCCGCAGTACGTCGTGCTCTGCCTCATGGCGCGGAAGCTCGGGCGCCCCGTGCAGTGGACCGAGTGGCGCACCGACCAGCACACCGCGAACGCGCACGGCAACGAGCGCTGGTTCTCCGAGATCGAGGTCGCGGTGCGCTCGGACGGGACGATGACGGGGTTCAAGGTGAAGGCGCTCGACGACTGCGGCGCGTTCCCGCGCTACGAGCCGCTCGGCTGCATCATCTGGGCGCAGGTCACGCCGGGGATGTACGCGTGGCGGAACATCCGCGTCGACTTCACGCAGGTCTGCACGAACAAGTCGCCGGTCTCGCCCAACCGCGGCTACTCGCGGATGCAGCACCTCTGGCTGACCGAGCGGATCATCGACGTGGTCGCGCACGAGCTCGACCTCGATCCGGTCGAGGTGCGCAAGCGCAACTACGTGAAGGCCGAGCAGATGCCGTACGAGACGCCGAACGGCTGCGTCTACGACTCGGGCGACTACGCGGCGGCGCTCGACCTCGTGCTCGACCTCGTCGACTACGGGTCGATAGAGGCCCGGCGCGAGGAGGCCGCAGCACGCGGGAAGCTCCTCGGCCTGGGGATCGGCTCGACTCTCGACTCCGGCACGAACAACTTCGGCCAGTCGACGCTCCTGAATCCCGACCTCCAGTTCTCCGGGAACAACGAGGCGGCGTCGGTGAAGCTCGACATCTTCGGCGAGGTCGTCGTCACGCTCGGCACGGTCCCGCAGGGACAGGGGCACGAGACGACGGCGGCGCAGGTGGTCGCCGACATCCTCGGCTGCTCGCCGGACCAGGTGAACGTGCGGCGCGGCCACGACACGTGGTTCAACTCACACGCCGGCTTCTCGGGGACGTACGCGTCCCAGTTCGCCTTCACGGGCCTGGGCGCCGTGAAGGGGGCAGCGGAGCTCGTGCGCCAGGAGATGATCCAGCTCGCGGCAGCCGTGCTGCAGGCGCCGGCCGAGTCGATCGAGCTCGCGGACGGCTTCGCGCGGATCAAGGACGGTCCGGAGGAGGCCGCGCTGCCGTTCATGGCGCTGGGCGCGATCATCAACGCGAACAACGCCTTCCTCCCGCCCGACTTCAACCCGACGCTCAACCACCGCTACGTCTGCCGGCCGTACTTCGGGATGGTGGACACGGAGCGCAAGACCGGCCAGCTGACGCTCACGTACGCGGTGCAGATCCACGCGGCCGTCGTCGAGGTGGACCCGGAGACCGGCGAGGTCGAGGTCGTCGACTACGCGGCGGTGGACGACTGCGGGGTTCGCATCAACCCGCAGATCGTGGAGGGCCAGGTGCACGGCGCGACCGCGCACGCCATCGGCGCCGCGCTCCACGAGGAGTTCGTCTACGACGAGGAGGGCACGCTCCTCACGGCCAACTTCTACGACTACCACGTGCCCCACACGCTCGACATGCCACCGCTGAAGACGGGCGCGATGGAGTCGCCGTCGCCGGTCGCCCCGCTGGGCGCCAAGGGCATGGGTGAGGGCGGCGGCGGTGGGATCCACTGCATCTGCTCGGCGATCCAGGACGCGCTTCGGGCCGCGGGCGGCGCCATCGTCCACGACAGCTGCAACCCCGCGCATAGGGTGTGGTCGATGCTGCAGGACCCGGAATCGACCAGGAGGAACGTCACGGTGATGTCGAAGTGATCGTCTCGGGAACGAAGGAGCTCTCGGCCCCGCGCGAGATCGTGTGGAGTGTCATCAACGAGCCGTCGGAGATGGCGAAGCTCATGCCCGGCGTGGAGTCGTTCGAGGTCCAGGACGAGAAGCACTGGACGGCCAAGGTGAAGGTGCCGCTGGGGCTCGGCGGGCTCAAGATGACGATGAACTTCGAGCGCCTCGAGGAGCGCGAGCCGGAGTTCGCCTCGATGCGGGCGAAGGGCCAGGGCGTCGGCGCGCTCATGGACATGACGACGTCGTTCACCCTGTCGGAGGCCGGGGCGGGGACGTCGATGGCGTGGGAGGCGGACGTCAAGATCGCCGGCCCGGTCGGCGCGATGGGCCAGCGCGTCCTGCAGCCGATCGTGAACCAGCAGGTCACGCAGGTGCTCGACGCGCTCGAGACCCGTGTGAGCGAGGCCGCGGCGTCGACCGGAGGGGCGGAGCAAGGGATCCATCCAGCCTCGCCGGAGGCGTACGAGTCCGAGCCCGAGGGGCCGACGCACTCGACCTCCGACTCCTGAGCGCGGCGCCATGTCGCAACCGTTTCGGGTCGGCGTCATGCAGCTCACCATGGAGCCGCTCGAGGAGATGCTCGAGTCGGCGCGCGTGATGGACCGCGCGGGCATGGACACGATCTGGCTGGCAGAGGCGTACCCGTGGTGGCGCAAGCACGGGATGGAGGCGCGCTCGTCCACGGTCGTCTCCGCGCTGATGGCGCGCGAGACGGAGCGGCTCACGATCGGCTGGGGGATCATCTCGCCCTTCACGCGCCATCCGGTGCAGGTCGCCATGGACGCGCGTGTCGTCCAGGAGGCCGCGGGGCCGGGCCGCTTCCTCCTCGGCTTCGGGACGTCGAAGATCTTCCTCAACAACATCCGCTCGCAGACGAAGAAGACGCTGGGTCCGATGCGCGATGCGGTCACGATCGTGCGCGGGGTGCTCGGGGGTGAGCCTTTCTCGTACGAGGGCGACACGTGGAGCGCCGACGTGCCGGGACTGAGCCCGGAGGCACATTCGCCTCGTGACGTCCCGCCCGTGTACGTCGCGGCCACCGCTCCGAAGATGCAGGCGCTCGCGGGCGAGATCTCCGACGGCTGCCTCACGCCGTCGATCACGACTCCCGCGTTCGTCCGGTACACGCGGGAGAACGTCGCCGCGGACGTCGACATCGGCTGCACGATCGTCGCGTCGAGCCACGAGTCGGATCGCGACGCGGGCCGCGACGGGGCGCGCGAGATCGCCGGCATGTACCTCGCGAACAAGTTCCAGAACATCAAGGGAGCCGCGGACACGCTGCTGCAGCTTGCCGAGATCGAGATGGCCGAGCTCGCCCCGGTCGCGGCAGCGATGGAGCGAGGAGGGCGGCTGGCCGCCAAAGCCGAGGTCACGGACTCGCTCCTCGACCGCTGCAAGCCCATCGCCGGCACTCCCGAGGACTGCATCGCGGCGATCGAGGAGTACAAGGAGGCCGGCTGCACGCACGTGATGCTCGAGCTGTGGGGCGATCGCCGGCACGACCAGATCCGGCTCTTCGGCGAGCTGGTCCTTCCCCACGTCCGCACATGACCGACTACGACTCGGACGCGTTCGACGCCTTCGAGGCCCGGGGCTGGGCCGAGAAGGAGGCCGCACGCTACGACGGCCTGGCGGGACGGGTCACGTCGCGCAAGGCGGATCCACTGCTCGACGCGGTCGGTGCCACGCCGGGGCGCCGCGTGCTGGACGTCGCGACCGGCCCCGGCTACGTCGCGGCCCGTGCAGCCGAGCGAGGCGCGATCGTGGTGGGAGTCGACTTCTCGGACACCATGCTGTCCTTCGCGCGGGCGCGTCACCCCGGCGTCGAGTTCAGGAACGGGAACGCCCTGGCGCTGCCCTTCGCCGACGGTTCGTTCGACGCCGTCGTCGCCGCGTTTCTCCTGCTCCATCTCGGTCAGCCCGAGCGCGCGGTCGCCGAAGCGAACCGCGTGATCGCTCCCGGCGGCCGGGCCGCGTTCACGGTCTGGGACGGCCCGGCTCGCTCGCGCTGGCTCGGCGTGCTCTTCGACGCGCTCGCGGACGCGGGTGCGACGCCGCCGGCGGACCTGCCTGCAGGCCCACCGATCTTCCGCTTCGCCGACGATCGCGAGTTCCGCGGGCTCCTCGAGGGTGC
>DASTIC010000130.1:0-11018 GCA_035717845.1 Solirubrobacteraceae bacterium
GCACACGCTCGACCTGGTGATCCTCGCCGCCGAGTGGGGCCACGGCCGGCGCCGCGGGTGGCTCAGCAACCTCCACCTCGGGGCGCGCGACCCCGCCGGGCCGGGCCACGTGATGCTCGGCAAGACGTTCAAGGGCCTCACGGACCGGATGCTCGAGTGGCAGACCGCACGGCTGCTCGAGCTGGAGATCGCGCGAGACGGCCACGTGGTCCACGTGCGCCCGGAGCTGGTCGTGGAGATCGCCTTCGACGGCGTGCAGGCGAGCAGCCGCTACCCGGGCGGCGTCGCGCTGCGCTTCGCGCGCGTGCTGCGGCACCGCCCGGAGAAGCCGGCGTCGGAGGCGGACACGCTCGACGCGGTACTCGCCGTCCGCGGGTAAGCTTCCGGCCATGCTCGTCGCGCTGAGCGATGCCTGGACCTTCTCGATCGGCCTCATCTTCATCTTCGGCGTGCTCTTCCCCGCGCTCGTCACCGGCCTGATCGTCTTCGCCGTCGCCCAGGCGCTCGGCGAGCACCAGGAGAACGAGGCGCGCCGCCACCGGCGCTAGCCGCGATCCTCCGCCGGCGAACGTCAAAGGCGGCTGGGTAGGGAGGCTGGGGAGCCGACCGGTGCGCGAACCTTGTCGAGTTAGCCCCGGAAACCGGGGCTAATCCGACGCAGTTCGGGCCATCGCCGCCCACGCCAGCCCCTTCGGCTCCCTACCCTGCCGGTGTTGACGTTCGCCCGCGCCTAGAACACGCCGGTCAGCAGCAGCACGGCCGCCGCCAGCAGGGCGACGACCATCGCCAGCGCGATCGTGCGCACGAACCAGAGCGCGCCGCCTGAGGACGGCGGTGCGATCCGGCTCTGGGTGAACGGCGAGACGCGCACGGTGGGGCGCGCCGGCTCGGGCTCGGGGCGGGCGGCTGGCTCACGCTCTGGGCGCCTGGACAGCTCGCGCTCGAGCCGCTTGCGATCCGAGCGGGCGGCGACGAGCTCGGCCTCGACCCGCTCGCGACCGGCGCGCGCCGCGGCGAGCTCGGCCACCAGCTGCTCGCGGTCCGCCCAGGCGCCGGCGAGCTCGGCCTCGAGCCGCTGCCGCTCGGCACGGGCGTGCATCAGCTCCTCGCTGTCACGCGAGGGCTCCTCCGTGACCGGGACGTCGGCGTCGGCCAGTACGTCGTGCTCGACGGTCGCGCCCAGCAGCCGCTCGCGCTCGGCCTCGGCGCGCTCGAGGCGCTCCCGCAGCTCGTCGCCCTCGGCCATCGCGACCGCCAGCCGCTCCCGCGCCTCGTCGCGCTGGCGCTCGGCCAGCTCGAGCCGCTCCCGCGCGGCGTCGCGCTGGCGCCGCGCCTCGGCCTGCTCGCCCTCGAGCGTCGCGTAGCTCGCGCGGGCGGCGGTCAGCTGCCGGTTGGCGAGGGAGAGCGCGGCCTCCGTCTCGCGGGCGCGCTCGAGCGCGCGATCCGAGGCCTCCTGGGCACGCTCGCGCTGGCGGTACTCGTCGTTGACGAGCCGCTCGCCGTCGGTGCGCGCCCGCTCGGCGGCCTCGACGGCGCGGTGGCGCTCGGCGCCGGCGGCCTCGGCGGCCTCCAGCGCGCGGTCGCGCTCGGCGCGCAGCCGCTCGATCTCGGCGGCCGCGCTGGTGGCGGTGTCGAGCTTGGCCTGGAGCGCGCGGCGCTCGCGCGTGGCGGCGGACAGCTCCTCGCGGGCGCGCTCGAGCTCGGACGGCTGCCGCGGGCGGGCCGGGGCGCTGGGCGGCGCCTTGCGACCGGGCAGCGGGAGCTCGACGACGAGCTCGCGGCCGACCTCGAGCTCGGCGCGATCGGCGTCGAGCGCGCCGCCGTCCCAGGCGAACGCCGCCAGCCAGGGATCGCCGTCGTCCGCGGCCCACGGCTTGTGGTCGAGCACCGCCACCAGCCGGCGGCGCGAGTCGCCCCGGTGGAGCCACAGCACCGGGCGCACGAAGCGCCGCCCGCGCAGCCCGTGCCAGTGCCCCGCGACCTCGATCCGGTCGCCCGCGGGGCCGAAGCGCTCGACCACGAAGGACGGGTCGGTGACCGCCATATCCGTGAGCGTGGCCCCCAAAGTCCCTGCAGGCTACCGCCCTCGACGAATTACCGGGTTTGAGGAGAACAACACTCGGTCACTACTGACAGCATGTCTCCGTTGCTCAGCCTGCGCGCCCCGGTGACCGTCACGGCGCGGATGCTCGGCGCCTGCGCCGTGACGGCGGGCCTGGCGGCGATCGTGGCGTTCAGCGCCGGGAGCCATGCCGAGCCGTCCGCAGCCGTGCCGGCGACGCTGGCAGCGGGCAGCGTGTGCGCCGCCCTCGTCGCCCATCTGCTGCACGCCTCCGCCCGCACCGTGGGCGATCACCGCCTGGTCTGGATGGCCGCCGGGGTCACCGTCGCGCTCGCCGGCCTCGTCGCGAGCCTGCTCGGGCAGCCCACGATCTTCCCCGGCGGCGGGCCGGTCGGGCAAGGAGCGGACGCGGCGGCCGCCCGCTACGCGATCTGGCACACGGCACTCCTGATCGCCGGAGCCCTGGCGGTCGCCGGCGTGCGGGCCCGCCCGCGGAGCGTGATCGCGTTCACCGCGGCCGGGATCGCACTGCTCGCCCTCTCCCCCGCGCCGTTCGGCGAGCGCACCGTGATCGCCGTCCTGGCCGCCGGCCAGCTCGTCGTCGCCGCCGCCTGGTGGCGGCGCGCCGAGGGAGCGCCCACCTGGGGCGAGGTCTGCGTGATCGCGCTGATTGCCCTGTCAGCGCTCGACGCCGGCTCCTTCCTGCTCGCCTCAGAGCCCTATGCCGGCGCCTGGTGGGCGAGCCTCACCCTCCTGGCCGCACAGTTCGCGGTGCCCGCCGTCGGCCTCGTGATCGGCTTCGTCGCGGTCTCCGACCGGCTGCGCGACCTCCAGGAGGAGCTCGGCCGCGGCCTCGAGGCCGAGCGCGAGCGAGCCCGCCGGGAGGAGGAGATCGCCGGGCTCGACCGCCGCCACCGGGCGCAGGCGCACGAGCGGATCGCCCGGCTCGCCGACGGCCGCGGGCTCGACATCGCGCTCCAGCCGATCGTCGCGCTCGACAGCGGCGGCGTGGTCGGCGCCGAGGCGCTCGCCCGCTTCACCGACGAGGACGGCAGGCGGCTCCCGACCGAGGAGACCTTCGTGGACGCCCACGCGCTCGGCCTCGGCATCGAGCTCGAGCTGGCGGTCGTCGAGCTGGCGCTGAGCCGCCACGACCGCCTGCCCGAGGATCTCTATCTCGCCTGCAACGTCTCGCCCGCCGTGCTCACGCGTCCCGAGCTCGCGGCGCTCTTCGCCGCCCACGACCGCCCGCTCGTGGTCGAGCTGACCGAGCACCACCCCGTCGAGGACTACGCGGAGCTCGACACGGCGCTGGCGAGCCTGCGCCGCGACGGCGCCCGCGTGGCGGTCGACGACGTCGGCTCCGGCTTCGCCTCCTTCCGCCACGTCACGCGCGTGCGGCCGGAGATCCTCAAGCTCGACCGCACGCTCGTGTGCGGGATCGACGAGGACCCCGTGCGCCAGTCGCTGGCCTCCGCGATCGTCGCGTTCGCACGCGACGTCGGCGCCACGGTCGTCTCCGAGGGAATCGAGTCAGAGGGCGAGCTGACCTGCCTGGTCGACCTCTCGGTCGGCTGCGGCCAGGGCTTCCTGCTCGGCCGTCCGGAGCCCGGGCCGGTCGAGTCGAGCGTCGCCCAGCTCGTCGCCCGCTGAGCGATACTCCTCCCCATGATCGTCGACTGCGCCGTGTACGAGGACGGCTGCCGGTGCGCGGGCGACCTGCCGCTCGCCGAGGCGGGCGAGGCGTCCCAGCGCGACGGCTCGTTCGTCTGGATCGGCGTCTTCGAGCCGTCCGAGGAGGAGTTCGACGCCGTCGCGCGCGAGTTCGACCTGCACGAGCTCGCCGTCGAGGACGCGATCAACGCCCATCAGCGGCCCAAGCTCGAGGTCTACGGCGACACGCTGTTCGTCGTCCTCAAGACCGTCCGCTACGTCCAGGAGCGCCACGACGTCGAGACCGGCGAGATCCTGCTGTTCGTCAACCGCGACTTCGTCGTCTCGGTGCGGCACGGGGAGAGCAAGCTGCACGACGTGCGGCTCCAGATCGAGCAGCGGCCGGATCTCCTGCGCTGCGGGGCGGGAGCCGTCCTCTACGCGGTCGTCGACCGCGTGGTCGACGACTACGAGCCGGTCGTCCAGGCCGTAGAGGCCGACATCCAGGACGTCGAGCACGAGGTCTTCGCGCCGAACCGGAGCAACCCCGCCGAGCGCATCTACACGCTCGAGCGCGAGGTGCTCGACCTCCATCGCGCGGTCACCCCGCTCACGCCCGCGATCGACAAGCTTGCCCGCGGCCACTACGAGCTGATCGCGCCCGAGCTGCGGACCTACTTCCGCGACGTGCACGACCACATCCTCCGCGTCAACGGCCGCGTCGACGCCTTCCGCGACCTGCTCTCGAGCGCCCTTCAGGCGAACCTCACGCAGGCGGCCGTGCGCCAGAACGACGACATGCGCAAGATCTCGGCCTGGGTGGCGATCCTCGCCGTCCCGACCGGGGTGGCGGCCATCTACGGCATGAACTTCAACCACATGCCGGAGCTGGAGTGGACCTACGGCTACCCGCTCGTGCTCGCCGTGACCGCGCTCATCTGCGTGATGCTCTACTGGCGCTTCCGTCGCTCGGGATGGCTCTGACCCACTCGAGCGCCTCGCCTTGATCCTCGTCGACGAGCTGCGCGCCTACCCGCACACCCGGCTCCCCTTCAAGCACTGGAGCCACATGGTCAGCGACGAGAGCTTCGAGGAGCTGCACGCGTTCGCCGAGCGGCTCGGGATCCCCCGCCACCGCTTCCAGGGCGACCACTACGACCTGCCCGCGTTCGTGCGGGCGCAAGCGGTGGAGCTGGGCGCGGTCGAGGTGACCGTGCGGGAGCTGACGGCGCGGATGGCCGGGCCGCGCGGGGACCGCGTGCGGGCCCGGCGGGGGCGGCGGTCAGCGCCCCATGCGTCCTAGGCCCGCCACGGCCAGCGCGCCGAGCACGGCCGCGAGCCCGGCCAGCGCCGCGATCCCCGGCGCGGTGTGTGCGAGGCTCGGCTCGATGCCCACGACGGTCGCCTGCCGGGCCATCTCCAGGACGTACGTGACGGGGTTGTACTCGGCCACCTTCGAGAGCCACCCGCGCAGCAGGATCTCCGGCGTGTAGGCCGTCGACAGGAAGACCGCGAGGAAGACGCCCTGCTGCATCAGCGGCCCCGCCTGCTGCGTGCGGAAGGTCACCGCCATGAAGATCCCCCACAGCGCGGCGACCGCGCAGAAGCTCGCCGCGGCGACGTAGAGGAGCCCGACGCCGACCACGCCGCCGGGCAGCTCGGCGCCGATCGCGAGCCCCACGAGCAGCACCACGGTGGCCGGCACGAGCGAGCGCGTCACGGCCCCGAGGATCGGCCCGATCACGAGCAGCGGGCGCGGCACGGGCGCGACGAGCAGGCGGTCGAACCAACCCTGCTCGATGTCGCGCGCCAGGTTCGAGCCCGTGGCCGCGCCCGCGAAGCCGGCGCCCTGGAGACAGGAGAGCGGCACGATCCACGACAGGTAGGAGTCGGTCGGGAAGCCGTCGAGCCCGGTCAGCCGTCCGAACTGCCCGCTCATCCCGAGCATGAAGACGACCGGCGCGACGGTCGCGGGCAGCAGCGCGCCGCGCACCCGCAGCACCTCGTTGAGCGACCGCCGCCAGAGCGTGAGGGCGATGGCGGTCACGTGCGGCGGAGGCGCTCGCGCAGCGCCAGGGTCGAGAGCGCGGTGGTGGCGACGGCCGTCCCCACGGCGGCGAGAAGACCGAGCCACGGGTTCCCGAGGTCGGCGTCGCCGGCCAGCAGCCCGCGCACCGCCTCGACCACGTAGGTCAGCGGGTTGAAGTCCGAGACGTCCCGGAGCACCGGCGTGAGGAGCTCCTGCGGGAAGAACGCCGGGGCGGTGAAGAGCAGCACGAACATGAAGGGGAACAGGCTCTGGAGCAGCGACAGCGAGCCGGTCCGCAGCGCGATCGCGGCCGAGGCGCCGCCCATGCCGACCGCTGTGATCCCAGCCAGCCCCACGGTCGCCACCGCGCCCCACACGCCGCCCGGGTAGTCGGCCCCGAACAGCAGCGCCACCACGAGGAAGAAGCTCGACTGGAGGAGCGCGAGCACGAGCGTGCCCCACAGCCGGCCGAGGACCAGGCTCGTGCGGTGCACGGGCGCGGCGAGCAGGCGGTCGAAGAACCCGAACTCGATGTCCGACGCGAGCGCGATGCCCGCGGTGAGGCCGGCGAGGATCGTGCCCTGCACGATCGTCCCGGGGACCACGAACGTCAGGTACGACGCGACGTCGGGGAACCCGCGCAGCCCCTGGGCCGCGCTCGTGCCGCTGGCGATCACCGCGAGCAGCATCAGCGGGAGCACGAACGTCGGCATCAGCAGCTGGGCGCGCCGGAACTGCACGCTGGTCGCCCGCCGCCCGAGGGCGGCGACGACGCGCCATTCGCGCTCGATGTTCACGCCGCGGCGCCCTCGACGTGGGAGCCGGTGACGGCCATGAACACGTCGTCGAGCGTCGGCGTCTCGACCTCGACGGACTCGACCGCCACCGACGCCTCGTCGAGCGCCCGGATGATCGGCGCGATCGCCGCCTTGCCGGAAGCCGTGCGCACCGCCACGCGAGCGGGGGCGTTGGGGGCCGGCGGGTCCACCTCACCGAGCCCGGCCAGCGCCGCCCGCGCCCGCTCCGCGCTCTCGGGGTCGGCGACCTCGACGTGCACGGTCGGCTGGCCGACCCGCGCCTTCAGCGACTCCGGCGTGCCCTCGGCGACCAGCGAGCCGCGGGCGATGATCCCGACGCGGCCGGCGAGCTGCTCGGCCTCCTCGAGGTACTGCGTGGTCAGGAACACGGTCGTGCCCTCGGCGTGCAGCGCGCGCACCTCGCGCCACAGCGCCACGCGGCTCGTGGGATCGAGGCCGGTGGTGGGCTCGTCGAGGAACAGCACCTGCGGGCGGTGCACGAGCGCCAGCGCCAGGTCGAGTCGCCGCCGCATGCCGCCGGAGTAGCCGCCCACGCGCCGGTCGCCGGCCTCGGTGAGCCCGACCCGGTCGAGCAGCGACGCCGCCCGCTCGCGCGCCTCCTTGCCGCGCAGCCCGTGCAGCGCGCCCTGCATGCGCAGCAGCTCGCGCCCGGTCATCAGCGGGTCGATGGCCGCCTCCTGGAGCGCGACCCCGATCGCGCGCCGGACGGCATCGCCGTCGCGCACCACGTCGTGCCCCGCGACGAGCGCGGTGCCGGCCGTCGGCCGCAGCAGCGTCGTGAGGATGCGCACCACGTTCGTCTTCCCCGCGCCGTTGGGCCCGAGGAAGCCGTAGATCTCGCCCTCGGCCACCTCGAGATCGAGCCCGTCGACGGCGCGGATGCCGGGTCCGCGGCGGGACGAGTATTCGCGCACGAGGCCGCGCACCGTGACCGCGGGGGCGCCGCTGAACGAGCCGCTGGTCAGGGTTCCCGCGACCCGTCGGCGTCTGCGGGCTCGGCGCCGCCCTCGGCGGCGGCGAGACGCCCGCGCAGGCGGTCGCGCAGCTCGTCCGGCTCCAGGTCGCTCTCCGGCCGGCGGTTGCGGGCGACGACGGCGCCCGTCGCGGCGACGCCTGCGACGCCGGCCACGCCGATCAGCTTCCAGGGGATGCGCATCGATTGCGTAGGTTACGGCCCGTGAGCGCCCCGACGCCCCTTCCTCTCGCCGACGCGGTGGCCACCGCGGCCACCGGCGACCTGTGGCTGTTCCGCGGCCGGTCGCTGGCCGACCGCGCGATCCAGACGGTCACCAACAGCCCCGTCAACCACGTCGGCATGGCCGTCGTGCTCGACAACCTCCCTCCCCTGCTCTGGCACGCCGAGCTCGGCCGCTCGCTGCCCGCCGTGTGGACCGGCGAGCGGCAGCGCGGCGTGCAGCTGCACAAGCTCGCCGACGCCGTCAGCGTGTGGGACGCCAAGTACGGCCAGCGGGCCTTCCTGCGCCAGCTCCAGGGCACGCTCGAGCGCCGCCACGAGGACGAGCTGATGAAGGTCATCGACCGCTACGACGGCCGCCCGTTCCCGACCACGCCAAGCCTCATGCGCTCGTGGGCGACCGGGCGCGTCCGCCGCCGGGCCGCCTCCAACGAGGCGGTCTACTGCGCCGAGCTGGTGGCCACGACCTATCAGGCCATGGGCCTGCTCCCGGACAAGCGCCCGGCGAGCTGGTACGACCCTGGCCGCTTCTGGAGCGGCGACCGGATCGAGCTCGTCGAGCCGTTCGAGCTCGGCGCGGAGATCGCGATCGGCTACTGACCGACCGCGGGGCTATGGTCGCCGGTCATGCGACGGATCGCGCTGCTCGCCGTGCTCGCGCTCGCCGGCTGCGCGGACCTCGAGCCGGCCGCCGGCCAACAGATCGAGGGCCGGATCACCGAGGTCGTCGACGGCGACACGATCAAGGTCCAGGCCGGCGACCGCCGGTACACCGTGCGGCTGATCGGGATCGACACGCCGGAGACCCACCATCCGGCACGGCCGGTGGAGTGCGGCGGCAAGCGGGCGACGGCCGCCCTCGAGGGGTTCGCGGGCCGGCCGGTGACGCTGCGCACGGATCCGACGCAGGACACCTACGACCGCTACGACCGCCTGCTGGCGTACGCGTCGTCGGATGGCGAGTCGCTCCAGGAGCACCAGCTCCGGCGCGGCTGGGCGCGCGTGTACGTCTACGACGGGCGGCCGTTCGCCCGGCTCGGCGCCTTCCGGGCCGCCGAGCTGCGCGCGCGGGCGGCCGGACGCGGGATCTGGAGGCTGTGCCGGTGAGCGCTCAGCCGCGCCGCGTGGCGCTCGTGCAGGCGGCGTAGGTGCGCGACGCCTTGTAGGTCTTGCGGTCGGACGCCTTGACGGTGACCGCGACGGTGGTGCGCTTCGGGAGCTTGCGCAGCTTGATCGCGGCCAGCGCCTTGACGCCCTTAAGCTTCGTCTTCCGGTTCACCGCCACTCTCGCCGAGAGCACGCGCCCGCCGTTCGGGGCGCGCAGCCGGAAGCGCAGCGTGCCGGCGCTCACGCACGTCCCGGCCCGCGGGAGCCCGAGCAGGTCGGCGAGCGCCGTCGCGGGGACGGGCGCGACCGGGGTGGGCGTCGTGGGAGCAGGCCCCGGGGTGACGGGAGCGGGCGCCGGCGTGCCGGGATCCGGCGTCGGCGTCTCAGCCGGCGGCACCGCCGTCGCGCCCCACTCGAGCCCGAGGCTGAGCACGGATCCCTGAAAGCGGTTGTCGTCGCCCGGGGGCGTCGCGAACGTCGCGTCGATCCGGTAGTCGCGCGCTCCCCCCGCCGCGACCCTTCCGGCCGCGACCTCGGTGAAGCCGGCCGGCGGGCCGGCGTAGAGCGCCGCGGGCTGGGCGGGGCTCGTCACGTCGACGATGCTGAGGTGGAGCGCGTCCGAGACCCTGCCGCCGCCCGCCCCGGCCGTGTCGGTGAGCGCCCCGGCCCGCAGCACGAGGTCGCCCGCCAGGGTGCCATCGTTCCCGATCTGCACGGTTCCGCTGACCTGCTCGCCCGGCTGGAGCGCCTCGGCGCCGAGCACGGCGGTCCCCTCGCGGGAGTTGACGATGTGCACGGCCCCCGCCGCCGCCGCGACGCGCACAGCCGCGAGGTCGCCGCGCTCCTCCCCGGGAGCCGCGAACGCGAGCCCGAGGGCCGAGAGGGCCATGGCCAGCGAGCCGATGAGGGGCAGCAGCGCGCGCATCAGAAGTCCGCGTCCGCCGTGCCACCCTCGGTGACCTGGGTGGTCGTGCTCGCCTTGCCGAACATGTCCTGCGCCGAGGCCGAGGGGCGCCAGGTGAGCGCGCCCGTCCCGGTCGCGGTCGCGAGCGAGGGCGCGCCCGACACCACGGTGCCGAACGTGACGGTGATCGTGTTGCCGTTGAGGACCATCGTGCCGTTGAGGACCACGGCCCCGGTGACGTAGTTGCGCGCCAGCGTGAGGTCGGTCGCCGAGAGCACGAGGTTGAGCCGCGTCGTGCCGGCGGCGTCACGGAAGTCCATGCGGTCGTTGTTGCCGGCCTGCGAGAGGTAGACGCGCATCGCCGTCGCGGTGCCGTCCCAGCCCGCGAGAACCGAGGCCGGAGCGATCGGCTCACTGTACGTGAGCGAGATCGTGTCGCCGGCGTCGGTCCGGCCCACGATGGCGCCGCCGGAGGTCGTCTGCACGTCGACGCCGAAGGGCCCGACGTTCTCGATCCAGCGCGAGGCCACCACGGATGATGCCGTGCGGGCGGCGTTATCGCTGGCGACCGCCCGCAGGTCGTAGCTCGCGTCGGCGACTCCCGTCGTCGGGAACGAGCAGGTGTAGGGCGCGGAGTAGTCGGTGCAGATGTTCGTCCACGTGCCCGCGCCCGCCGGCGAACGCTCGAAGGCGACGGATGCGATGCCGCCGCCGTCGGAGGCGGTCGCGTCGAGCGTCACGGTGCCGGTCAGCGGCGTGCCCGGATCGGTCAGCGCCACGGTGGGCACGACGTTGTCGACGCGCTTGTTGGTCTGCGTCGTCGCGGCCGTCTGGTTGCCGGCAACGTCGACGCCGACCGCGCGCAGCTCGTAGACGCCGTCCGCCACCGGGGTCGTCGCCCACGCGCACGAGTAGCTGGAGGGCCCGGTGACCGTCGTATCGGTGCAGGCGTCGAGCCACGGTGTGGTGCCCGTCAGCCTGTACTGCGCGGTCCAGGACTGGATTCCCGACGCCGCGTCGGTCGCGGTGCCGCTGAGCGTCACCGAGCCCTGGAGCGAAGCGCCCGGGTTGATGAGGGTCGCGGCCGACGGCACCGTCCGGTCGATCCTGATCGTCGTCGCGGCGCTCGTGGTGATGAGGCCGGCGTTGTCCTCGACGATCGCCTGGAGGTCGTAGAGCCCCTCGGCGCGGGCCGTAGTGTCGAAGCCGGTGCACTCGAACGGCGCCGCCGTGTCGACCGCGCACAGGTT
>DASTIC010000131.1:0-16038 GCA_035717845.1 Solirubrobacteraceae bacterium
GTCGCGGCGCTCATGCAGGCAACGTCGCTGCCGTTCATCGTCGCCGCCACGGCGATCGGGATGGACCTCGGCCTCATCGACGCCGCCGGTAGCGCCGCGCTGATCGGCGCCGGCCTGCTCTCCGTCCTGCTGTTCCCGCTCGGCGGCCTGGTGCTGCTGCGTGCCCCTAACCCAAGGAGGATGTATGTCCCAGACCCTGCCCACCGTTGACCCCGGGAGCGACGTTCTGCCCGGTCTGCAGGGCAAGAACGTGTTGGTGACCGGCGGCAGCTCGGGGATCGGCCAGGCGATCGCCGTGCGCTTCGCCCAGTACGGCGCCAACGTCGCGATCAACTACCTGCGCGTGCCCGAGGAGGCGCACGACACCGAGGAACAGGTGCACGCCTGTATCCACAAGGTCCGCCAGGAGGGCGTGCAGGACGTGCTCGTCGGCGGCGATGTGTCGCGCGAGGACGACGTCGTGCGGATGGTCGGCGAGGCGGTCGACGGGCTCGGCGGCATCGACATCCTCGTCAACAACGCCGGCATCCAGATCTCGCGCCCGACCGAGGACCTCTCCAGCGCCGAGTTCGATCGCGTGCTCGCCGTGAACCTGCGCGGCTCGTTCATGTGCGCGCGCGAGGCGATCCGGCACTTCCTCGCCGAGGAGAAGGGCGGCTCGATCGTGAACATCTCGAGCGTCCATCAGCTGATCCCGAAGCCCAACTACCTCGGCTACTCGACGAGCAAGGGCGGGATGCAGAACCTCACGCGCACGCTGGCGCTCGAGTTCGCCGCGCGGAACATCCGTGTCAACGGGGTCGGCCCGGGCGCGACGGTGACGCCGATCAACCGTGCGTGGATCGACGACCCGGTCAAGCGGGCGCAGGTCGAGGAGCACATCCCGATGCGCCGCGCCGGCGACGCCGGCGAGATGGCCGGCGTGACCTGCTTCCTGGCCAGCGACCTCGCCGCCTACATCACGGGCCAGACGTTGTTCGTCGACGGCGGCCTGACCTTGTTCCCGAGCTTCTCCACGCCGTGGTCGTCGGAGTGAGCTCGGACGTCGGGATGCTCGTCCACGTGGACGAGGCCAAGCGCCGCGAGGCGCTCGGGCTCGTCCGCGCAGGGCGGCTCTACGACCTCGGCCGCGTGCTCGACGAGACGATCCCGGCCTTCCCGGGCCGCTTCTTCCGCCAGACGCTCGTAACCACGGCGCACCACGCCAACGGCAAGGGCGTCGGCGAGAACCGCGTCAACTGGATCACCGAGCAGGTAGCTGCCACGCAGCAGCTCGGCACGCACCTCGATGCGCTCAGCCACCTCCAGATCGGCGATCGCGGCTATAACGGCTACAGCGTCGCCGAGCTGGCCGACACCGCCGGCGTCCGCCACCTCGGCGTCGAGACCGTCCCGCAGATCGTCACGCGCGGGTGGCTCGTCGACGCGGCCGGCGTCGACGTGATCCGCCTCGAGCACCTCGCGGGCATCGAGCCGACGCCGGGTGACGCGGTGCTGTTCCACACCGGCTGGGGAGCGCACTGGCAAGAGCCGGAGACCTACCTCTCGCGCGAGCCCGGCCCCGGCATGGAGGTCGCCGCCTGGCTCGTCGAGCACGGCGTGGCGCTCACTGGCTGCGACACCTGGAGCTACGGACCGGTCCCGGCTGAGGACCCATCACGGCCGTTCGAGGTGCCGCAGACCCTGAACGTCGAGCACGGCGTGTTCATCGTCGAGAACCTCGACACCGCCGCGCTCGCCGCTGACGGCGTGCGCGAGTTCGCGCTGATCCTCACCCATCCCAAGCTGCGCGGCGCCACCGGCGCGTGGACATCGCCGATCGCCCTCGTCTGACTGGAGGCACCATGGACCACTACGACGTGATCATCATCGGGACCGGGGCGGGGGGTGGCACGCTCGCGCACCGCCTCGCGCCGTCCGGCAAGCGCATCCTGCTGCTCGAGCGCGGCGGCTACCTGCCGCGCGAGCCCGAGAACTGGGACAGCCACGAGGTCTTCAACAAGGACCGCTACCTGTCCGGCGAGGAGTGGATCGACAAGGACGGCAACCCGTTCAAGCCCCACCAGCAGTACTTCGTCGGCGGCAACACCAAGTTCTACGGCGCGATCCTCTTCCGCCTGCGCGAGCGCGACTTCGACGAGGTGCAGCACTACGGCGGGACCTCTCCAGCATGGCCGCTGTCGTACGCCGACCTCGAGCCCTATTACACCGAGGCAGAGAAGCTGTACCTCGTCCATGGCGAGCGTGGAGAGGACCCCACCGAGCCACCGGCCTCGGGGCCATACCCGTATGCCGCCGTCTCGCACGAGCCGCGCATCCAGCAGCTGCACGAGGACTTTCTCGCCACCGGCCACCACCCGTTCCACCTGCCGGTCGGCGTCGACCTGAACGAGTCCGATCCCGAAGCGGGCCGCTGCGTGCGCTGTGACCGCTTCGACGGCTTCCCCTGCCTGACCGATGGCAAGGCCGATGCCCACGTCCTCTGCGTGCGACCGGCTCTGCGGCATGACAACGTGACGCTGCTGACCCACGCGAACGTCGAGCGGCTAGAAGCCGACGGCGCGACCGTCTCGCGCGTCGTCGTCGACCGCCGCGGCGAGCGCCTGGAATTCGGCGCCGACGTCGTGGTCGTCTCGTGCGGCGCGGTCAACTCGGCGGCGCTGCTGCTGCGCTCCGAGCTGGCCAACAGCTCTGGGCAACTCGGCCGCAACTACATGGCCCACATCAACTCGGGTGTCATCGCGATCTCGCAGACGCCGAACGAGACGAAGTTCCAGAAGACGCTCGGCGTCAACGACTACTACTGGGGGGCCGAGGACTCCGAGCTCCCGCTCGGCCACATCCAGATGCTCGGCAAGAGCGACCGCAACATCCTGCGCGCGGGAGCGCCGTGGTTCGCACCCAATCTCGCGCTCGACTACCTCGCCAAGCACGCGATCGACTTCTGGCTCACCAGCGAGGACCTGCCCCACCCCGACAACCGCGTCACCGTCGACCGCGACGGCCGCATCCACCTTGCCAAGACCTACCACAACGAGGACGCGCACCGGCGCCTGCTCGCCAAGCTCAAGGGCCTGCTCGGCGATCTGGGCTGCCATCAGGGCATCCCGAGCCGCACGATCCTCGACCAGCGGATCCCGCTGGCCGGCGTCGCGCACCAGTGCGGGACCGCCCGCTTCGGCACCGACCCCGAAGAGTCGGTGCTCGACGTCAACTGCAAGGCGCACGACCTCGACAACGTCTACGTCGTCGACACGAGCTTCTTCCCGTCGTCGAGCGCCGTGAACCCGGCGCTGACCGCGATGGCGAACGCCCTACGCGTCGGCGACCACCTGCTCGACAGGCTCGGCGCGCGCGCCGAGGCGGCCGCGAACGGCAAGGGCAACCTCGAGCTCCAGGAGACGGCATGAAGACCATCGACAGCATCGGACGCGGCCTCGTCGCCGGCGTTGCCGGCACGGCGGCCATGACGGTCTCCAGCACGCTGGAGGCACGCCTGCGGGGTCGCGCGCCGAGCACGGCGCCCGCGCGCGCGACGGCGAAGGTGCTCGGCATCAAGGAGTTCGATTCCGCGCTGGCGAGCGCCCGCTTCAACGACCTCTCGCACTGGGGCTACGGCACCGGCTGGGGGATCGTGCGCGGGCTGCTCGCCGCGGCAGGCCTCTCGCCGAAGGCGGCGACGTTGGCGCATGGCGCAGCGGTGTACGGCGCCGAACAGGTCACGCTCCCGGCCCTCGACATCGCCCCGCCGGCGATCTTCTGGTCCAAGCGGGAAATCGCCATCGACGCCTTCCACCACGCCGTCTACGCCGCCGCGACGGGCCTGGCGTACCAGCTGATCGAGCGGCGCAACGGCGCCGACTGACGCGCGGCTTGCGCTGCGTTTGCGGGCGACCGCGACGATCGTTGCGTCAGTCAATGTCGAGGAGGTGTCGAATGTCGACGACAGCGATCGATCAGTCCCGGCTCGAGGCGTTCATGGGCCAGGCGGTGGTGGATCTGGGGGCAGCGTTCAGCGCGCCGCTCGTTCGGCTCGGCGCGCGGCTCGGCCTCTACCGCGCTCTGGCCGAGGGCGGTCCCGCTACGCCGGAGGAGCTTGCGGAACGGAGCGGGACCGAGCCGCGGATGGTGCGGGAGTGGCTCGGCAACCAGGCCGCCGGCGGCTACGTGACATACGACGTCGCGAGCGGGCAATACACGCTCCCGCCGGAGCAGGCGGTCGCGCTCGCCGACGATCAGAGTGCGTTCTACCTGCTCGGTGCGTACGACATCCTGGCGTCGCTGTTCGCCGACGAGGAGGGGCTGGCCGAGGCGTTCCGCAGCGGCGCGGGCCTGCACTGGAACGATCACGATCACCGGCTCTTCACCGGCACCGAGGTGTTCTTCCGCGCCGGCTACCGCCAGCATCTGGCCGGCGAGTGGCTGCCGGCGCTCGACGGCGTCGTCGAGAAGCTGAAGGCGGGGGCGCGCGTGGCGGACGTCGGCTGCGGCCATGGCGCCTCGACGATCATCATGGCCGAGGCCTTCCCGGCGTCGACGTTCGCAGGCTTCGACTCCCACGCGGACGGGATCGAGCGCGCCCGCGATGCGGCCGCCGAGGCGGGCGTCGCCGACCGGGTGCGGTTCGAGGTCGCGGGCGCAGATGCGTTCCCGGGCGAGGGATACGACCTCGTCTGCGTCTTCGACACGTTCCACGACCTCGGCGATCCGGCCGCAGCGGGGCGCCACATCCGCGAGACGCTGGCGTCCGATGGGACGCTGATGCTCGTGGAGCCGCAGGCCGGCGAGGGGACGGAGGACAACCTCAACCCGGTCGGTCGCCTCTTCTATGGCGGCTCGGCGCTGATCTGCGTGCCGCATGCGATCGCCGACGGCGGCCCGGAGACGCCGGCGCTGGGCAACCAGGCGGCGGAGGCGACGCTCCGCGGACTGCTCGAGAAGGCGGGCTTCTCATCGGTCCGCCGCGCGGCCGAGACGCCGTTCAACCGCGTGCTGGAGGCGCGGCCGTAGCGGACGCGCGCAGCGCGCGTGCGCGGCGGGCCGGCTCGGCGAGGCCGAGGCGGTCCGCCGCCCGAGCCGCCTCCTCGAGCAGCGCACCCGCCCGTGGACCGTCTCCGCGAGCGCCGCGGGCGAGCAGGATCTCGGCGAGGTCGCGCCGGGCGCGCGCCGCGAGTGGGATCCCGCCGCGCACGCCATCGGCGGCGATCGCGGCCTCCAGCGCCTCGATCGCCTCGTCGATTCGTCCGGCCGTCGCCAGGGCGCGGCCGAGCGGTCGCGCGACCGAGCCGGCGAGCGCGGTTGCCCGTACGAACACGACCATGCGGTCAGCGAAAGGCTCGAGCAGCGCGACGACCGTAGCGGCGCACTCGGCGTGGCTGACGGCGGCGGACGCCTCCGCGAGCTGCGCGAGCCCGCCCACGAGGTTGGCATCGCGCAGCATGCGCTCGGGGCCCTCGGCCACCGCCTCGTCGAGCAGCGCGCGCGCCGCGTCGTGGTCGCCGAGCTCGGCGAGGCAGAGCGCGAGGTAGGCTCGGTAGGACGGCCCCGCGGGCGACGCCATCCTGGCTCGCAGGTGATCCAGGTCGACCTCCTCCCACGCCTCTTCGACGACGTGGAGCGTGTAGTGGTTCGACCTCAGCACCGGCTCGGCGTTGTCATCCCGGACACGCATCGCCTGAGCGTGCGCCTCTTGCGCGAGTCGTCTCGCCGCGCCGACCTCACCCCGGTAGCCCGAAACCGCCGCACGCCATGCCGGGACGTACCACGAGAACGGGAGCAGCCGCGCCTCTGTGGCCACCCGCTCGTAGAGCAGGATCTCGTCTTCGGCCGCGGCAACGTGCCCCTGCTCGAGCAGGTCGACGATGCGCCAGTGCCGCCCGTGAAGCTCAATCTCCGGGTCACCGGTCCGCTCGCCGAGCGCGAGGAGCTCGTCTGCGGCGGCGAGGCGCACCGTCAGATGCTCGGGCGCCCAGTGCACGACGTGCGAGGCGGTGAGCGCGACAGCGAGCGCGCCCGCGTCGCCGAGTTCGCGCGCTGTCGTGACCGCCTCCTCGACGAGCCGCCGTCGATGTGGCTCGTCGGGCGCGTACGCGAGAGCGATGGCAAGCCTGGAGAGCAGCCGTACCCGAAGCGAAGCGTGGTCCGGCTGGAGGCGCTCGAGCGCTTCCTCGAGGAGCGCGACGAGCGGTTTGTCGACCGCGACGATCGTCACGCCGAGCCCGGCGACGCCCAGCGCCGCACGCGCGAGGAGGTCGCCGCGCCGCTCCTCGCGGGCGAGCCGCGCCGCCTCCTCGAACGCGACCCGAGCGCGATCGGTCTCGCCTGCCCGCAGGCGGGCGTCGCCGAGCGCGACGAGAACCTCGGCCAGCCGGGCCGGTCGCGCCCGGCCGCGCGCGAGCTCCTCGGCGCGCTCGAGCAGTTCGACCGCGTCCTCCCAGGCCAGGCGCTCGACGGCCTGTCGCGCCGCGTCCAACGCGTACCCGAGCGCGGGCTCGGGGTCCTGGCGGGCGCCGGAGAGTGCATGGTGCGCGAGCGGGACCAGCCACCGCTCGGGCGCGCAGTTGGCACGCTCGGTCAGCGCGTCCGCGACGCGTCGGTGGAGATACGCGCGCCGCGCGGCCGACAACTGGCCGACGAGCGCGTCCCGCACCAGCGCATGCGCGAACGCCAGCTCCTCGGTTCCCGGGAGCTCCCTCAGCAGGCCCGCGCGCAGGGCATCGTCCAGCGCGTCCAGGACCGTCTCCTCCGGCTCGCCCGTTCCCGCCCGCATGAGGTCCGCATCGAACTCGGCGCCCGCGACGGCAGCGAGTTCGAGCAGTCGTCGTGCGCGCTCGGGGAGCCGACCGGCACGTACGGCGACGACGTCGCGTACGGCATCCGGGAGTGCGACCGCCTCGTCCTTGCCAGCATGCAGCGCCAGCTCGCGAAGGAAGAACGGGTTCCCACCGGTTCGCTCGCTGAGCAAGCGGGCTGCGCCTCGATCTGGGCGCGTCCCGGTCAACTCCTCGAAGACCGTGGCGACGGCCGCCTCGTCGAGCCCGTGAAGGGCCACCCGGACGACCGGCCTGTCGCGCCGGACCTCGGCGAGCGCGTCCATGAGCGGGTGGCCCGGGCCCAGCTCGGCGTCCCGGGCGCTCCCCAGCAGGAGCAGCGGGACGCGCTGAGGCCGAGTCGCCAAGCGGCGCATCAGAAGCAATGTGGCCCGATCCGCCCAATGCAGGTCGTCCAGGACCAGCACGAGCGGCCGCGTCGCCGCCATCTCCTCTAGCCACGCAGCGACGGCGTCGAACATCCGGGCACGTCCGACCTCCGGGTCGGAGGCCGGCTCGCCCGGGCGGCCGGCCGCCAGCTGCCCAAGGTCGGCGACGAGAACGTCAGGGACCGCGAGCGGCGCGAGCGCCTCGGCGAACGGCTGGTATGGCGTCGCCGGCTCCTCCTCGCAGCGGCCGTAGAGCACGAGTGCCTCGGCGTTCTGAACCGTATCCGCGAACTCCGCCAGCAGGCGGGTCTTGCCGATCCCCGGCTCCCCGGTCACCAGCGCGAGACAGCGTTCGCCGCTGCGCGTGCGCGCGAACGCCTCATGAAGACGAGCGGCCGACGCCTCCCGGCCCGCGAACACGCCACCGCGGACCGCGTCGAGGCGCCCGGGCAACGGCGGGCCGGATGCGGCGGCGGCAGCCGTCTCGAGCTGTTCACGCCGTAGCCGCGACGCCAGCTCGCGCGTTGCCATCGAAGGAGCAAGCCCCAGCTCACGCGCCAGCCGCCGCGAGAACTCGGCGTGGGAGCGAAGCGCGGCCGCAGAGTCACCCGCTGCCGCCAGCGCCAGCATCAGCTCACGTTCAGCGGTCTCGTCCAGCGGATCCCATGCGGCCAGACGACGAGCGGACGTCAGCGCTGAGCGGACATCCCCCGCCGCCGTCGCCGCGCGCACGAGCGCAACGGCCGCGTCCGCTCGTTCCGCTGCGTGCCGGGAGCGTGCCTGCAGCACCCACTCCTCGTCGAGCCCTTCCAGGACCTCACCGCGACATAGCGCGAGTGCGTCCTCCCAGCGGCCCGCGCCGATGAGCTCGGAGAACTCGCGGGAGTCGACCCACAGGGCCAGCCCGCCAAGCGCGACGGTCTCGCGCGTCGCCTTCACATGCACGGCCGCCGGACCGAGCGCCGCGCGCAACTCACTGAGTGCGGTGCGCAGGCTCGCACGGGCGCTCGAGTCGAGCACCTCCGGCCACAACCGGGCTGCGACCTCGGCACGCGCATGCTCACCTGGGAAGGCGGCAAGCCAGCCGAGAAGAAGGCGTGCGGGTCTCCCGGCCGGGACGTCGACGCCCGCCACTCCCGCATCGATCTCGAGACGACCGAGCAGCCGAACACGCAACATCACCGCCAAAGCGTAAGAGCGCGGGCCTCGCTTCTCCGTTGGGCGAAGTGATCAGGCCGCCTGAGGCTGAAAGAGCGCCCGCGCCTCCGGCGTGGTCGGGTCGAAGTCTGCCTTGATGCGGCGGTGCAGCTCGCCGAGGTCGGCCCATAGTTGTTCGTTGGACGGGCGGCCCCAGAACCAGTAGCCGACGTAGACCTTGTCGATGATCAGACCCGGGGCGAGGATCAGCGTGTGGGGGACACCGGCGTTGTCGTGGTGGGGGTCGGTGTACTCGTTGATGTCGAAGTGCCGCTGCACCTCGAGGTCCTCGTCGGAGAGGAACGTCCAGCGGGCGCCGGTGGAGATCTTGAGCTTGTACACGTCGTGCTGCTCGTTGGGCATGATCGTCACCAGCTCGGTGAACGCCACGGAGCACCACTCGTGGAAGCGCAGGAGCTCGCGGTGGTGCATGCGCTCGCGCGGGCAGTGCTCGCCGCGGCTGAGGTGCAGCACGAGCGCGTTGTCGCCCTGCAGTTCGGAGAGGCGGTGCGTTTCGCCGTTCTCGTCCGGCAGCAGGAAATCGGGAATCGCCGTGCCGATGTCCAGGTTCTTGCTCATGGCAGCCTCATCCGGTAGATGCTGGTCAGGGCGGTGATGTAGAGCGCGCGGCGGTCCGCGTCGCCCCACGCGAGGTTGTGCGGGCTCTCGGGCAGCTCGATGAGGTCGAGCCTCTCGCCCTCCGGCGAGAGCACCCAGATCCCGCCCGGCCCGCAGACGTAGAGGGTGCCGTCGGGGTCGACCTTGATGCCGTCGATCGCGTCCTCGCCCGGCGCCTCGGTCATGTCGTACAAGACCTCGCCGGGGCCACGTGCGTCGAGGTCGTAGCGCATCACGACCTTCCGTTCCAGATCCCAATTGCCGACGTACAGGTAGCGCTCGTCCGGGGACAGCGCGACCCCGTTCGGGCCGAGGAGCTCGTCAGTCACCAGTGAGATCTGGCCGTCGCGAACCCTGAACACTCCGCTGAACGGGAGCTCCTTGGCCGGGTCGTCGAACGTGTCCGGCAGGCCGAACGGGGGATCGGTGAAGAAGAGCGTGCCGTCCGAGCGGTAGACGAGATCGTTGGGGCTGTTGAGGCGACGGCCGTCGTAGCGGTCGGCGAGCACGGTCGTGTCGCCGTGCGGGTTGACGCGGATCACGCGACGGTTGCCGTGCTGGCAGATCGTCAGCAGCCCGTCGGGCGAGAACGCCAGGCCGTTGGACCCGGGCTGGACGTAGCGGCCGATGTCGACCCCGCTGTACCCGCTCTTGGAGCGGAAGACGGTCACGCGTCCGTCGTCGGGGTCCAGGCGGTAGATCGTGTTCGTGTTCGGCGAGCTGAACAGCAGCGCTCCGTCGGGCGACCACACGGGACCTTCGGTGAACTCGAAGCCCCCGGCGACCCGCTCGAGCCCGGCGTTGACGCGTTCGGCCGGGCGGGCTCGCTCGGCGGCGTAGAGGTCCAGGGTGGCGGTGCGCATCCAGATGTAGTTCGCCGGCGAGGCCGAGATCGGGCCGTTCATGCCGAGCACGGCGATCTGGAAGCGATCGCCTGGCCGAGCGTCGCGGGTCAGGACGACGCGGTTGGGCGCGTTGAAGCCCGCGACGACTTGGCCACCGGCGAGCCCGAGCGCGAGCGGCATCTCGCCGTTGACCCAGACCTCTGCGTAGTCGTCGATCACGACCTCGAACACGACGGTGGCACCCCGGGGGTCGAATTCGCCGATGCGCTCGGGGATCGTCACATCGATCCGGTACCAGTTGAAGCAGACGCGGCCCGTCGAAAGTCGGCGCATCGTGTCTGCCGGCGCCAGCCGCTGCCACCTGGAGTCGTCGAAGTCGGCCGCTTGGGCGTGCGGCACGATGTCGTACGTGCAATTCGCCACGGTGCCGGGGCCGAGCGGGTCGGGCGCCCCTGGGCCGGCGAGCTCGACGAAGCTGACCTCCTCGACGCGCGCGTCCGCATAGCGCCACTGGCCGCCCACGAGCGCCGCGCCCTCCTCCGTCTGCAGGTCGACGAGGGCATCCGGTCGTCCGGGCAGCAGTTCGGGCGGGCCCGGCAGGCGTGCGGCCGAGTCGACGGCCGGCGCGGCATCGATCCCGGTGGTCATGCCGCCACCTTTACGACGAAGTAGAGGAACGGGTCGGTGACTTCGACGAACTGGTGCGGGACGCCGCTCGGGATCGCGAGCACGTCGCCCTCGCGCAGCTCGTGTCGCTGGCCGCCATCGACCGCACCTGCGCGCAGCTCGCCGGGCGCGATCTCACGCACGTCGCGCAGCTCGCCGCCGGTGATGACCGTCGCGGTGCCGCGCACCACGTGCATGACGTCCGTGACGTGCTCGTGGTACTCGGCCTCGCCCGGCGCCTCGCGCCGGCCGGCGTCGATCTTGTACGCCCGGTCGTCGAGCAGCAGGCCGCCCGACTCGAACTGCTTGACGACCGCGGCGGCCGGGAAGAAGACCGCGTGGCCGTTGGCGGGCGCCATCGCCGTCTGCACGGCGGCTGCGCCCATGCCGGCGAGCTCGTTGTCCTCGTCGGCCGACGTGGCGCCGCTGACGCCGATCGCCCCGATCACGGTGCCGTTGTGCTCGATCGGGATGCCACCCTGCAGGGGCACGGCCCGGGCCAAGTGCAGCGCCGAGGGCCGTCCGCCCGAGGCCTGGTCCTCGAAGTCCTTGCTCGGCCGGCGGTAGATGGCGGCCGTCCGGGCCTTGTCCGTCGTCACGTCGACGCTGGCCACCTGCGCGCCGTCGGGTCGCACCAGGAACATCAGCGCGCCGCCGGCGTCTACAGCGGAGATAACCGGGGCGACGCCGCGCCGCGCGGCCTCGGCGGCCGCCGCCTCGGCGGCGAGCTTGGCGCCTTCGTAGGTGAGCGCCGGCATCTCGGCGACCGAGAAGTCCGCGGCCGTGCCCGCGAGCGAGATCGCCTCGTCCTCGTTCGGCGTCTCGCCGCTCGTGCCGATCGCGCCGACGACCTCGCCGTCGCGGACCAGCGGCACGCCGCCGGTCAGGCACGCGGCGCCGTGCAACGCGAGCGCTCCGATGCGGCCGCCGGACACCTGCTCCTCCATCTCGCGGCTCGGCCGTACGAAGATGGCGGCGGTGCGCGCCTTGTCGACGGCGACGCGCGAACTGGCGATCTGGGCTCCGGGAGTACGCCGGAGCTCGATCAGCTCGCCCCACGGGTCGACGACGGCGATGACGACACGCGCGCCGCCCTCGTTCGCCGCGCGCTCGGCAGCGTCGAGCACGGTCTTGGCGCCGGCGTCGTCGATGATCCTGCGTGTCCTGACGATGGACATGTGTTCAGCTCCTGATGTCGAGGGCCGCGACCCAGATCGCGTTGTCGGCCGTGATGAACAGGGCGTCGCCGTCCCGCCCTCCGAAGGTGAAGTTGACGGCGCCCGGCACCGGGATCTCGCCGACCTGCGCGCCCGTCGGCTCGTAGATCCGCACGCCGTCGGCTGCCGAGGCGTAGACGCGTCCCGCCCCGTCGACCTTGAGGCCGTCCGGGTGCTCCCGTGTGCTGTGCGCGAAGACGCGGCCGTTCGCCAGGCGACGGCCGTCGACCACGTCGAACGCGAGGACGCGGCGCGGCGCACCGTTGTCGCCGACGTAGAGGACGTCCTCGTCGGGCGAGAACGCGAGCCCGTTCGGCTTGTCGAAGCCGTCCGCGACCATCGTCAGCTCGCCGTCCGCATAGCGGTACACGGCATCGGGCAGCTCCGGCGGGGGACGGAACCCCTGCAGGTGGCCGTAGCTGGGATCGCTGAACCAGACGGCACCGTCGCGCGTCACGACCACGTCGTTGGGCGAGTTCAGTGGCCTGCCGTCGTAGGAGTCGACGAGCGTCTCGACGTTGCCCGAGGCCGGGTCGAACCGCGTGATCGCCGCGGGGTCCTGCTCGCAGACGATCAGCCGTCCCTCGGCGTCGAGCGCCATCCCGTTGGCCACGTTGGCGGCGGCCCGGACGGTCGTGACCTCGCCAGTAGCGAGCACGAGGCGCTTGATCGCGACGTCGGGGCGCTGTGTCGTGAAATAGAGCGCGTCGTCGTCGACGTAGACAGGACCTTCGTGGGCATCCGTCTCGACGAGTCGCGTGAGAGACGTCATGCGACCGCTCCCGCGTGCCGCTTGGTCTTCAGCTCCTGCAGCGCGTGCAGGAAGACCTCGGAGAACGTCGGGAACGGCTGGATGACGTCGTCGAACACGGTGAGCGGGACACGCGCGCGGATCGCGAGCGTCGCCTGCTGCAGCCACTCGCCGGCCTCGGGACCGACGGCGTATGCGCCCGTCACACACTCGCCGTCGGAGACGAGAGTCATGAATCCCGGCTTGGCGTCGTACGCGCGCGTATACGTCGCGGTGCGCGGGACTTCGGCGAGCGAGACGGTGGTCGTCAGCGGACCTTCCGTCTCTCCCACCGCGGCCGCCTGCGGGTCGGTGAAGACCACCCGCGGCACGGCGGAGTAATCGGCCTCGCGCGCCTCGCCGAGGATGTTGGCGGCCGCGATCCGTCCCTGGTACTTGCCGACGTAGGTGAGCGGCCAGATGCCGGTCACGTCGCCGATCGCCCACAGGCCGTCGGCGACGCGCATGCGCGCGTCGATCTCGATCCGGCCGTTCAGGCCCAGCGTGTCGAGTCCGAGGTCGGCGACGCGCGGGCGCCGGCCGGTGGCGACGAGCAGCCGATCGCCGCGCAGCTCGGTGCCGTCGGCCAGCTCGAGCACGTACTCACGGGACTCGCGTCGCGCCGCGGCGGCGTGCCGGCCGAGGTGCATCTCGACGCCGTCGGCGGCAAGCGCCTCGGCGACGGCGTCGCCCAGCGGCTTGGGCTCACGCGCGAGCACGTGATCGGCGCCCTCGACCATCGCCACCGAGGCGCCCATGCGGGCGAGCGCTTGGCCGAGCTCGAGCCCGACGGCGCCGCCGCCGAGCACCAGCAACCGGCGCGGGAGCTCGGTCAGTCCAGTCGCCTCCCGGTTCGTCCAGATGCCTTCGAGCTCCCGCAGCCCGGGGACCGGTGGGATCACCGGCTCCGAGCCCGTGGCGATGACGATGTCGTCGGCCGAGTGGACGGTGTCGCCGACGCGCACGCGGCCCGGGCCGTCGAGGCGGCCATCGCCGCGCAGGACGGTGATGCCCTCGCCGTCCGCCCACCGCGTCTGGCCGGTGTCGTCGTAGCTGGAGACCATGAAGTCGCGCCAGGCGAACGCCGCGGCCGCGTCGACGCGTCCCGCAACCGCCTCGCGAGCGCCCGGCACCTCGCGCGCCGCCTGCAGCGCCTCGCCCGGGCGCACGAGCGTCTTCGACGGGATGCACCCCCAGTACGAGCACTCGCCGCCGAGCAGCTCGCGCTCCACGATGGCCACGCGCCGGCCGCCGGCCGCGAGGCGCGCGGCGCAGTGTTCCCCCGCGGGCCCGCCGCCGAGGATGATGACGTCGAAGCCGCTCATGCCCGTGCCTTGTCGATCTCGTAGGCCGCGGTGATCAGGCCGATGTGGCTGTAGGCCTGCGGGAAGTTGCCGAGCTGCTCGCCGTTGGCGGTGTCGATCTCCTCGCCGAGCAGACCGAGGTCGTTCGCGTAGCCGGCGAGCTGCTCGAACAGCCGCTCGGCGCGCTCGACCTCGCCGGCCTGCGCGAGGCAGGAGACGAGCCAGAACGAGCAGATCACAAACGTGCCCTCCTCGCCGGTCAGGCCGTCGGCGTTCAGGCCCTCCTCGGCGCGGTAGCGCAGGACGAGCCCGTCCTCGGTGAGGTCGCGCGCGATCGCCTCGATCGTCGAGCGCATCCGCGGGTCGGTCGCGGGCAGGAAGCCGTAGATCGGCATCAGCAGCTGCGCGCCGTCGAGCTCGTCGGAGTCGAACGACTGCGCGTACGCCTGGCGCGCCTCGCTCCAGCCGCGGGACAGGATCGCCTCGCGGATCTCGTCGCGCGCGGCGCTCCATTCCGCGACCTTGGCGTGGTCGCCGAGTTGCGGCGCCAGCTTGACAGCGCGGTCGAGGGCGACCCAGCACATGACCTTCGAGGACAGGTGGTGACGCGGCTCGCCGCGCATCTCCCAGATCCCCGAGTCCGTTTCGTGCCACCGTCGGGCGGCGGTGTCGGCGAGGTCGGCCACGAAGGCCTGGATCTCCGGGTGCAGATCCCCGAGGCGCTCGCGATAGAGGTGCAGCGCGTTCAGGAGCTCGCCGTAGACGTCGAGCTGCACCTGGTTCCACGCGCCGTTGCCGACCCGCACGGGCCGCGAGTCGCGCCACCCGGCGAGGTGTCCCAGCTCACGCTCGGACAGATCGTGCTCGCCGCCGATCCCGTACATGATCTGCAGCGAGCCCTCGCTCGCGCGCCCGCCGGCCGAGCTGGTCATGAACGAGACGAACTCCTCGGCCTCGTCCGGGCAGGCGCCGATGTACAGCGCCTCGAGCGTCAGGCTCGAGTCGCGGATCCACGAGAACCGGTAGTCCCAGTTGCGCTCGCCGCCCACGGTCTCCGGCAGCGAGGTCGTCGGCGCCGCCACGATCGCGCCGGTCGGCCGGTACGTGAGGCCCTTCAGGATCCGGGCGCTGTGCTGAACGAGATCGTGGTGCTCGCCCTCGTAGACGTCGTGCTCGGCCTCCCACGAGCGCCACGCCTCGGCCGTGTCGTCGATCTTCGCCATGACGCGCTCGGCCGGCGTGGGCTCGGGTGCGCGGCGATCCTCAGCGGACGCCCAGCGCAGCGAGAAGCCGACCTGTTCACCGGCGCGGACCGTGAACGTGGCGTGCATCGTCGCGTCGGCGACCTCGAGCGGCACGCTCGAGCGGACCGAAACCCGCCCGGAGCCGAACGTGCGCGCCCCGCCGTCCTCGAGCCGGATCAGCGGCATGATCAGCCCGTACTCGGGACGCGGCGCCAGCTCCATCACCAGCTCGACCTCGCCATCGACCCCCTCGACGCCACGCAGCACCTCATGCGGAGCATCGAATCCGAGCTCGTGACCGCGCTGCCCGTCGGCGAACGCCATCGCGTCGTACAGCCGGACGGACCCCGTCTCCGTGGTGAACATCGTCTCGATCACCAGCGTGCCGGGGACGTAGCGACGCTGAGCCGTGAACGCGGCCGCCGGCCGGATCGACCAGTGGCCCGCATCGCGGTCCAGCAGCCGCGCGAAGAGCGCGTCGCTGTCGTAACGCGGCAGGCACAGCCAGTCGATCGAGCCCGAACGATCCACCAGTGCTGACGAGTTGCAGTCAGCCAGCAGCCCGTAATCGGCGATCGGCGTGGAAGCGCCGGTCCGGCCGGCAGTACGGGCGACGGCGTGCGGGGTGAGGGTGCTCATGCTGGCTAGTCGGCCGTCGGCGCCAGGCGTTACGGCCTGGACGCGACGAGTGGCCGGCGGTAGGTTCGCCGTGCGTGACCGAGGCCCCACTGAAGGAGCGCACAGCCAGCGCTGAAGAGGTCGAGCTCCTCGCGAGGTTGCGGGCCGGTGACGAGCGCGCGTTCGAAGCTCTCGTGGACCGCCACTACGGCACGATGCTCGCCGTGGCCCGAACCTATGTCAGCAGCCGGGCGGTGGCGGAAGAGGTCGTCCAGGAGGCGTGGCTTGGCGTGCTGAAGGGTCTCGAAGGCTTCGAGGGCAGGTCGTCGCTTGCCACCTGG
>DASTIC010000132.1:0-6317 GCA_035717845.1 Solirubrobacteraceae bacterium
CTGCGCTTCGCTACGTCAGTCACCCGCGCCCGCACGACAACCTAACCGCCCGAAGCGACCGCGGCCAGGCGCCGCGCGGATCCGGCACCGCAAAGAGCGGCCAGCGCAGCACTTGACTTTCATCGGTCGCGCAAAAGGGAAGCGCGATCCGGGGATTAGGGCTCCTGAATGCATGGATACCAGCACTCGGCCCGGCCGCGATCTCGACTTGCGCAGCCAGGCGCCAGCGGAAGCCGCGGCGACTGCATCCGATGTCGCGGGCTTCCGTTGGCGCTCCGCTAACGCGAACCAGCCCCGACTCGCGGCGTCCGGGAAGTTACCTGGCTACTGGTCCTGCTTCGATTGCTCGTCGTCTTTGGACTCGGGCGCCTTCTTCGGCATGCCGGCCACGGTCTCCGTGTCCTGCTCACCGGGCTTCGGGGCCTTCTCGTCGGCTTCGTCGGGCTGGTTCTGCGTGGATTCGCTCACGGCGATCTCCTCGGTTGCGGGTACCGGGGTCTACCCCGCCGGCCCGGCAGCCACGCTTCTGCTTTGAGGCTTGCTGTTTCGATTCGGCTTGTCGGTGACGTCCGACGTGAGGGTGATGGTCCCGACCGGGCGGCGAGCTGACTCGCTTTGAGGCTGTCGGCCCGGGTGGGCCTGACTTCCTTTGGTGTGTCGCTCGTCGCCGGTCGGGGATGTCCGGCGTGACTTGATCGGAGCGTGGCACCGCCCCCAGCAAGCCGTGTCCGCCGGAGGTCCAGCACGGTCGAGATGGAGGGGTGGACGGGTCAATGATCGTGCTCGGTGCGGGCACCCACAAGCGCTCGCACACGATCGCTGCGGCGACCGGCGGGCTGTGGGGTGGAAGACGGTTGCGGTGGGGGCTCGCGGGTTCGCGAGCCTGCTGGTCTGGGCGCCGGGCCTGGAGGGCGAGCGAGTGTGGGCGCTTGAGGATTGCCGGCCCGTGGCGGGCGCGTTCGAGCGGTTCTTGATCGCGCGCGAGGCAAGTCCGACAGCCTCGACTCGGTGGCGGTCGCGCGCGCCGCGTTGCGCGAAGGCCTGGACGAGCTGCCGGCCGCGCAGCTGGACGGTCCCGAGCTCGACATCCGGCTCCTGGTCGATCACCGCGAGCGCCTGGTCGGCCAGCGGGTCGCGCTCACCACCACCATGCAGTGGCACCTGCACGACCTCTGGCCCGACTCGCGCTGCCCGGCGGCGCGTGGTTCTCAGCCACGTGGGGCAACCGGATCGCTCGGCGTCTGGCCCGCAGCCAGCAGACGATGCGCGCCGAGATCGCCCAGCTCGTCGCCGACGTCGCATCACAGGTGCTCACCGAAAGCAAGACCACCCGCGAAGCCATCCGCTGCCTCAAACGCCACCTCGCCCGCCGCATCTGGCACCTCCTCCAAACCGCCCCGCCCGGTCCACGACATCCCACCCATCAATCTCTAGACATAGGAGCAGCACAAGCAGCAGTGCCGGCGCCTCGCTCGGTCACGACTGCGGGACGTTCAGCGGCGTGGGATGTCCCCGCATGCGATCACGTCGTACGGGTGCGCGGGCTTGTGCACGTTGATCGAATAGCCGCCGTTCGTCCGCGCGGTCAGTGCTGTCGCGATCACGGTCTCGGACCGCCCGTGATCGAGCGCGCTCAGCCCGTCCTCGACCGTCGCCAGCTGCTCGCCAAAGCTGCCCATGGCCCGGTACTGGGCACACGTCACGTCGTGGATGTGGGCCGGGTTGCTCCCGCCGGTGGCGGGGCTGATCCTGATCGTCACCCGCGTCCCCTCGCGTTTGGCGCCGCCCGGCACCGAAGCGGTCGCCTCGGTCGCCTCCAGGGTCGCCTCGCCGTTGCGGCCCGAGTGATTCTCCTCGTGCAACGCGAGGTTGATGGCTGCCGCCTTTGAGTTCCCCTGACTCGGTGGTCGCGCAGGCTGCTCATCGCCACATCCGACGAGGCCCAGCGCCCCGACGATCACAGGACATACGCAGAGAAGCCGCATGGCGTCAGGCTCCGCCAACCGTCCCAGGAACGGGCAGCGATTACAAGCTCGGCGAGGTGGCCTACCGCGACGACAGTGGCGACCTCACCTCCAACTGGACGGCCAGGTGGATGTCCGTCGGCCAGACTCGCGTTTGGGACGCCGCGCAGGAGTCTGGATGAGCCTGGCGCTCGCTATCGCATCGAGGCAGACGGGATAGCCGGCCGAGCGCAGTCCTCGCTCTCGCTACTCGCGCATGGCGATAGCGCGCCATCCCGAAGCCGTCGTCGAGTTGCTCGCCGTTCTCCGCAGCGCTGCCAGTCAGCGCTGTTGCCGGGTGTTGCCTTCGCTGTCCCTCAGCGGGAGTAGCCTGCGCCCGTGTCGACGGCTCAGGGAATCACCTACCGACGTGCGGCGCCCGGCGACGTGAAGCTGCTGACGCGGATGCTGTGGGTCGCCTTCAACTGGCGTAACGAAGCGGTCTCCGAGCAGCACTGGCCGGACCCGACCGCGGCAGCGAAGTACGTCGACGGGTTCGGCCGACACGGTGACGCGGGAGTCGTCGCCGCAGTTGCGGGTCAGGGTGTTGGGGCGGCCTGGTACCGCCTGCTTCCCGCTGACGATCCCGGCTACGGCTTCGTCGCGGCCGACATCCCGGAGATCACGCTCGGAGTGGCCTCGCAGGCACGCGGGCGGG
Organism: Solirubrobacteraceae bacterium; assembly: GCA_035717845.1. GTDB lineage: Bacteria > Actinomycetota > Thermoleophilia > Solirubrobacterales > Solirubrobacteraceae > DASSUW01. Next base: position 2,662 of record DASTIC010000132.1, read on the forward strand.
GCATCGGGACGGCGCTGATGCAGCGCCTGCTCGATAGGGCCGTCGCCGACCGCATCGCGGCGTTGAGCTTGAGCGTCGAGCCCGACAACGCGGCCATGCGCCTCTACCTCGCGCTCGGGTTCGAGCGCGTCGGCGGGTCCGGTGGCTCAATCACGCTGCTGCGGACCCTCGAGCCGGCTGGGAATCGCGATGCGTGATCGGCTGCTCGACCAGTCGCCCGTGGGACCGGAACCGGCCGGACACGAGTCGACCGGCGCTGCTGCTTCGAGGCAGAGCCACCAGTGTTGTGGCAGGCGAAAGCGGCAGCTCGTCGAGTTCAGGGAAGCGTGCCGGGGTCCTCATGACCCCAGCCCACGACAACGCTGCACATACGGCCATCCGTGGCCCGTCGGTGAACAACGATCCGACTCGGCTGACGATAGCCGTCACTCTCCGGTCCTCGGACAATATCCGCCCAGATCCCCGACTTTCGGCAAGCTCGGCAAGCCGGCCGTGCTGGCGCCAGCGAGGCAGTCCGCGCAGGCGAACGGAGCAGAGACACTCGACGAAGGGCGCGAACTCGACGCGACTTACGCGTCGGGTGCTGCGGGCGGCGCGCACAGCGCTCAACGAGTCGGCTCCGCGAGCTATCGGACACGATATGGCAGCGCAGTGCACTGCTGAGCGTGTACGCCCTCGACCTGCACGAGCAGATTCGCTACGCCGGCCACTCCTGGTCGGCCGTGCTCGGCATAGCGGGCTCTGCTGGGCCGGAGGCGCGCGCCGGAACAGGAATCACGCGATCATGGCGCACACGTCCTCCATCCTCCCGGACGACTCGAAGGCAATAACGGAGCCGTTGGCGCTGAAGACCAGCTTCACGTTGCCCGTGAAGATGTAATTTCGGCCTGTTGCAATGTCGCCCGGCCCGGATTCGCGCAAAGCGCTGGCCCGACCGCCGTCATCTCGTGGCTGGACGCAGGCGAAGGCAGCAGTGATCGACGTGGTCGCGAGAACGCCGAGCAAGTGGCCTTGCGGGCTCTTCCGCGATACGCGAGGATCGCTCCTCCTAACACTTCCAGTCGGGCGGAGGCCCCCCATGCCGCTTTACCTCGGCCGCTTCAGCTACACGACGGACGCCATGAAGGCGCTGCTCAGCGAGCCACAGGACAGGAGCGCCGCCGCGCGGGAAGTGGCGGAGTCACTCGGCGGCAAGCTCTTGGGCTTCTGGTTCGCCTTTGGCGAGTTCGACGGCGTCTTTCTCATGGAGGCACCCGACAACGCGTCGGCAGCGGCGCTGGCAATGGCCGTCGGCGCCGGCGGAGCGTTATCAGAGGTCGAGACCACCGTACTGCTCGACATGGACGAGGCCCAGGATGCGATGCGGAAGGCCGCGGCAGCGACGTACCGGCCGCCAGGTTCATAGGGCCTGCGCCCTCTTGATCGGCGAATCGAAGCGAACGAGCATTCGTAGCGTTGGCGGCCGCGCGTCTGGTGGAGGCCTGAGCAGCACCGCCCTCCGCAGCAGCGCGCGCTCCAGGCGAATGAGCAGCGCAAGTCGGCGCGCGTAGCGCGGAGCCACGCCCAGTAAACGACTCCGCCGGCTGCTAGATGGCCGGTGCGCGGCTGCTGACGCGACCGGTTCTCGCCTTCGTGCTCGGGTTCTGTCGTGACGCGGCTGTCATCAGAAATCACGAACCGCATACGAACGCTGCCTTGACGGGTGGGACGACGGCGGCGTAGCGTCAGCTGACCACTCACGAGAGGCTCGAAATGGTCAAATGGTTGAGGCAGGTCCGGGACCGCCTCGCCACGAGCCGCGCGGGCCGACGCGCCACTCGCGGCGAGCGCACACTCCGGAAAAACGAGGCGAAGGCGCAGCGGCTACGCCATGAGCGCTTCGACGATAAGGGCGGACCCCTCGGAGGCGGCGGCATCTGACGACTCGCAGATCCCGCTGCTCCAAACGCAGCCACTTCGAGCCTTCAGAGTCCGGGTCAAGAGCCTCGTCGCGCGAGAGCTTGCGCACGCCGCAGTTCTCGCTGCTGCACCCGTCGATCACCCCGTGAGCAGCGGGATCCAGCGCTCCGGTCCTCCCGTAGTTGACCTCGCTGCATAGACGGGCCGCGAGGCGCAGGACTCGTAGAAACGGTCGATCCTGCCTCGGGAAGGCATTGGAGCGGGGGCCGCTCTCCTCGGAATCGGCGGAATCGTACGGAATTTGCATCAATTTCCTCACTACTGACTTCATGGAAAAAGCGCAAATCAACTAGACCAAGGCAGAAGCCGGCAGGGAGCGTGGCTTCGTCAGGTGAGAGTCGAAGCACGGAGGGCCCGTGGTGGCAGCAGTTCCGACGCACGAAGTGGCCAGGGCGGGCGCTTCCCGCGTGGCCGCGGTCGCAGCGAGGCACGAGCGCACCCTGCTGCGGGTCGCTCGGCAGGCGTCGCTCTGCGACGACGACGCACACGACGCCTACCAGCGGGCGCTCGAGATCTTCCTGCGGCGGGTCGACACCGTCGATCCGGCAACCGAGCTGGCCTGGCTTCGCGTGGTCGTTCGCCACGAAGCGATGGCGATCCGCCGATCCCGCTCCGAGACCGTCGCGGGTGAGGAGCTCGAGATCGACGACTTCGTCCCGGACGGTGGGCGCGATGTCGAGGAGGTGATCGCGGCCGGCGAGCGGGTCCGGCGGTCGGCCGAGGCGCTGCGGGCGCTGAAGCCCGACGAGGCCGAGGCGCTGATGCTCAAGGCGCACGGGCTCTCCTATGCCGAGATCGGCGAGCGCTGCGGCTGGTCGTACACGAAGGTGAACCGGGCGATCACCGAAGGCCGGCGGCGCTTCATGGCCGCGTACGAGGAGATCGAGTCCGGCGAAGAGTGCGAGCGCTTCGCCCCGATCGTCGAGGCGCTCGCCACCGGCAAGGCGACCGCCAGGCAGGTCCTGAGCATCCGCCCTCACATCCGGCACTGCGCGGCCTGCAAGGCCGCGGTCCGCGACCTGCACCTCTCACGCCTGCGTCGCGCGTCGCTGTTCTGGCCCGCGTTCGCCGCCGTCGAGCCGCTCGACCAGCTCTCGTCCCCGTCGGTCGAGGAGCGCCTCCGCGAGCTCTCGACCGGCGCGCCCCCGGTTCCTTCGCCGGACGCGGTCCCGGTGCCGCAGCTGACCGACGGGACCTTCCAGATTCCGCTCGAGCTGCCGCCCCTCACCGAACCGGTGGGAGACGTCGGCCGCCTCGAAGGGCTGCGCCACGACGTCACCGCCTTCTTCCACCGAGCGCAAGCGTCCGACCTCGCGGCCGGCGTCCATGTCGCGAGCACGAGCGGAGGGGGTCGGATCGCGGCTGTCGCGGCCGTCCTCGGGTTCTGTCTTAGCGGTGCCGGCGTCGGCACCGTCTGCGTCGTCACGGGCCTCGTGCCCAGCCCGCTCACCCTCATCGGCGACGCGCCGCCCGGTCAGGCCACAGCGCGCGTGCGGACTCCCGCCAAGCCGCGGACGGCCCAGCCGATCGCGACGCCCGCCCTCATCCGCGCCACTCCACCCGTTACCGCGACCGAGACGCCGGAACCGGCGCGTCGGCGTGCGGTGAAGCGCCAGCGCGACGCCGCACGCCGCGATCCCTCCCAGGGCACGACCGCGACCAGCCAGGAGAACCCGCCGATCTCGCCAACGCCGGCG
>DASTIC010000133.1:0-65505 GCA_035717845.1 Solirubrobacteraceae bacterium
CGCACGTCTCCCGATCCGGGCGTCGCTCTGCCACTCGATGGCTGCATTGGACTCGATCGATTGACTTCAGTGCTGTCCCTGCTGGATCACGCCGAGCAACGCCTGCTCGGAGCGCCGGCGCGGCTCCAGGATGCTCGGGAAGTAGCTGCCCCGGCGGATCTTGGGGATCTGCAGCTCGATCTCCCCGGCCCGGGTGTCCCACCGGCGGGCGCGATAGCCGTTGCGATGCGTCGCCCGATCCTCGGGCCGGCGCTCGCCGCGCTCGGCCCCGATCAACTCCGACACCTCGAGCTCCATCAACTCCGCCGCCACGGCCTTGACCGCCTCGCGGATCACGTCGGCGTGCTCATCGAGCAACACCTTCCTGACGACCTCCTCGATCGTCATCCTGTCGGCACCGGCCATCGCTGGCGCCTCCTTTCGTCGCACCTTGAGAAGTCCGACGATTCTCAGCGCCAGGGTGGCCGGAACCACGTTCCGTCCGACCCCGACCTACACCACGCTACGGGACGTGACCGACTCGAACCGGGGACACCACGATCGTCAGTCGTGGGCCGGAATCTCTCTAACGGCCGCGAAAGTCCTGCAAACTCGCGGCTTGCGGCGGTCGCGACCGGCAGCCTGGTGCTCGCGAATTGCGGTCTTTTCCTGCCGATTTGGGCACTGGTTGAGCTTGAGTGCCCAATCGCGCGCCGCCGCGACCGCGCGCAAGGATTTCCCGCGTCGGAGCTCCGCGGGGCGTCGGAGCCGCGAATCGACGGAAGCTGGACCGCGCGCTGAACCCATCCCCGCCGTAGCGTTATGGAAGCGCCCAACGACGGGGCGCGATGAGGTTGCGGGTGGCCGGCTCGGGGCCCCATCCTCCCTGCCGATACGGCTCCACCGGGGGCGGCGACGCGAGGAGCGGCTCCGCGACCTCCCACAGCCGTTTGATCCCGTCGGCGCGCGTTGAAGAGCGTCTTGTCGCCGATCATCGCGTCGTGGAACAGCCGCTCGTAGGCCTCGAGGAGGCCGGTGCCGAGTGACTCGTAACCGAACCGCATCGTCGCCGGCTCGAGCTCGATCACGGGTCCGGGCCGCTTCGCGAGGAACCCGATGGTGATCCCTCCCCGCTCGTCGAAGTCGAACGTGAGCCGGTTCTGGCGGCTCCGGCGGGCGTCGGCGTCTGCGAACGGGAAGAGCGACCGAGGCGGCTCATGGAACGCGATGGTGATGAGCTTGCGGTCGGCGCCCATCCGCTTGCCGGTCCGGATGAAGATGGGTACGCCGTCCCAGCGCGCGTTGTCGATGTGCGCCGTGAGGGCCACGAGCGTCTCGGTGTCCGAGCCCGCCGCGACGTCCGCATGCGTACGGTAGCCCGCGTACTGGCCGCGGACGACCTCCTGCGGGTCGAGCGGGCGCAGTGACTCGAACACGGCGCGCTTTGCGTCCAGGAGCGCCCGCGCGTGCATCGAGGTGGGCGGCTCCATCGCCAGGAAGCCGAGCAGTTGGAAGAGGTGTGTGACGACCATGTCGCGGAAGGCGCCCGTCGCGTCGTAGAAGGAGACTCGCCCGTCGACGCTCAGCGTCTCCGGCACATCGATCTGGATGTGGTCGATGTGGTTGCGATTCCACGCCGGCTCGAACATCCCGTTGGCGAACCGCAGCGCGAGCAGGTTCTGGATGCCCTCCTTGCCGAGGAAGTGGTCGATCCGGAACACCTGCTCCTCGCGCAGGACCGAGTGCAGGAGCGCGTGAGTTCCTTGGCCGAGGCCAAGTCGGTGCCGAAGGGCTTCTCCATGATGACCCTCGCGCCAGCCGCTAGCCCGGACTCGGCGAAACCGCGGACGGTCGGTTCGAAGGCGGCCGGGGGCACGGCGAGGAAGAAGAGCCGGCGGGCACCGCCCAGCTCGGCCCCGGCCTGCGCGACTGCGTGCGCCACCGCGGCGGTCCGGCCCGGTCCGAAGGCCCCGCCCACGTAGGTCATGCGGTTGGCGAACGCGTCCCAGTCGCCCTCGGCCGACGCCAAGGCTCCGTACTCGTCGACCGCGTCGCGCGCGAGACGGCGAAACTCGCAGGTGTCGAGCTCGCCCTCGGAAGCGCCGACGATCTGATAGCCGTCCGGCAGCATCCCGGTCTGCGCGAGCTGCCAGAGGCCGGGGAGCAGCTTGCGGCGCGCGAGGTCCCCGGTGACTCCGAAGAGCACCAGCACGTGGTCATCCGGCTTGATCATGCCGTGCATCCGGCGGCGCGGCGCACTCGTCGGGGTCGACGACAGCCCGCCCGTCATGTGCCGATCGTCGAGCCGGCCGTCGGTCTGCATGCGAGTGCTCCGCTACGCCGGCGGGCGCTGTCGCGAGCAGCGCCTGCGGCCCGCCACCTGCGGCGGCTCAGTGTGCCCGCGCCGCGCACGCTCGATGGCCTGACGTCGCTCGAGCTTGATCAGCTCGAGGGTGATGATCCGTTCGCGTGCTTGCCGGTGCATCGCAGCCTCCTGGTGGACGCCTGGACTCGCGACGGCTCGTGAGCAGGAGGAGGTGCGTCGTGCTATAGCCGCGCCATCGCGACGCGGAGCAGCTCGTCCGGATCGAGCCGGTGATCGGCGTCCACGGCGGCGACAACGGTACCGGTGGACAGCGGCCCAGGCAGGCCTCCGCGTTGCCGCTCGCATCGGTCGTTCGGGCCTGGAGCACGGCCGGGCGCCGGATCATCCATGCCGGGTGATGTGTGCTCGCTCGGCTTGCTGAAGGATGGTCCCGTTCAACGCCCGAGTTCGAGGAGAGTCGCGTGGCAGACGAGAAGCAGCCGAGCATTCTGGTGACGATCCCGGAGCGACTCGAGCCGCTGGGCGTCGCCACAGCCCAGTTCGGCAAGAACCAACCGGGTGACCTCGACACCGGCATGAGCCGCATCGGCTCCCGCTGCACACGGCCAGCCGACCACACGTGACCGCCACCACCGTCATGGCGATGCTGTCACTCGTGTTCGGCGTTGCCCTGGTCGAGACGCTGAGGGCCTGAGCCATGGCGGGCGACGAGCCCCACGAGCTCGAGCGGCGGCGGCGCGTGGACCGCGAGCGCGTCGTGCGAACGCTGACGTTCTGGTTGCGGCCTGAGTTCGTGCTCCGCGTCGTCAACCGGTTCCAGAAGGTGGCGGGATTCGACCGCTCGATCGCCCTGGCCTCCGGCGCGCTGACGGCCACGATCCCGCTGACGATCCTCACCAGCGCCGTGTCCTCGCAACTCGGGGGCAAGGCCGCGGCTGAGCGCATCATCGACCGTTACGACCTGACCGGTGGCGGCGCCGAGGCGGTCAAGGACATCTTCTCGCCGGCCTCGGGCACGAGCACATCCGTTGGCATCATCGGATTCCTCTTCCTCATCGTCACGGCGCTGAGCTTCTCCCGCGGCGTGCAACGGCTGTTCGAGCAGACCTGGGAGCTCAGCCCGCTGAGCGTCCGCAACACGTTCAACGGGCTGCTCTGGGTCGGCGGGCTCTCGGTCTACCTCGCCCTCAGCGGCGTCATCCATGGCGTGCTGGGGCGCGGTCGCCTCGAACTCGCCGCGACGCTGCTCGCCACACCGCTGTCAGCGGTCTTCCTGCTCTGGAGCGGCTGGGTCCTCAGCGCCAAGCGGATTGCGCGCCAGGACCTCCTGCCGTTCGCCATCGTCGGATCGGCGTTGCTCGCGCTGTACTCGGTTGGCGCGGCGGTGTACATCCCGCACCTCTTCAGCACGTACGCCACCCGCTACGGCGTGATCGGCGCGGTCTTCGCGATGATCTCGGCGCTCTTCTGCGTCATGGTCACGCTGGTCGGCTCGGCAGCGGCCGGCCGCGAGATCCACGACGAGCTCGACCGCATCCGCCGGGGCGAACGGCCCGCCGAGGACGAGGTCCGGAACCAGTGGAATGAGATCACCGCCGACGCGTTGTCGCGGTGGGACACGCTGCGGGCGCAGATCCAGCAGCGCCGACGCAGACGCGACCGGACGCGCCGCGACGGGGGCAGCCGGTCAGTGCACGAGGGCTTTGAGGAGGACGACCGCGCTGCCGAGGGTCACGGCGACGAGGGCCGACACGACCGTCCAGGCCAGAGTCGCTCCTGACTTGCGCGCCGCGTATGCACCGGCAGCGGCCAGTTCCACCAGGGCGGCGAGCGTCGCCACGAGAATCGCTGCCCTGTCGGACATGACGTCGAGCGCGCCCAGAGCGAGGATGAGCACCAGCGGAACGGTGACCTCCACCAGCGGCCAGTCGTGGCGAAGCACCTCGCGCACCTCAGGACGGCTAAGCATCCGGTGCTGGGTCACCGATCTCGCCAGCACGCGAGCGTAGACATGCGCCAGCCAGAACACGACACCGGTTACCAGCACGGTGACGCCGATACGTCCGGCGTTCGAAGCGTCGTACTCCCGCGAGACGGCGATGACGGACGTCGCCAGGATCAGACCGTAGATGGCCTCCGTGACGCTGCCGGTCGTGCGGACGATGCGCGGTCGCCACGGCTCGGCGGCTGACATCAGAGCGGGACCATGGTGGCGGAGGACATGCGGCCGACCGCTCTGAAAGTGGCGCGCACCGGCTAGGCGTCGGCGCGCGGGCCCAGGTCAGTTTTCGCCGCGCGGTCGAGCGTACGAAGCTGCCAGCCCGAAGCGACGAACAGGACCCCTCGCACGATGAGCCCGATTCCGATGATCACAGCCAGCGTCGCCAGACCGAGATCAGGCCAAGCCAGGATCACGGCTCCCGCCGCCAGGTCGAGCAGCGCGATGACGATGTTCCCGCTCCGGGCCTCGCGCGAGGCGAATGCGCTCACAAGTCGGACGATGCCCGCGACGACGAACCACACGCCCACGATAAGCGTGAAGACGACGAGCGTCTCGAATGGCTTCTTGATGAGGATGAGCCCGGCGATAGCGCTGAGCACGCCCATGAGGGCAAGCATTCCGCGGCTCTCGCCCGAGCCGAAGATCGAGACAACGACCGCGATCATGCCGTCGACCAGCACGAAGATGCCCGAGATGGCCGTGAAGGTGCTGAGCGTCTCGTGCGGCGATACGACGAAGAAGACGCCCACTCCCAGCGCCGCCACACCAAACAAGGACAGCAGCCACCACAAGCTCGTGAGCGGGCGCAGTTCCTGACCAGCAGTGGTGGACATCGTGCGTACCTCGCTGTCGTTCATCGTTTGTGTGCCACGCGACCGCGTCGCCGCCGCCAGGACCGGAAGCATCTGAGCTAGCCGACGGTGACAGGCGCTTGGACTCGCGGCACGAACGGACGGTGCTCGAGCTCGCCACCGCGGCGCACGCAGACCGCCGTCCCCTGTGGAATCTCCTGCCAGACCCCCGGGAGATCGGCGAACGGCTCCGAGACGATGAGGCGGTCGCCCTCGCTGAGCTGCTGGAGGCGTGGGTTGTCGGGGTGCAGGCGCTTCACGGCGTCGACATCGGCCGAGGCAAAGAGCGAGCGCGCGGGGCCTTCGGTCGCGTACCGCACGGCCCACAGGCAGATTCCGTCCGACACCCCGAACGTCGCCTGCACCGGTGCGGCTACGCCGTGCTCGCGAGCCGTGGCCTCGATCAGCCCGACCGTCCGCTCCAGGGCGCCGATGGGATCCGATTCCAGACCCAGCGTCAGCGCAAGATGGAACACGACCTCGGTGTCTGTAGACCCCTGGACGTCGGCGAACCGGGCGGGGTCGATCGCGAGCATGAGGTCCCGCCGCAACGTGTGGAACTCGGCGATGAAACCGTTGTGCACGAACAACCAGCGGCCTCGCCGGAAGGGATGGCAGTTGGTCGCCTGGATCGGCGAGCCGATCGCCGCCCGCACGTGCGCCAGAAACAGTGGCGACTCGATGTGGGCGGCGAGCTCGCGCAGGTTCTCGTCGCCCCATGCGGGGGCGACGCTGTGATACACGCCCGGGCCTTCCCCGGCGCCGTACCAGCCCATGCCGAAACCGTCGCCGTTCGTCGGCTCGGCGCCCATCCGCGCGTGCAGGCTCTGGTCCACGATGCCGTGCTGCGTCTTGAACAGCAGCTCCTCAACGAGAACTTCCTGGCCCAGCCACGCCATCCAGCGGCACATCACACGGCTCCTTTTCCGCTTGGTCAAGGAGCGTCGCCGCGCGGCGCTCGCCGAGCATCATCCGAAAGGGATGATCCGTCCGGCGGGAACAGCTTCGGCAAAGCGCGCCCAGCACGCATCACCCGCATCGGGCGATGCACCGCTCGCCACATGGTGCAAGCGTCACGAGCGGCGGGTTGACACCGTCGAAGCCATGGCCGCTCCCGGAATCGCGCCGCACGCCACCGCCACACCCCGGCTATCCCGCATGGCTGCGGGCGTCTCGCTCGTCGTGCGGGCTGTACTCGGATGCCTCGCCGGTCGTGGAAGGAACCCCCGCGACCGGCTCCGTCCGCCGCCCGGCGTGCTCGTCGATTGCGTCTGGTGTGGGAGCGACTTCGTCTGCCCGATCGACTGGGCGCCGGCCGACGACGCGCATTGGTCGATCCGGCTGCGCTGCGGCGCCTGCGAGGTCTGGCGCGATGTTGTCGTGCCGGACGAGGATGCGCAGAAGCTCGATCGCGCGCTCGCCGCCCAGAGCATGATCATCGAACGAGCGGTCGCTCACCTCGACCGTGAACGGATGGTCATCGAGCTGGACACCTTCGTCGCCGCGCTCGAGTGCGACGTCATCGACCCGTCCTGGTTCGTACGCTGATCGCGCTCGAGCGATGGATCAGGCGTCGCGCACGCCGCGAAAGCCGGTGTTGCCCGTGGTCGAATCCGGTGTCAGCGCGTTGCGGGCGGACACCCGGTAGCGACGGCAATATGACTCGTGGCACAAATAGGGGCCGCCGCGCGTCGAGCGGTGGGTGCCGCGCCGTGGCCCTCGGGGTTGGTGCGCTTCTCGATCGTGTGGAAGTCGGGGCTGAACCAGTCTGCGCACCACTCCCACACATTGCCCGTCATCTCGTGCAACCCATAGCCGTTGGCGGGGAACGCGTCCACCGGGCATGTCCCCGCGTAGCCGTCCTCGCACGTGTTGCGTCCCGGGAACGTGCCCTGGAACACATTCATGCGGAGCTCGCCGCCCGGCTCGAGCTCGTCTCCCCACGGGAACGGCGCGCCGGCGAGGCCGCCACGAGCCGCGTACTCCCACTCCGCCTCGGTCGGTAAGCGCTTACCGGCCCATGCGCAGTATCCCTGGGCGTCGTTGAAGCTCACGTGCAGTACGGGATGGTCCATCCGGCCCTCGAGGTCCGAGCCCGGTCCCTCCGGCTGCCGCCAGGACGCACCCTCCACCTGGCGCCACCACGCGGCGCCCATGACCGCCCGCGTGGGTGGGAAGTCGTCGGGCAACAAGCCGGCGAACACGAATGACCAGCCAAAACGCTCAGCCTCGGTCACGTGGCCGGTCGCTGCTGCGAACCTGGCGAACGCGTCGTTGGACACGGCGCACGCGTCGATCCAGAACGGGTCGAGTCGGACGTGCCGCACGGGGCCCTCTCCATCCGCCGGATAGGCAAAACGATCGGCGCTGCCCATCAGGAACTCGCCACCGTCGAGCGAGATCATCCGTTCCACGGGACCACGATCAACCGACCGGGAGGCCCCCGGCAAGGATGCCTGCCGGTGTTCGCGAATCGGGCGGGCACCTCACCGTCGCTCTTCACCCGTTTCGGACGATGTGGGTGGCGGGACCGGGGCGGATCATCCGCCCTTCGTCTACGACACCGTGCGGCCTGCGGCCAACGTGTGGGAGGACCATGTCCATCGGACCCGTCCAGCTGATCGTGCTCGGCTTCGAGCACCCCGAGTTCCGGGGCGAGATCGTCGCGGGGCTCGAGCGGCTGCGAGCGAACGAAGCCGTCCGGGTGATCGACTCGCTGGCGGTCTATAAAGACGCCGACGGCGGGCTGGAGGTCGCCCATCTGAGCAACCTCTCCGACGCGCAGGCCTCCGAGCTCGGACGAGTCGTCGGCGCCCTTATCGGCCTGGTTGTCGAGGGCGAGCAGAGCCTCGACGTGGGCGCGGCCGCCGGGGAAGCGGCGGCCGGGAGCATCGGCATGTTCAGCGAGCAGGAAGGCTGGGATGTCCTGGACGACATCCCACGCGACTCGGCCGCCGCGCTCCTGCTCATCGAGCACCGGTGGGCCGTGCCTCTGCGCGACGCCATGGTGCGCGCCGGTGGCTTCCCCATCGCCCACGGCTTCATCAGTCCTCTCGATCTCGTCGCCGTCGGCCTTGTCTCGTCGGAAGAAGCCGCGAAGCTGCACGCCGTCGAGACCGGCGCCGCCACACCCTGACCACGGAGGTTCTGGATGTTCGCTTCACGCAGAGTCGCCCGCCGCACCGCCCCGCGCATCGCGCGCCGGCGCGCCGGCTAGACCCAGCGCTAGTGGTGCGTCAGGTCATCCGGCGCGCCGCCAGGTTGCCGACGAGAACGCCGATCACGGTCACGAGATAGAGCTGGCTGACCACCATCTCCAGGACGGCGAGCGCGCGGCCGACGGGGTGCGCCGCAGTGAGGTCGCCGAAACCCGTGGTGGTCAGTACGGCGGGGCTGTAGTAAGCGCGCTCGCTCTCGGTGCCGCTCGTCCCGCCCGAGAAGTAGGGCGTGCTGTCGACGTGGGTCACGACACTGATGATCCAGGTGAACGTGAGGCCGAGCAGGAGGTGGATGGCCAGCGCGCCGGCCACCGCCTGTAGGGTCGCGCCAACGGGGCCCACGAGCCGCACGATTCCGCGACGCCGCCACGCAAGAGGCCCTGGGATGGGTGCTGGTGGGCACGCGAATCCTCCTCCCGCTGGGGTTCCTCGCGGCCCTCTGGCAGGCTGAGCTGTTCGCCGCCGCGTCGCGGGGGCGACTGCTCGAGCGACTCGGCACCCGCCCGACGCTGGAGCAGTGGCGCAACGGTATCGCCGCTGCGCTCGACGACCCGCCGTTGCAGATCGGCTACTGGGACATCGCCTCCGCGAGCTTCCGGGATGCCGACGGCGCCGAGGTCGTGTCGCCTCCAGCTGGGTCGGGCCGGCGGTCGGTGCCCGCTGATCGCGACGGGGGCCCGTGGCGACGATGACGGTCGACGCCGCGCGGACGGAGGATCCAGAGCTGGTGCGGGCGGCTGGGGCGGCGACGCTGCTGGCGGTGGAGAACGGCCACCTCGAGGGCGAGCTCCGGGCCTCGCGCGCGCGGATCATCGAAGCCGGGAGCACCGAGCGCCGGCGCCTGGAGCGCAACCTGCACGACAGCACGCAGCAGCGCCTGTTGGCCATCCGCATCCACCTCGGCCTCGCAGCCGAGCAGTTCGACCGCGCAGAGGATCGCGCGACGCTCGAGCGGCTCGGCGCCGACCTCGAGGAGGCCATCGACGATCTTCGCAACGTCGCCCGGGGCCTTTACCCGCAGCTGCTTGCGAGGTACGGCGTGGCGGAGGCGCTCGCGTCCGTGACCGACGGCGGCTCGCTGACCGTCGACATCAGGGATGCGGGTCTGGCGCGCCATGCCGAGGGAGTGGAGCTCACCGCCTACTTCTGCTGCCTCGAGGCGCTCCAGAACGCGGCCAAGCACGCCGGCCCCGGTGCGACGGCCGTCGTCCGGCCGCGCGGGTGAGGTATCGACGCGCCGCCTACTGCATACCAAGGAGTGGCGCGAGGAGCTCAGGTGTGAGCGCCGTCGCGTCGACGAAAGCGCCCGCCAGGGGAGTCCCGCCTGTGCGGGCCACCGCGTCGTCGAGCACCCCGGCCCAGACGTGCTCGATCAGCACGGCGGCAATCGCCGCTCCGGGCTCGAGCGCGGTACCGAGCTGCTCAACGGCCGCACCCGACATGCCACTGGTCCCGTGGTCGAGCGTTCGCCGGGTCGCTCGGCGCCGCTCCGCGGCGTCCATGCGGAAGCCGAGCAGCGGGGCGACGATCCTGCCGGCGCCGTCGCCGCGCACGCCGATGGCGCTGAGCTCGCCCGTCTCGCGGTCCCGGTGAAGGAACAGCGTGTCGAGGATGCGGATCGTGCCCCCGCTCTCGAGCCGCTCGAGTGCGCCGAGCAGGCCGCCCTCGAAGGAGGCGTCGGCGCCGAAGCCATACACCAGGAGCTGCGCGGGGACCATGGACGTCAGATGTCCGTTCGCGCGCCGATGACGCCGGACTCGACCGCGTCGGCCAGCGCGCGGAAGTCGCGCTCGTTCTGGTCCGCGTACGCTGCCGCGAACTCGGCGAGGGCGCGGTCGAACGCGTCGCCGGAGCCGAGGTACGACGCGATCGCGATCCGGTCGCCGGAGCGCGCGTGCGCCCGAGCGAGCGTCCAGCCGCACAGCTCCCCATACGCGGCGGCCACGGACGGTCGCATCCTCTCCAGGTCGCCCGACAGCTTCCGGTCCCACAGCTGCCGGACGTAGAAGTCCCGCTGCTCGCCGTCAAGGCCCTTGACGCGCAGCCACCCGAGGAAGATGTCGCTCGACGCCTGCATCAGCCGCTGGCCCTCGACAACACGCTGGCCCTGGTTCTTCTGGTGCGCGTCGCCGACGAACGGCTCCAGGACCGACGGCTGTGCCTCCTTGACCTGGAGGAAGAGCGGGTCCTGATCGTCGCGGCCGAGCAGCAGGACGATCCAGGCCCGCGTCCCGACGCTTCCCACGCCGACGACCTTGCGCGCCAAATGCTCGTACCGGAACCCGTCGAGCAGCCGCTGGCGATCGGCGGCGAGGCTGGTCCGGTAGGCGCGCAGCATCTCCCGGACCTCATCCTCGATGGCCGTCGCCTCAAGCGCGGGAGCAAGCTCCTCGATGGGCGTGATGAGCGGCGGGTCGCTGACGATGCGCTGCCTGCCGTCCACGACGTGCGTCAGCTTCGCAAACGCCAGCAGGCTGTCCTTGGCGCGCGCCTTCTCCACCCGTGACGCGAAGGTCGTCTTGACCTTGCCGTCGACGCGCTGCCCGACGCTCTCGAGGATGCCGGCGGCATCCATCCGGGCGTACCACACGTCGAGCGACCGCATGGAGGCGAAGCGCCGCATCGCCGCGCGGTAGGACCGGACGGTCCCCAGCACGGCGGCGCGGCGGGCCGCGTCCTTGAAGCCGAGATCGCGACCCGCGATCTCGACACTGGCGGCGAGTCGTTTGACGTCCCACTCCCAAGGACCGGGGTGCGTCTCGTCGAAGTCGTTGATGTCGAACACGAGGGCGCGCTCGGGCGACGCGAAGCCGCCGAAGTTCGACAGGTGCGCGTCGCCGCACAGCTGCACCGAGATCCCCGACCGCGGGGTGTCGCCCAGGTCCCCGGCCATCACGGCGGCTGAGCCACGGAAGAACGTGAACGGCGAGACGAGCATGCGCCCATAGCGGATCGGGACCAGCTCGGGCACGCGGGTCGCCGCCTGCGCTTCGAGGACCGCGACGGGATCCTCCCGCGCCGCGGGCGCCCACTCGGCGTGACTGGAGCGGGGTACCTCCGCGCGGGCCGCCCTGCCGCGCGCCGCCCGCTCGGCGGGAGAGCGGGGAGGCGTAGCCGCAATGCGGCGCCGCGAGCGGCCGTCCCTCGCGCTTCCGACCCTCGTGTTCATGTCAACGTCTCGTGCCGTGGGCGCTCAGGCTCCCAACCGGGAGCTCGAGTAGACAAGGAGGCGCACCGGTCGCTTTCCCCGGTGCCGGCACGAGTCTCAGGCGTCGGGAGGCTCGTCGGGGTGGCGCTGGGCGAGGTAGATGAGCGCCGCCTTCACCCGCCGGCTGACATCCTCGGCGGTACTCAGCCCGAGCTTGAGGAAGATCGCGTTGATGTGCTTCTCGACCGCCCGCTTGGTCAACACGAGCTTGTCGGCGATCGCCTGGTTGCTCTTGCCCTGCGCGATCTCACTGAGGATCTCCAGCTCGCGCTGGGTGAGCTCAGCCAGCGGCGACGCCTCGGCCCGCACCCGCGCCGCGATCAGCGCCTCGACCACCTTGGGATCGACCACCGATCCGCCGGTCGCGACCGCGTCAAGCGCCGCGACCAGCTGCCCGCGGTCGTGCAGGCGCTCCTTGAGCAGATAGGCGCGCCGGTCCGAGCCGCCCTCCAGCAGCGCCAGCCCGTAACGCGGATCGGCGTACTGGCTGACCACGACCACGCCCATCTCGGGATGGGTGACCCGCAGCCGGTTGGCCACCATGATCCCCTCCTCGTCACCGGACGGAGGCATACGGATGTCGGTCAGGACGACGTCCGGCCGTTCGGCCTCGATCGCGGCGAGGAGGCTCTCGCCGTCCTCGCAGATCGCTACCAGCGCGATTCGCGGATCTTGCGCCAGCACGTGCGTGATCGCCTCGCGAACGAGGTAACTGTCATCAGCGAAGACAACCCGCATAGGTGCCGGTCCGGCGGACGGAGAGTCGGTCACGCCGGATCGACTATCCCCCGGATGCGGAGCGCCGTCAACCAAGCGGGCGCGAAACGCATTGATCATCGACGTGACAGCCAAGTCCTGCGGCGGTACCGTCGTAAAAGCATATGGTCACGGCCGGAACCCCCGAGATGCTCGGCCGCACGGCCGACAAGGGACCGAGGAGGGGTGCGCTGGCAGCGCTGGCCCTCGCCGGTGCGCTGTTGGCGGGCGGCGTCGTGGCCGTCTCGCTGGCCGGTGCGCCGCCGGAAGACCGGGTGACGACGGCGGTGGTGTTCGGGCTCCTCGTCGCCGCGCCGATCCTCGTCGGGCTCGTGGCCTGGCGGATGCACGCGGACGATCGCTTCGCCCGCCTGCTCGTCGTCGCGGGCGCGACCTTCTCCCTGACCGCGCTGTCGCAATCGGGCAACGACGTGCTCTACAGCGTCGGGCGGATCGCGGGCTGGCTTGTCGTTCCTGTGCTGCTGTTTCTCATGCTGTCGTTCCCGTCCGGCCGCTTGACCGCGCGCCGGGACCGCCGCCTGATCACGGCCGTCGGCGCGCTCGCGCTCACGCTCTACCTCCCGACGGCGCTGATCGTCCGCCACTTCCCGGAGCCGTCGCCGTGGGCGCGCTGCGGCGTCGACTGCCCTGAGAACGCGTTCGCGGTCGTCCACGTCGATCCAGGGTTCGTCGACACCATCATCCGCCCAGGGCGGGAGGTGCTGATCGTGATCGCCCTGATCGCTGTGGCGGCCGTGCTCGCCGACCGGACGCGACGCTCTGGCCCGCTCCTGCGTCGCGCGATCACGCCGGTTCTCGTGGTCGCCGGCGCGCAGGTCGTCACCTTCGCCGCCTACCAGTGGAGCCGTCGCTCGGGAACCGTACCGGCGACCGTGGACCTACTCGGCTGGCTCTGGCTGCTCAGCCTTCCCGCGGTTGCGCTGAGCTTCGCCGCCGGACTCGTCAACCGACGGCTGCGGGTCGCCTCCGTGCTGCAGGACCTCACGCTGCGGCTACGCGCCCCAGCCACCGCCGCCGAGCTGCGGAGCCGCCTCGCGGACGCGCTCGAGGACCCGTCGCTGCGAATCGTCTACTGGCTGCCGGGGGTCCCGGGACGATGGGTGGACGAGAGCGGCTGGCCGGTGCGGGCGCCCGAGCGCGAACCTGGAGGCGTCGTCACCAACGTCGTCACCGACGGCCGACGCGTGGCGGCCGTGATCCACGATTCGGCGCTCGCCACGGACGCCGCACTGATCGGGGCGGCGGCGGCGTACGGGCTCGTGGTCCTCGAGAACACGCGCCTGATCGGCGAGCTGCGCTCGTCGCTGGAGCGGCTGTCGGAGTCCGAGTCGCGAGGCGCGACGGCGGCGAGAGGCGAACGTGAGCGGATCGAACGCGACCTCCACGACGGCGCGCAACAACGCCTCGTCGCGCTGCGCGTCAGGCTGGCGCTGCTCGCCGAAAGCGTCAACGGCGACTCCGCGGACCATGCCGTGGAGTTCAACGAGCTGGGACGGCAGATCGAGATGACGATCGACGAGGTGCGGTCGCTCGCCCACGAGCCGTACCCGGACCTGCTCGCGCGTGAGGGTCTCGACGCCGCCCTGCGGGCGGCAGCGACGGCGGCCCCGATACGGACCACGGTCGTCGGCGACCGGATCGGCCGCTTCGCGCAGGCCGTCGAGACCACCGTCTACTTCTCGTGCCTGGAGGCGGTGCAGAACGCCGTCAAGCATGCGCACGGCGCGACGCGCATCACCATCCGGCTGAGCGCCGGTGAGCAGCTCCGGTTCGAGGTCTGCGACGACGGGCCCGGCCTTGCGGGCGAGGCGCCCGCCCCCGGCCTCGGGCTCGCGAACATCAACGATCGGCTCGCGTCGGTGGGCGGACGGCTCACGATCGCCTCACCCTCCGGCCTCGGCACCCGCGTCGTCGGCACCATCCCGATCGTCCGGTGATGAAGCTCGGCGTCATGAAACGCCTGCGTACCCGGCGTCCCCGATCGTGGGGTCACGGCACGAGAGAGTGGGACCCCGTCGTCGCGGCGGCTCTCTACGAGGAGCTCCCCGCCGGGATCGTCGCGTGCGGTCGCGAGGGCGCCAACCTCGTGTTCAACCGGCGAGCGCGCGAGCTGTTCGAGGGAACCGGGGAAGCACTCGACCCGGACGACTGCGCGGAGCGCTTCGGGCTCTACACCGCCGAGGGCGATCGGCAGCTTCGCACGGATGAGATCCCGCTGCAGCGCGCCCTCCGCGGGGAGCAGATTCGCGATGTGGTGCTCACGGTCCGCCCGCGCCGCGGATCGCCCCGGCTGGTCAGCGTCAGCGGCGGCCCGGTCACCGGGAGAGCCGGGCCACAGCTGGGGGCGGTAGTTGTCATCCATGACGTGACAGCGCGTCTGGCGAGGGAGGACGAGCTCCGCTTCCGGAGTGCCATCGCCGACCATGTAGCCGAGGCCGTCATCCTGAGCGATGCCGCCGACGGGGAGATCCTCTACGCCAATCGAACCGCCGGCGTGATGTTCGGGTACCTCCCTGACGAACTCGTGGGCGAGCCGATCGCCAAGCTCAGCGCGCCGATCGATGGACCACCGCCCGCGAGGCTGGCGGAGATGCTCCACAGCCTCGAGCGCGACGGCGTCTGGACCGGCGAGGTGGAGCAGCTACGCAAGGACGGCGGGCGACTGTGGTGCTCGGTCAGCGTGTCGGCCTTCGAGCACCCCGGGCGTGGGACGGTGTGGACGTCGGTCCACACCGACGTGACGGCGCGCCGAGCCGCCGACGAAGCGCTGCGCACGGCCGACGAGCGCTTCCGCCGGTTGTTCGAGGACAGCCCGGTCGGGATCGCGCTCGTCAGCGCCGAGTTACAGCTCATCGACGCGAACCCCGCCCTGTGCGCGATCACCGGCTTCGATCGCGGCGAGCTGGTGGGAAGGCGCCTCGAGGACATCGCCCACCCCGACGACGCGCCGGACAAGCTCGAGCTGGCGCGCCGGGCACTCACGGGCGAGATCCCGCAGTACCGGGCCGAGTCGCGCTTCATCACGAAGCGCGGCGACGTCGTGAACGTCGCCCGCACGGTCACCGTGGTGCGAGGGCCCGACCACCGGCCCGCCGGCGGTCTCGTGATCGTGGACCCGATCGCCGGCAACTGAAGAACCGCGCCGCAAGCTCGTCGGCGTGCACGCACCACACGGCCTTGACGGGCGCACCCGGTTGCGCCGCTGGCGAAGCGGATGGGAGAGTGAGACCCGTCCCATGACGCTCGCACGCGACGCGCCACGCCCGCCGACGTACGGTGCCCCGGTGAAATGGGAGCCGGCGACGCCGCGGCTCGGCCTCATGCGGACGGTCGTCTCGTGGGTGGTGGCCGCGGCGTCGGTCGCCGTGGCGGCGTGGCTCGTGCCCGGCGTGGCGCTCGAGGCGGCGGGCTCGGCCCTGGTTGTCGCCGCGGTCATCGCCGTCTTCAACGCCGTGCTGCCGCCGATCCTCGCGGCCCTCCGGCTTCCGTTCATGCTCGCGCTGGGCTTCGTGCTGGTGCTCGTGGCCGACGCGCTCATCCTGAGGCTCGCTCACGCGCTGCTGCCCGACGAGATCCGCGTCGACTCGTTCGGCGATGCGCTGCTGGCCTCGCTGATCATCTCGGGGGCGAGCGTCGTGCTGCAGACGGTCCTCGGCACCAACGACGAGGACCAGTACTCGCTGCGCGTCATCCGGCGGATCGCCAGGCGCCAGGGCGCGATCGCGCGCACCGACGTGCCCGGGATCATCTTCCTCGAGATCGACGGGCTCGCGCTGCCGGTGATGCGGGATGCGATGCGCGACGGCGCGGCGCCGGTCATGGCGAGCTGGATCGCCGACGACGGCTACCGGCTCGCCGAGTGGGAGACGGATCTGTCGTCGCAGACCGGCGCCAGCCAAGCCGGCATCCTGCTCGGATCCAACGAGGACATCCCGGCGTTCCGGTGGGTGGAGAAGGAGGCCGGCCTCATGCTCGTGTGCTCTTCGCCGGCCGATTGCGCGGAGATCGAGCGCCGGCATGCGACCGGCGTCGGGCTGCTCATCGGCGGTGGCGCGAGCCGCGGGAACCTCCTCTCCGGCGAAGCCGAGGAGGTCATCCTCACCGTCAGCCGGGCCGAGGCCGAGAAGCGGGCGAACCCCGGCTACCGGGCGTTCCTGGCCAACGGCTTCAACGTCACGCGCGCGCTCGTGCTGTTCGTGTGGGAGATCGCGCTGGAGCTGACGGCGGCGGCTCGGGCCAAGCGCCGCGACGTCCGCCCCCGCGGCCATCGGGGCGGGATCTACCCGCTGATGCGCGGGGCCATGTGCATCATCGTCCGCGACCTGGTCGTCTTCGGTGTCCTCGGGGACATGATGCGCGGGCGCCCGGCCGTGTACGCGACGTTCGCCAGCTACGACGAGGTCGCCCACCACTCGGGGCTTGAGCGGGCCGACACGATGGAGGCCCTGCGCAAGCTCGACCAGCAGTTCGGCCGCATCGCCCGCGCGCGGCGGTACGCGCCGCGGCCGTACGAGATCGTCGTGCTCTCCGACCATGGTCAGACGCAGGGCGCCACGTTCAAGCAGCGCCACGGCTACGGGCTCGACGAGCTTGTCGAGCGGTCGCTCGAGGAAGGCAAGGTCGCCGGCTACGCGGGCGGCGACGAGCAGAACGCAATGGTCAAGACCGCCGTCGAGGAGGCGACCGGCCGGGCCGACTCCGAGAAGACGAAGACGAAGCGGCCCAAGAACGACGTCTCCGACCGTCAGGTCGTGGTGCTCGGCTCGGGCAATCTCGGGCTCGTGTACCTGATGGAGGTCGGCCGCCGGCTCACGCTCGAGGAGCTCGAGGAGCGCCATCCGCGGCTGATCCCTGCGCTGCGGGCGCATCCCCATATCGGCTGGCTGCTGGTCCGCTCCGGCGAGCACGGCGCCGTCGTGCTCGGCCCGCGGGGCGCGAGCTACCTCGACGAGGGCCGCGTCGAGGGCGAGGATCCGCTGGCGCCGTTCTCGCCCACCGCGGCGGTGCACCTGCGGCGGACCGACGGCTTCGCCCATGTCGCGGACATCATGATCGGCAGCTTCTACGACCCCATGATCGACGAGGGCTGTGCGTTCGAGGAGCTGATCTCCTTCCACGGCGGGCTGGGAGGGCCGCAGACCCGCCCGTTCATCCTGGCCCCGCCACACCTCCCGCTTCCCACCGAGCCGATCATCGGCGCCGCGGCCGTGCACGCCCTGCTGTCGGGCTGGCGGGCGACGTTGCAGGGGGCAGCCCCCGTGACGGAGCGGCCCGCCGATGTCGCCAGGACCTGAGCAACATCTCCTTGGTCAGCGGGGGGTCACTACCGTCGGCGGCGGCGTGCCGTCCTCGGGCTCGCCCGCGTCGGCGAGGATCTGGCGCTTCTCGGCTGCGAACTCCTGCTCGTCGATGACGCCGGACTCCTTGAGCCGGGCGAGCCGCTCGAGACGCTCGAGCCGGTCGCCGTTCGACGGTCCCTCCGAGGTTGTGGTCTTCGCCTCGGTCACCACATCCGCGGCCGTGCCGGCCACCGCCGTGCGGCCCGCGGGGCCTCCCTGGCGGGCCCAGGTGACGCCGCGCCGGGCGTGCTCGCGCAGGCGCTCGATCGACTCCCCCATGTCGGCATCGGGATACTCGCGCGCGATCTTGCGACGGAGCGCCTCGGTGGCGACGGCCAGGAGGGCGATGAGGATCAACGCCAGGGCGGGGTCTCGGGTGGCGGGGGTCGGCGCCCACCACAGGAGCAGGACGACGAACACGGCCAGGGCGGCGTAGGCGACGCCCGGGTGGCGGGCATACGGAGCGATCGCACGCCGGACCGCCACCGTCGGCCGCGATGGGCCGGCCAGCCACGCGGCGAAGATCATGAACACGCCGTAGCCGAGTGTCGCCCACGCCGCCTGGACGAGCAGCGTGGTTGAGATGGTCCACGCGGCGAGGGCCGCCGGCTCGACCGAGGCGGTCTGGGTCAGCGCCTCGGCGAGCGCCGGTCCGGCCTGGTCCTGGAGGATCAGCGCGAGGGCTCCGGCCAGCACGAAGCCGATCCCGTACGCGCGGAGCGCCTCGCGCCGCCAGCCCGGAGCGACGGCAAGGGCAAGTGCGAACAGCCCGAGCGACAGCGCCACGAGCACGATCGGCAGCCCGCGGACGACCTTCAGGCCGGTCTGCGCCGCCTCGAGCTGGTCCGACTGCATGACCGTGATCTGCGCAGCCGACTCGGGCAGGCGGTCCTGCAGGCGGCCGCCGATGCCGACACGCTCCTGCATCTGGTCGAGCAGCTCGTTGAGGTCGAGGACGACGTCGCCGCCTTCGGTCGAGACGACCGACCCGCCCCCCTCGAGGACCTTTAGCAGCATCAGCTGCGCATTGCGGTTGGCAGCGGCCCACGCCTGCTGGGTGCGGGGCCGGGATAGCGCTTCCTTCGACGCCCGCTCGGCCAGCTCCCGTAGGGCACCGGCGGCCGGGCCGGCGAGCGGCTGGAGCCGCTCCGGGAGCGCGGCCTCCAGCTCGGCCGGCACGTCCACGTTCGCGTACAGCTGGTCCACGAGGTAGAGGGCGACCTGGTCGCGGATGACGCGGTGCTCCAGCAGCTCGGTGCTGGTGTCCGTCCAGTTGTCCGTGTTCAGCAACTGCCGGTTCGCCCAGACGGCGAGGATCGCTGCGAACGCGAGGACCGACGCCAGCACGACGAGCGCACGCGCCCACCCTCGGCGGCGATGGCGGGGAATCTCTGTCACGGAGACACCGAGGCTATGCGTGCCGTCTGCGGCGCACATCGTCCGATCCGGGTGAAGGCAGACGGCCCGCGCGCCCGTTAGGGTCGCGGCATGTTGAGGGACGCCTGGACACTCGGCGCTCGGACCGGAACGGCTGCCCTGCGTCCGGTCAAAGGCGGGTATGGCGCCGCGCGGCGCCTGGAGCGGCGTCTCCGCGACGACAGCATGGACCTCGCCGGTGATGCCGCGCTCGCCCTCCTCGACGCCGTGCTGGCGTCGCCGCGCGCCGACGACGCGGTCGACCGGATCCTCGCCAGCCCGCTCGCCGAGCACGCCGTGGCGCGGGCCCTGAGCGGCGATCTCGTCGACGTGTTCGCTCGCGACGCCGGGCGCTACGCGGTGCTCGAGCGCGTCGCCGACCGGTTGCTGGAGGACGGTCTCGCCGAACAGCTGGTGCAGCGGTTCCTCGACAGCCCAGAACTCGAGCGCATGGTCGCCCTCACGCTCGAGAGCCCTGGGATGGAGCGCGTGATCGCCCGCGTCCTCGAGAGCAAGCTGATCGAGGAGACGATCGCGCGGCTCGTCGACGACACGGCGGCCCGCATGCCCGAGAGACAGGCGCTATGGGTGCTCATCGACGAGGTGGCGCAGAGCCCCGCCGTCACGGATGCGATCACGCAGCAGGGGCTCGGAATGGCGGACGAGGTCGCGGATGACATCCGCAACCGCTCGCGGACGGCCGATGCGTGGCTGGAACGGGCGGCGCGTCGTGTGCTGCGACGGCAAGAGCGAGGCGGAGGTTCGCCTCCGGCAACCCCGGAGCCCAACCTGCCATGAGCGCCCGCGCCGGGCCGGGCCCGGGTGTGACATCGCCGGCCTCGAACGGCGCCGCCCCTGCGGCCCCGGACCTGCCCCCGGCCGCCGTGGCGTACGCCGGCCTCGTCACGCGCGTGATCGCCTTCGTGGTCGACATTCTCATGATCCAGGCGGTGACGTGGGTCGTCGGGGCCGTCGCGGCCGTGATCGCCTCGATGCTCCACCTCTCTGATGGCCTCGAGACGGCTCTGGTCGCCGTCGGCGCGGTCGTGGCGACGCTGTGGGCGGTGAGCTACTTCGCGTTCTTCTGGGTGACCACCGGGCAGACGCCGGGGAACCGCCTGATGCAGATCCGCGTGCAGGATGCCGGCGGCGGCACGCTCCCGCTGGGCCGTGCGCTCGTGCGCGTGCCGGCCGCGGTCCTGTCCGCGCTGATCCTGTTCGTCGGCTTCCTGACGATCCTCGTCGACTCGCAGCGCCGTGCGCTCCACGACCGCCTCCTCCGGAGCGTCGTGATCGACGCCCCGGAACCGGGCCGCCGGCGTCCCACCAGGCCCGCGCCCTGACCGAAGTTTGAGGAGGCGATGACCATGTCCACCGGGCGTACCAGCCTGTTCTCCACCCCGGCGTGGCTCCGCGACCTGGGGTTCGCGTCGTGGCTGCTCGTCGGCTTCGTGCTCATCATCATCGGCGTCATCTGGCTGCTCGGCCAGACGTCGACGATCGTCATGCCGGTGATCGTGGCGGCGGTCCTGGGAGCGGTCGTAGCGCCCCTGGTCGACGCCATCGCTCGTCGCGGGGCGCCGCGAGCCGTGGGCGCGGGCGTCGTCCTCCTCGGGCTGGTGGCGGTCGCCCTCCTCGTCGTCTTCCTCGTCGTCCACGGCATCTCCGCCAACTCGGGCGACGTGTCGACCCAGGCGACGAAGGCACTCGACAAGGTGGAGGGCTGGCTCAAGGACGCCGGGATCAACCCCGCCGACGCCAAGGAGGGCGTCAAGAAGGCGGCGCCTGAGATCCGGGAAACGCTCGTCAGCGGCGTGGCGACCGGCATCAACGGCCTGACATCGGTGGTGTTCTTCCTCTCCTTCGCCGCGCTCGCCACGTTCTTCGTGCTCAAGGACGCGCCGGTGATGTCGCGCTTCATTACCCGCCACATGGGCCTTCCGGTGCCGGTTGCCGAGATCGTCACGCGAGAGATCGCGAAGGGGCTGCGCAACTACTTCACCGGCGTGACGATCATCGCCGCCTTCAACGCGATCCTGGTCGGAATGGGCGCGCTGATCCTGGGCGTGCCGCTGGCCGGCACGATCGCCGTGGTCACGTTCGTCACGGCGTACATCCCGTACATCGGGGCCTGGACCGCCGGGATCTTCGCCTTCGTCCTGGCGCTCGGCTCCCAGGGGGCCGCCGACGCCATGATCCTGGCGCTCGTCATCTTCCTCGCCAACGGGCTGCTGCAGAACCTCCTGCAGCCGTTCGTCTTCGGCGCGACGCTGAACCTCAACCCGCTCGCGGTGCTGATCGTGACGGTCGGCGGCGGCGCCCTGTTCGGCATGGTCGGGCTCACGCTCGCGGCGCCGCTCACCTCGGCCGCGGTGCACATCAGCGAAGCGCTCAGGGCGCGCCCCGAAGCCGACGCCGGCGACGTGCCGGCGGCCGCCGGCGTCCCATGACCTCGTCCGGGCGCTCGAGCGGGCTGCCCTTTCCGTAGATGCTCGGCCGGATGAGCGTCGATGCGCTCTGGCATCACCTCGAGGCGGTCGGCCCTCTCAGGCGCCTGATCGCCTTCGGATCGTCCGCTACTCACCTGGGCGCGTGCGCCTCCGCGCCCGCCACCAGCGCATCGATCTGGCCCTCGGCCCCACGCGGCAGCACGAGGACCGGGCAGCAGGCCGCCTCCGTCACCTTCCGCGCCACGCCACCCAGCGTCACGGCGCCGACCGGCCCGTAGGCGCGGGACCCGAGGACGAGCAGGTCGAGGCGCTCGGACGCAGCGACGAGCCCATCGGCGGAATCCTGAAACAGGACGTCGGGCTCGACATCCAGGTCGGCCGCCACCTGTCCGATCGCCTCGCGAAGGGCCTGCTCCGCACCGAGCCGATCGCGCGCGGCGACATCCTCGGAAACGTCGCGGTCATGGTGCTCCCCAGCCAGGAGGCCGGGCGACTGCTCCGCGGCGTGCTTGGGGCTGAGCACCATGATGGCCTCGAGCCGGGCGCCGGCGGAGCGGGCAAGGAGCGCCGCGGTCCTGAGGGCCTCATGTCCCTCCGGTGTGGGAGTGAAGCCGGCGCCGACGGTTCGGACGCCGTGCGGGTGCTGCTCGTGACCGTGCGGGACAACGACGACAGGGCTGGGCGATCCTTGGATCAGCCGCTCCGCGGTGCTTCCCAGCAGTACCCGCCCCAGCCTGCCACGCCGGGTCGATCCGATGACGATGAGCCCTGGCTGGATCTCATCGGCGACCCGGGCGACGCCGCGCGCGGGGCTACTGTCCTCCACGACGCGGATGGTGGCGTCGACGTCGGTCGAGCGCAGCTCCGATGCGAGCGACTCGTGCGCTCCGCCGGGCGTGGGGGCGAACTCGCCGTCGCCGAGACCGTCGCCCGCCGCGGCGCCCGGGCCGACGGCGACCACGACCAACGGCGCGCCGGTGAAGCGCGCGGCAGCGACGGCAAAGTGCACGGGGACCCGGTCGGCGTGCTCCGGGCTGAAGGCGACGAGAATAGGCGGGTTCATCGTGGTCCTCCTGCGTTTGAGGATGGTGCCGGCCCGACTCAGGCGTCCAGGAGCCCGATCTCTCTCGCGCGCGCGACGGCCTCGGATCGACAGGACACGTTCAGCTTCCGGTAGACCGCGTTCGCCTGCGACTTGACGGTGTTCGCCGACACATACACGCGCTCGGCGATCTCGCGGAAAGAGAGGTGGGTCGGCAGGAACCGGAGGATGCGCAGCTCCGCGGTCGTCAGCATGCCGGAGGGTGCGCCGGCCGGTGCGGTCATCGCATCTAGCTGCGCCCATGTGTGCTCGAGCCAGGCCTTGAGACTCAGTGCCTCGGGAACGAGCTGCATCAGCCGGGACGCCTCCGCGAGTGCGGCACGCGCACCGTTGACGTCGCTGAGCCGGAGGGCGGCGCGCGCCACCAGGATCCGCAGCTCCTCCTCGAACCACGGTGCGAAGTCCGTCAGGGCGGACTGCAGGCGCATCGCCTCGTGAAGGTCGCTCCGCGCCTCTTCGACGCGCCCGCGATGAGCTCGCACCACCGCGGAGGTGGCGAAGACGAGCGCCACCATGGACGAGCCGGACAGCCCATGGCGATCGACCTGCGAACGGGCGCGGGTGACGAGCGCTGCGGCCTTCTCCCAGTCCTCCTCTGTGAGCGCGAGGACGGCGAGCTGGGTCAGGCAGAGCGCATGCACGTCGGGCGCCACCACGGCCGCGCGGCGTGCACCCTCCTCGAGATGGCGGACCGCGTGGTTGCGACGGCCGACGACCTGGTGCGCCGTCCCGGTGAGGAGGCGGCACAAGGACCGCCACGGGCTGTCCGCCGGCTCCAGCGAGTACGCTCGCTCGGCGTCCTCCTCCATGCGCGCGATACCGTCGGGCGCCAGCGCGGCGCGCATGATGGCGATACCGGATTCGACCCCGGCCGGCCGGTCGGGCGCAGCCGCGGCGGCGGACGCCCAGTGCGCCACCAGTTCCCCGTGGCCGCGGGCGAGTTCGCTGTTCGCCGCCGCGAGTGCGAGCATCGGATGAGCGGCGATCTGGGCATCGGTGAACCGCCCGAGCCAGCCTTGGATGATCGCCTGCCGCCCGTGACCGATGGCGCTCAAGACCCCGTTCCACACGAGATCGCCGGCCACCTCGACATCGCCTGCGCAGATCGCGTGGTGCACCGCGCGGTCAGGATCGCCCGCCCGCCGATAGCAGGCGCTCGCGCGCCGGTGCAGCTCGGGTTCGAGCTCGGGCTCGCGCCGACGCAGTTCCGCACGCAACATCTCCCTCAGGAGCCGGTGATAGCGGTAGCGCTGATCCGTACGATCGAGCGAGACGAGCAGGAGGTTCGAGCGCGCCAGTCCGGCCAGGGTGGCAGCGGAGCCAGGTCGTTGGAGGACCGCGTCGCAGTGCTCGCCCGTCAGAGTGTCGAGCACGGAGGTCTGCAGCACGAACTCGAGCTGCTCCGCTGAGAGGTCGCCGAGCACCTCGTCGCGGAGGTAGTCGGCCACGAGACGATCTTCGCCGCCGAACCGGTGCGGTGCTTCCATTCGCGGACGCTCGCCGAGCGCCAGGGCCGCCAGAGAGAGCCCCGCGGGCCATCCCTCGGTCCGGTGCAGCAATGTCTCGACGCCGTCGCGATCGACCTCGAGGCCCGCGAGCCTGAGCAGGAGGGCGGCCTCGCTCCTCGTCATGGCGAGGTCCCGTGGCCCGAGCTCGGTGACCAGCCGCTGCTCCCGAAGGCGGGCGATCGGCAGGGGGATCCGGTTCCGGGATGCGAGGGCGAGTGTGACCTCCGGCGGCAGGTCACTGACGATGACGGCCAGCGCCTCCAGGGCCGCCGGATGGTCGAGCAGCTGCAGATCGTCGAGGACCAGCACGAGACGGCCGGTCCCCCGTTCGGGCTGCACGGCACCGAGGGCGCGCGCCACCTTCGCCGAGAAGCGGGCGCCGAGGTTGTCGCGCTCATCGACGATCACCCACGCGAACGGCCGGCGATCACGCTCGGCCCACTCGCAGAGCAGCGCGGTCTTGCCATAGCCGGCAGGTGCGACCAGGGCGGCGATCGGAGGCGCACCGGGGTCCTGCAGGAGGCGCGTCAGGCGCGGCCGCCGGACCCGATCCGACGCGCCGGGCCAGCGGGCCGGCCATGGTCCGACGGTCGGCGTCAGGTCGCCGGTCGCAACGCCGGGGGCGCCGGCCGGGACGAGGCTGACCACCGCAGGAGCCGTCATATGCGAAGAGCATCGCCCGTCGCACTCGAGCGCGGCAAGGGGGCGTGCCACTGCATTCGAGGTGGCCGCCACCAACGGCCGGGCGTGCGCGGCACACCCATTCACTCCGGTTTCACCCGTTCCTGACGATGAGCCCCCGCGCCGGCGGGCCTACCGTCGAAACAGAAGCGCCGAGACCGCTACATGTCAAGCGCCCAAATCACGACGATCGATGCCGCCGCCATCAGCGAGGACGCGTACGTGTTCGCGTATCCACTGGTGCGCGCGGAGCTCACGCGCGTTGACATGACGTCCGTGTCGGCGGCGGACCCTCATACCGAGCGTGCACCGCTGAACGAGTTGGTGCACGCACGAAGGCGGCCGGATGCCAGAATCAGGACGAGCGTAGGCGCCAGCACGTTCAACACGTCAGCGTGGCTCGACCTTGCCGGGGGGCCCGTTGTCCTCTCGGTGCCCGAGACTCATGGGCGGTACTACGTCATGTCGATCATCGACATGTGGACCAATGCGTTCGCGTCGGTCGGTCCACGCACGACGGGCACCGGCGCCGGGGCGTACGCGATTGGCCCTGTCGGGCTGGACGGGCCGCGGTCGTCGGAGGGCGTGCAGCCGATCATCGCCCCTACTCGTTATGTCCGGATCGTCGGCCAGACGTCCATCGCGCGCGGAGAGTCCGACGCCGAGACCCTGGCCGTTCAGCGGGGCTACGGTCTCACGCCACTCAGCCGGTGGCCGGCCGCGCCGCCCGTGGCGGCACGTGTGCCAGGCATGGAAGCTGCCAGCCGCCCCCCGCCCGCCGAGCTGGTCGACGAGATGGATGCCCGGACGTTCTTCCGCCTGGCGTCCCGGCTGATCGCGGACAACCCGCCGCGCACGGCGGACCGCCCGCTGCTGTCTCGCGCGCAGCAGATAGGTCTTTTCAACGGCTGCGATCACGCATGGATGGGGGGCGACGCTGCGTTGCAGGCGATGGTCGAACGGGGGACAACGCGCGGTCGGGCGGCGGTGCGCGCCCAGGCAGCGTCGGCCATGGGGGAAACCTGCGGGGGCTGGTACATCGATTACCGTCGCGGCGACTTCGGGACGGACTACCTATGCCGTGCGGGCGCGGCATGTACGCCGCTCGTAGCCCATGCATCGGCCGACGCCCTGCCGGCCCTCGCCAGCAATGACGACGACGGCCGGCGCCTCGTCGGGCACCAACGATACGTGTTGCGCTTCGGCGTCGATGGGGTCCCGCCCGTCCATGGCTTCTGGGAGCTGACCACGCAGGCTGTCGTGGCACAGGACGGTCGGATGCAGGGCGCCTCGGTCTCACTGGGCGACCAGGACGGGCTGACCGTCGATCTCGACGGATCGCTGCCCATCCACATCCAGCACGATCGTCCGCCTCGCGCGCGCCGGTCGAACTGGCTGGCGGCGCCCGCCGGAGACTTCAGGCTCGTGCTGCGGCTTCACTGGCCGCGCGAGGAGGCGCTGGCTCGTCGCTGGACGCCGCCTGCGGTCACGCGCCTCGACTAGCCGGTTCATGCGATCCGGGTGATGTGCCGTCCGCGGCCGCGGCCTAGCTTCGGCCGGTGCCTTACCCGATCAGCCGATGACCAGGGGCATCGTGCGCGATTTCACGCTCGTGCTGGGCGCCGCCGGCAGCGACACGCAGATCGCCACGGCCAGCGGCGCCGTCGCGCTCCATGAGGCCCGGGAGCTCGAGCGGGGCGTCGTCGACGGCATCAGCCGTGGGCGTACGCGCGTGGTGCTCGACCTCACTGGCGTTACGGAAGTCGGTCCTGGGCTGCTCGGGGTCCTGCTGCGCGTCCGCCGCGGGGTCACGCGCGTCGACGGCGCGCTTGCGCTCGTTGTCAGCGGCCCGCCGGTCTCGGAGCTGGTGGCGACGACCCTGCTGGCCAAGTTGATCCAGGTGGCCGGGGACGTCGAGCAGGCGCTGGCGCTCGTCGGCGGCCAGCGGCAGTGAGCCGGCTGCCGGCCGGCCGACAACCGCCGGCCGGCCGGGTGACGACAGTCCGCTAGACCGTCGCGGCGGTCTCGCCGAGTGCGGAGCGAAGGTTCTCCTCCTGCTCCTGGGCGAGGGACGTCTGCATCACATGGCCGCCGTAGCCCTTGACACGGTCGATCACCTTGTCCGGCGCGTCGCTGCGGCCCAGGGCCACGAGCGCCGCCGAGCCGGCTGGCAGCTTGTCGCCGAGATCCTTCATGAAGCTGTCGTCGACACCGACGTCGGTCATCTTGCCGGCCGCCGCGCCCGACGCAGCTCCGACCGCCATGCCCAGCAGCGGTGCGAGGAAGATCAGCCCGATGAGGCCGCCCCACAGCGCGCCGCCCGCCGCGCCGGTGCCGGCCGGGCTCATGGCCTGGTGGAGCTTGATCTTGCCATCCGGGCGGTGCTCGATGACGACGGCGTCCTCGAGGTTGACGAGGTGCTCCTTCGTGGCCTGGATCAGCTCCTGGCGCACCTGCTCCGCGGTGGCGACGTCGGGGTAGGCGATGGCAATGAGGCTGCTCATGCTCTGTCCTCCTGAGCTCGTGAACGGGAAAGCTCAGTGTCTGTGCGCGTCGATCCATCGGCAATACGGCCGGCGTGTGTCTTCGAGGGGCGCACGCACCCCTATGCGAGTGCTTCGCGCACGTCCAGGGTGGCGCCCGGTTCGAGGATCCGCACCTGGACCTCCGGGGCGAGACGCGCCGCGTGGCGAGCGAACGCGTGCGGCGGCTCGGTGAGCCGGTCGGACCGCCACCGCGCCAGGCCGATCGGGAAGAGGGTGCCCCAGTGGATCGGCACCGCGATCCGCGGCCGCAGCAGCAGCAGCGCCCGCGCCGCGGCCTCGGGGTCCATGTGCCCTGGGCCGAGCGTGGCTCCCCATCCCCAGACCGGCAGGAGCGCCACGTCGACCGGTGCGATCTCCGCCATTCCGGCGAACACGTCGGTGTCGCCCGCGAAGTAGATGCGGCACGCGCCGGCGATGACAAAGCCGAGCGCGTCGGCCTCCGCGCTCCAAGGCCCGGGGCGGCGGCGCCTCGAGTGCTCGGCGGGCACGGCGGTGACCTCCGCCCCGGCCAGCTCGACGGTCTCGCCCGCGGCGATCTCGTAGACGCGGCCGAACCCCTGCCGCCGCACCAGCGCGCCGCCGCCGCCGGGGACGAGCACGGGCACGTCGCGGGGCAGGCGCCGTAACGACGGCAGGTCGAGATGGTCGAGATGAAGGTGCGAGATCAGCACGGCGTCGATGGACGCGAAGGCGCGCGGCGGGACCGGTGACGCGCGGCGGCGCAGGAGGCCTAGGCGGTCGCGCAAAACGGGGTCGGTCAGGAGCCTCGCCCCTGCGAGCTCGAGGAGGACGCTGGCGTGGCCAACGTAGGAAACCGAGTCATGCGGTGGCATCGAGGACTCCGAGAAGCATCCTCGTCGCCCATCGTGGGCGCTTCATATCTATTGGGTGATGCCGACTCGTCGGCGTGGCGCGAGGGTGCAGATGCCATGCCCACGGCGGCCCGTGCCATGACCGAGGTGGCCGACCGCCTCGAGCGAGCGATCGAGGGGCGGGCGGACGTCGAGCATGAGATCGAGCGCGGCGAGCAGCAGGCGCCGCCGCGCGCGCGCCTTGCTCGCACCGTGTTCTGGCTGGCGGTGACCGGCGTGTCGCTCTACCTCGTCGCGCCGAGCATCGTCGAGGTGCTGGGCTCCTGGAGCGATCTGGACACGCTGGCGCCCGCGTGGCTGGCGGCGATGGCGGCGCTCCAAGCGGCGGCGCTGGCCTGCCTGTGGGCGCTGCAACACCTCGCGATGCGCGGCCCATCGTGGCGCGCGGTGATCGCGTCGCAGCTCGCCGGTAACGCCCTGGCGAAGGTGGCGCCGGGGGGCGGGGCACTCGGCGCCGCGCTGCAGTACCGCATGCTCGTGCAGGCGGGGGTGCCGGGCAACCGCGCGGTCGCGGGGCTCACGGCCACCAATCTGCTCACCTTCGCGGTGGTGCTCGCGTTGCCCGTCCTCGCGGTGCCGGCGCTCATCCGCGGAGGCGTGAGTCGCGACCTTCTGCAGGCCACGGTGATCGGGCTCGCGCTGTTCGTGCTGCTGTTCGCGGTCGGCGCGGTGCTGATCGCGTTCGACGGGCCGCTGGCCTGGATCGGGCGAGTGATCCAGCGAGTCCGCAACCGTATCCGGCATCGCGCGGAGCCACTGCGTGCGTTGCCGGAACGGCTATTGCGGGAGCGTGCCCGCATCGTGGGTACGCTCGGCCCGCGGTGGAAGCGCGCGCTGGCCAGCACCGTCGGCCGCTGGGTGTTCGACTACGCCACGCTCCTCGCCGCGCTCGCTGCTGTCGGCTCGTACCCCAGGCCGGGGCTTGCCCTGCTGGCCTTCTGCGCCGCACAGCTACTGGCTCAAATCCCGATCACCCCCGGCGGCCTCGGGTTCGTCGAGGCCGGCCTGACGGCGATGCTCACGCTCGCCGGCGTACCGGCGGGCGCCGCCGTGCTCGCCACCTTCGCGTACCGGCTGTTCTCGTACTGGCTGCCTCTCCCGGTCGGGCTCGCCGCGTTCGGCTGGCACGCGCGGCGCTTCGCCCGGGCGTGACTTCAGCGCCAGCTACGCGAAGGCGCCAGGCGACGGAGCCGGGTCTTCGAGCGGCTGCGTCATGGAGCACGCCCGGCACGCCGCCGGCCCGCATGTCAGCCCGATGCCGGCGCGGCCCAGGTGCTCGGGACGTCGGCGCCGCCCTCTTCGGCGAGCCGGGCTCCGAAGCGGATCAGCGCCGGGTCGGGCGAGATCTTCCCGGCGACGAGCGCCTCGCCGAGCCGGAACGTCGTCGCGCGTGCGACGAGGCCCGCCGGGACAAAGGAGAAGACCGCCTGTGCGAACGCCGCGTCGGCCGCCGAGTTGAGCCGCATGAGCACGAGGTTGTCGCACTGCGAGATGACGTTCTCGTGCACCTTCTGCGGGCGCTGTGTGGAAACGAGCAGGTAGATCCCGAACTTGCGCCCCTCGGCGGCGATCCGCACGGCATGATCGGTGGCCGCCGCCATCAAGGGATCCTCGGGGCGAGCGGGGCAGACGTTGTGCGCCTCGTCGATGACGACGAGTACTGGCTCCCGCTCCTCCCGGCGGCGCCAGAGCTCACCCAGCACCGACGCCGCGACGAGCGCCTGCTCCTCGCGGGACTTCAACGACCCCAGGTCGACGACGGCGCAGCGAGGTCCCTCCGCCGTCAGCGCGTCGAGCAGCGACCCCTGCGCACCCCGGGCCCACACCCCGAACGCGTCGACGCCAAGGTTGCGCGCCCGCAGCACCAGTCGTCGCGTCGCCGCGTCCTCCGAGTCGGCGAGGGCCTCGAGCGCCGGCGGCCGCTCCTCCGCCAGAATGGCAGCGAGCTC
The DNA here is from genome assembly GCA_035717845.1 of Solirubrobacteraceae bacterium. Taxonomy (GTDB): domain Bacteria; phylum Actinomycetota; class Thermoleophilia; order Solirubrobacterales; family Solirubrobacteraceae; genus DASSUW01. Next base: position 30,225 of record DASTIC010000133.1, read on the forward strand.
GGCGTGCTCCTCGCGATCGGCGATCGGATCCAGCCGCAGCAGCGCCGCCTGGACGGCCGGCTCCAGTTCGGCGAGCCGGAGGCGCAGTACCGGCCGCTCGACGCCGGTGGCGGCGATGCGGTAGCGCGCAGCGCTCTCCCCGTCGGCTCCGTCGCGGAGCTCGGAGAGCCGGACATAGTCGGAGTTGGGGTCGAGGATGACGACGCGGAGCGTCGTCTCCATCAGCAGCCGCTCGAGGATCACGCCGAGTGAGTAGGTCTTGCCGGAGCCGGACTGCCCGCACAGGAACGTGTGCCGGTCGAAGCCGCCCGCGTCGATGGCGTAGGGGACGTCGCGGGTGGTGACGAGCTCGCCGATCTCCAGCTGCGCTCGGTGCGGCCGGGCGCGCTCGAGCCACTCGCGCACCTCGGCTGACGTGGCCGGTCGCACGGCGACGTCGTGGAAGGGGGCACCGTCCCCCTCGAGGACGGTCCCGGAGCCGCGCGCGTGCCGGATCGGCACCTGCGTCCTGAGCCCGAACGCCGACTGCGCGTCGGACGGCAGGTCGAGATCTGTCCCCTCGCGCAATGCCATCTCGAGCCCCAGGACCTGGCCGAGGCGTCCCTCGCCCAGGATGACGTACCCTCCGGTCTGGAGCTCGAGGCCGTGCAGCGAGGCCTGAAATGAGAAGCGACGGCCGTCGACCGACGTGGCGAGCGGCAGCACCGAGGCCTCGAGGTCGCGCCGGACGGCCCGGAAGCGCTCGAGCCGGTCCTCGAGCGCGTCGGTCAGCTCGCTGGACATGGCAACCTCAGGTGCCGAGGATCCTGGCCTTCTGCGCCGCGAACTCCTGCTCGGTGAGGATCCCCTGATCCTTGAGAGCGGCCAACTCCTTGAGCTGCTCGATCGGGTCGGGCGCTCCATTGCCGGGTGCGGCAGGCGGGGGAGCCTCGTACTGCTGCGGCGGGGCCTGTTGCGCGTCCTGCTGCGCCCACCTTGAGGCCTGGCGGCGGCTGACACGGTTCGAAACGGCGGTGGCGGTCCCCGCCACCGCAGCGGTGCGGGCCAGACCGCGAAGCAGTCCTGGCATCGGGTTCTCCTTTCGGTCAGACCGCCGCCTCGGCGGCGTCGAGTGAGGCGATCAGCTCTTGCATCGGGATCCGCTGGAAATCGACCAGCCTGCCCCCGTTACGACGCACGGCAGCGGCAAAGGGCGCCGCCCAGCGGTTCTCGTAGATGAGGAGGGCCGCCGCCGAGCCGGGCTCGATGCCCTCAGCGGCCGTAGCCACGTCATCGTCGCCCAGCAGCCCCGACGAGGCTCCCTCGAACGCGCTGAAGTCTCCGACGCTCTTGTCGTCGAGATCGGTGGCCTCGAACCCCGAGTACGTCCCGTCGGCCTCCTTGATTACGAACATGACATCGAGCACGCGGATGATCCCGCGCTCGACCAGGTCGAGCAGCATCGGCACCGCCTCGCCGGTCATGGGCGCGCCGGCGGGATAGGCGATCACCACGATGTCGACAGGACCCAGTTCCTCGGCGTGCGCTTCCATCGCTGCCTCCTCGTGCTCGGACGTTCTCGGATTCCGGCTCGCGCCGTGGGAAGACCATCTAGCCTCGGGGCACCCCAGGCAAGGGTGCACGCTCTACGCAATAAGGGGGGCCCGCAGGCGGCCTCGATCACTAGGCGCAGGATTGGCGTTCTGCCATCGTGGTGGCGATGCCCGAGTTCGCGCGCGCGCCGGACGCGATCAGCGAGCGTCCTCGAATTCGCCTGATGGGACACCCGCACGTTCGCTACGTGCTCGGGACGGTCGCGCTGGCGGCCACCTACTACGGCGCGGCGCAGTTCGGCTACGCGCTCGACTTCGCCGGGCCGGTGGCCAGCATCCTCTGGCTGCCGGCCGGGGTGGGGATCGCCTTCCTCTATCTCGGCGGCCTGCGGTTCTGGCCCGGGGTGCTGGCCGGCGACCTGCTCGCGAACAACTACACGACGCTCCCCCTGGGTTCGGCGCTCGGACAGACCTGCGGGAACATGCTCGAGGTGCTCATGGGGACCCTGGTCTTGCGCGCTCTCGTGCGCCGGGGCTCGCCGCTGGACACGGTCGGCGCGCTCGGGCGGCTGCTCGTCGCGATCGCCGTCGGCACGGCGGTCAGCGCCACGGTCGGCGCCATCTCCCTCGTGCTCGGTGATGTGATCGCGAGCGATGAGGTGCCGACCGTCTGGCGTACGTGGTGGCTTGGCGATTTCGCCGGCGCCCTCGTCGTGGTCCCACTCGCCGTCGCTTGGGCGCGTCCGCCGGCACTCGGCCGGTGGCGCGAGCGCTGGCTCGAGGGAGTGGTGGTTCTCGCAGCGGTTGCCGGCTTGAGCCAGTTCGCGCTGAGCCGTAACCGTCCATTGTCATACCTCGTGTTCCCGGCGCTGATCTGGGCGGCGCTGCGCTTCGGGCAGCGCGGCGCGACGCTCGCGGTTGCCGTCGTCGTCGGCTTCACCGCGTGGAACACCGCGCACTACACGGGTCCGTTCGCATATCAGTCGATCACCCACAGCGTCCTGATCACGCAGCTGTTCATCGCCGTAGCGGCCCTGGCGACATTGTGCCTCGCGGCCGTGGTCACGGAGCGTCAGAGGTTCGCCGAGGGGCTCAGCGCATCCCGCGCCCGCCTCGTCGAGGCAGCCGACACCGAGCGGCGGCGGCTCGAGCACAATCTCCATGATGGAGCCCAGCAGCGCCTGACCGCGCTTGCCCTCCGCCTTCGACTGGGAGTGGAATACGCCAAGGAGGCGCCCGACCGGGCCGCCGCGGTCATGGAGGCGGCGGAAGCTGAGGTCGCCCTCGCGATCGACGAGCTGCGGGTCCTTGCGCAGGGCATCCACCCAGCGGTGCTCACCGAGCGTGGTCTTGCGCACGCGATCGAGAGCATCGCCGCGGGTTCCACGCCGACGATCGAGCTGCGGGAGCTGCCGTCGACCCGGTTCGACGAGACTGCGGAAGCCACCGCGTACTACGTCGTCGCCGAGGCCGTCACGAACGCGCTGAGGTACGCGAACGCCTCGTCGATCTGGGTCGATGTCGCCGTGGCGCATGGCAGCGTTCATGTCGAGGTGGGCGACGACGGCGCGGGCGGCGCGGTGGAGAGCCGCGGTTCCGGCCTTCAGGGCCTGCGCGATCGGGTCGAGGCGATGGGCGGCACGTTCGACTTCGTCAGCGCTACTGGCTCAGGGACGCGGGTGCAGGCGGCGATTCCGCTCGGACAGCCGGCTTAGGTACTCGGCCAGAACTCCGACAGGTCGGTGGCGGCGAGGCGGGACTTCAGCACGAATCCTCGGGCGCCGCTGGCTCGAACTCGCGCAGGGCTGGGGACTGCCCGGTCGGCGGAGGCGAGCAGCACTGCCAGTCCCGGATGGGCCCGCACGAGAGCAGCGGATAGCACGAACCCGTCAGCATCGGGCAACCTGAGGTCGAGCAGGATGGCATCAGGCGATAGCCGGTCGGCGGCATCCATGGCCGACGCCGCGCTGTCGGCCTCCCCGACAACGGTGTAACCACGCCGCTCCAGCAGTTCGCGCGCGGCCTCGCGGAACACGGGCGCGTCATCGACGATGAGTACACGAGTTGGCAGATGTCCATCGTCGGCGCTCAAGCGACTTTGGTCAACCGTAGTCCGCGCAACTCATCCCGATGCGCAGGGTTTGGCGTGTTTCATCCGCTAGGGGTGATGTGTGCGGCGCGGCGAACGCCGAAAGTGGGGAGGCCCCCGGTCAACGCGAGGAGTAATCGCATGTCGACGTTCCTCTGGATTCTGCTCGCCGTGCTGTACTTCACGGCGCTCGTGTCACTCGGCGTATCGACGCTCCGGAAGGGCCACACCGTCATGTTCGTCGTCGGGATCGTCTTCCCGATCCTCTGGATCGTGGGCGCACTCATGGCGCCGACCCCGCGCGCGGCGGGCGCCGCCTGACTCCTCGGGGAGATCGATGCGCGACGTCAGACTTCGGTGAGCAGGACCACGACGAGGAGAACCCCGAGCGCCGCTGCCGCGCCCGAGAGCAGCCCGACCAGGCGCTCGTCGGGCGGCGCAAACTCACCGCGGCTGACCGCTTCCTCCACCTTGCGGTGACGCGAGAACGCGTAGCCCGAGCAGAGGACGCCCAAGGCCGCGAAGCCGATCCCAATTGCCGTATAGGGCCAGGTGACGCCTGAAGCTACGGCAGGCACGAGCTTCCCAGACCCGATGCTGACGGCGAAGGCGGTGAGTCCCGTCCGCCACCAGGCGAGGTACGTCCGCTCGTTGGCCAGCCGGGTCCGCCGGGTCGCGTCGCCCGCCTCGTCGAAGCGCCCGTCGGGAGGCTCTCGGTCGCGTGTCGGCATCCAGAGCCGAGAACTATCCCGCGGTCGGCGCCGCTAGGGGGCCGCGCTCTCGTTCGGGACGAGGCGGCTTTCGGCGTACGGCCCGAGGAGCAGTCGCCCGTCGGATCCCCTCGCCGCGACGTCGATCTGGCGCTTTGTGCCGGCGTCCTCGAAGGTGAGCGTCGTGATCACCGGCTCGTCGCCGATCCGTCGCAGGTGCTTGCGCTCCTCGGCGCTGGCGGGCCGTGCCGACGCGGCGCTCACGGGGAGGAGTCCCTCCTTCCAAGCGGCGGGTGATCCGCGGTAGGCGAAGACGTCGTTGACCCACAGGCCATGCCCGGGTGTCCAGCGCCGCTTGCCCTCCTCGCGGACCCGCACGGCCACGTTGCCGCGCCGCATGCGGAGCGCACGATTACGCATCACGAGGGTGAGGATGGCTATCGCGCAGAGCCACAACGGCACGCGGACCGCAGCGAGGATCGCCCAGACCATGTCGTTAGAAGGGCAACCGGATCGAAGCGGTCCACCTGCGGCAGGCGGCGCGGCTCAATCGGGACGCCTCTTCACGTTCTGCCCGGACTTTTCGACGCGTCAGGCTCTCTCGGGTGCCGCCGCGAGCTGGTAGAGCACGATGATGGCGAGCGCGAAGATGCACAGCGACCAGAACGGATAGGCCGGGATCGACAGCAGCGCCGAAATCGCGCTCAGACTGGCCGCGATGATCCCGATCCAGCGACCGAAGCCCCCGCCGGACATGAGCGAGAACGCCGCGAACAGCTGCAGCACCCCGATCAGCAGCGTGATCCAGCCCCAGGTGTTAAGGCCGCTCAGGATGTACGTCGCATTCGCGGTGAAGAACTTCGAGTCGCCGATCGCGGCGATCCCGTAGATGACGTTCAACACACCGGCGATTCCCAGCAGTATCGCCGCGAAGACCCACCAGCCCGTCACCCTCGACGTGCGGTCAACCGCGCCACTTCGTGACATGAAGATCTCCTCTTGCCTCAGCTCGAACTCGGTCCACCGGATCAAACCAAGGCCTCGGCGCCGTGGAATCACCTGAAACGGATGAAAGGCGTGTCCACGCCCGCTGCGCTGGCGTGCGTGCATGCTTGTGCACGTCGCGCGCTGCGATGAGGCTACGTCCCTGACGATCGAGGAGACAGACGATCATGCGTGGACGTAGGCAGGAGCGGCGAGAGGAGCGTCGGTCGTTCGGACCCGGCGGTGATGCGGCCCGCTATCAGATGCGCGAGAAGCTGCTTTCGATCGGAGGTGACTCCTGGATCGACAACGCGGACGGCGAGCACGTGTTCAAGGTCAACGGCAAGGCGCTGCGCGTCCGCAAGACGCTCGTCCTCGAGGACCTCGATGGCAACGAGCTGTGCAAGATCCAGGAGCGCAAGCTGCGCGTGAAGGACAGCATGGAGATCGAGGGCCCGGACGGCGACCGGCTCGCGATGGTCAAGCAGGCGATGATCACCCCGCTGCGCGCACGGTTCGACGTGAAGGTCGAGGACGGACCCGATCTGCAGGTGCAGGGCAACATCGTCGATCACGAGTACGAGATCGAAGCTGATGGCACCAAGATCGCGGAGATCTCCAAGCGCTGGTTCCGGATCCGTGACACCTACGGCGTGGAGATCGCGCCGGGCCAGGACGAGATCGTCGTCCTGGCGGTCGCGGTCGCCATCGACGCGATGGCCGATCGGGCGGACTGAGCCGTCTGTCGCTGCCCGCCCCGTACGTCGCTCGACGTGCTCTGGCACGACATCGAGTGCAGCGGGTACGACGAGGACCTGCCGCTCTGGCGCGCGCTGGCCGCCGAGGCGGACGGGCCCGTGCTCGACGTGGGTGCCGGTACCGGGCGCGTCAGCCTCGACCTCGCCGCCCGGGGCGTCGCGGTCGTGGCCCTTGATGCCGAGGCCTCGCTGCTCGAGGCGCTGGAGCGCCGCGCCGCCGGGCTCCCGGTCGAGACCGTCCTCGCCGACGCCCGCGACTTCGAGCTCGGCCGTCGATTCCCGTTGGTGCTCGTACCGATGCAGACGCTGCAGCTGCTCGGCGGCCCTTCCGGCCGCGCCGCCTTCCTGCGCCGCGCGCTGGACCACCTCGAGCCCGGCGGTTTGGTGGCCGCGGCGCTGGCCGACGCGATGGATTGCTTCGACGAGGAGCACGACATGCTGCCGCCGCCCGACGCTTGCGAGGCAGCCGGCGTGCGCTACGCCAGCCACTTGACCTCGGTGGTGGAGGAGGACGGTCGCGCGGCGATCCATCGCCGGCGCGAGGTCATCGGACCGGGAGAGCGGGTCGACGGTGGTCGTCCTGCGCGCGCCGATGGCTGCCCGGTAGCGCGCATATCGCTGGGCCGCACGGTGGTGGGACACATGCGCGCACGGTATTCGGCGCGCGAGTGCGGTGAGAGCCTGGGCTATGGCCACTAAGACGCCCGTTCGTCCCGCCATGAGCGATACGCAGCTCGCGGAGGTGATGAGCCTTCTACGAGGCTCCGACACGGTCGAGCTCAAGCTCACCGTGCCCGACTCCGAGCAGCGTGCGGCGATCCGCGGACTCGGGCTTGACGCGCTGGATGCCCAGATCCGCCAGGTGGTGTTCTTCGACACGCCCGACCTTGCGCTCGACCGGGCGGGCGTTGTCGTGCGCGCGCGCAGGATTCAGGGGCGTGCGGGCGATTCGGTGATCAAGCTGCGGCCGCTCGACCCCGATCAGGTCAGCGCCGACGTGCGGCGTCTCACCGGGTTCGGCGTCGAGGTCGACGCGATACCGGGTAGATTCGTGTGCTCGGGGCGGTTGAAATGCGAGGCCGACTCTGACGCCATCCGCCAGGTGGTGCTCGGTGAGCGCCGCTTGCGCAAGCTCTACACCAAGGAGCAGCGTGCCCTGTACGGGGCTCACGCTCCGGACGGGATCGATCTGGACGATCTCGCGGTGCTCGGGCCGATCTTCGTGCTCAAGTTGAAGTGGCAGCCGCGCGACTTCGCGCGCAAGATGGTCGCGGAGCTGTGGCTCTACCCGGACGGCAGCCGCATCTTCGAGCTCTCGACGAAGTGCCTGCCGCCGGAGGCGTTCCAGGTCGCTGCCGAGACGCGGGTATTCCTCAGCGAGCACGGCATCGACCTCTCCGGCGAGCAGCAGACGAAGACACGCACCGCGCTTGAGTTCTTCGCGGGCGACCTCGCAGCAGACTGAGCGCGCGCCCGGTCCATGACATCTGCCGACGCAGCTCCGGACTTCTGGCCGCGTGGCCGCCGCGCCCGGCGGCCGCCGGCCGGTCAGCGGCCCTTGGAGACGCCGCGTGCCGCCGGGGTCGCCGGACTCGCGTTCGCCGCGCTCTTCGTCGCCTCGGTTCTCCTCTTGCGCAACCAGCCCGCAGGCGGAAGCACGGGCGAAGAGATCCGCGACTTCTACGTAGGGGAGAACGCCGGCAGGATCGCCCTCGTCGGCGTCTACCTCGTCCCGTTCGCCGGAATCGCCTTCCTGTGGTTCATCGCCGTATCCGCAACCTGATCAGCGCGTTCGGGTTCCTCTTCGTCTACGCGCTGCGGATGGCCGCTGTGTTCATGATCGTCGTCTCGACGATCGGAATGCGCCTCGGAATCCTTCCTCGCTGGCTCGTCCTGGCCGGTTATGGCGCAGCGCTGGTGCTGATCCTGAACGTGTCCTACGTCGCGCTGATCATCCTCGTCTTCCCGGCCTGGGTGGCCGCGGTGAGCGTCGTCATCCTCAAGGCCGCCGCTCAGCCGGCCATCCCGTAGACGTCACCCTGTTCGAGGGATGCGCGCCGGCGGACTTGCGTGTTGGCTTAGCCAAGAATCCGCCGCTCGCCTCGGCGAGACCGGCTCGGCCTCGAGGAAAGGACTGTCATGACCGTGTTCTGGATCATCGGCGTGAGCGCGCTCGCCGTCATCTGGGGGATCACGATCGTTGATCTCTTCCGCCGCCACTACTCCGGCGCGGCGACGGTCGGGTGGCTCGCACTGATCGTGCTCCTGCCGTTCATCGGGGCGCTCGCCTATTGGGTGCTGCGGAAGCCGTCCCGCGACGAGGTCGAGCAGCAGTATCTCGGGGAAGCTGAGCTGCGGCGAAGCACCGCAGCGCGGCCTTTCGACAGCACGGGCCTGTAGCGATGACGATCGGCGGCTCGCTCTTCTGCATCACTGCGGGTGCGATCCTGTACTTCGCGGTCACCGCGGAGCCCGCCGGCATCGACCTGCAGGTCGTGGGCGTGATCCTCATGGTGATCGGCGCCCTCGGCCTGGTGCTCGGACTCGTGCTGCTCGGCTCGCGCCGTCGCGCGGCGGCGTCGATCGAGGACCGCTACCGCTGACCCATCGGGCACGTACGGTGACGATGTCCGGCCCGGACGAGCCGCGCGAGCCTGAGGGCTACGACGACGCGCCGCCGTTCCGCCCCGCCCGCCGCCCACCGCTCCTGCATCGCAAGGTCCCGTCGCGAGGGAGGTGCCCCACTACCGGCTGGCCACCGTCCGCCTGGACCTCGTCGCCGCCCTCACCGTCGCGGCGCTCGCGGTACCGGCCGCAATGGCCTATGCCGAGCTGGCCGGCCTGACGCCCGTTGCCGGCGTCGACAGCGCCGGACTCGACGCGATCGCCGGTGTCGCCACGAGCCTCTCGCGAGAGGGGATCGTCCGGCATGTGGCGCGGATGAAGACCCCGGTCTACGAGCGGCTCGAGGGCGCGGAGGTGGCGGACGTGATCGGTCCCGAGCGCTTCCACCCCACCGTGCGGGCCGCCGTGCGGGCAGCCGCGAGCCGGACCGTCGTTCCCGCCGCGAGCGTGTGATGGCTCGGAGCGCCTCCAGGACGGCCCGCATCCTGGCCGCGGTCGACACCTGGCAGCGAAGCCACGCGGCCACCGCCGTCCCGGTGGCGGTGCTGAAGAAGTTCGGTGACGATCGCGCCTCGAGCCTGGCGGCGCTCATGGCCTATTACGCGTTCTTCTCGCTGTTCCCGCTCCTGCTCGTCTTCGTCTCGGTGCTCGGGTTCGTGCTGGAGGGCGATCCGTCGCTGCAGGCGGACATCATCGATTCCACGCTAGCCCGCATCCCCGTCATCGGGGCCCAGTTGGACGATGAAGTGGCGCCGCCGACGGGCAGCGCGCTCGGGCTCGCGGTGGGCCTCGCGGGAGCGCTGTGGGCCGGTCTGGGGGTCACGCTGGCGCTCGGCCGAGCGTTCCAGGAACTCTGGGACGTGCCGCGGACTCGACCAGCGCGGGCCGATCCGCTCGCGGGCATACGGCGTCGCGGCACTCGTGGTGCTCGCCGCCGTTCTCGTCGGATCGGCAGTGCTCAGCGGCCTGGCGATCGGGGGAGGCATCGGGCCGGCGGCCGAGCGCCTGGGCGCGCTGTCGCTCGCGCTCGTCGTCAACGCCGCCGTGTTCCTGGCCGTCTTCGGCCTGCTGACCCAGCGGCCGGTGGTGGTTCGCGAGCTGCTGCCCGGGGTCGCACTGGCGTCCGTCGGCTCGATGATCCTGCAGTCCGTCGGGGGTTGGTACTTCGATCGCACGGTCACCGGCGCGGGCGATACCTACGGCACCTTCGCGCTGGTCATCGGCCTGCTGTCCTGGTTCTGGCTCGGATCGCACCTGCTCCTGCTGGCCGCGGAGGCCAACGTCGTCCTCCACCGCCGGCTCTGGCCGCGATCACTCGCCGGCGACCTCGAGCCCGCCGACCGCGAGGCGCTGCGGTGCAGCGCCGAGGCGGGTGGGCGATGTCCTCAACGCCGTCACCTTCGTCCTCTTCGGGGCGATTCTGCTCGGGCCGGCGCTCGGCGAGCTCAGCTGGGAGCTTGCCCTCTACGCGCTCCTCAGCCTCACCGTCGTGCGGATGGTCCCGGTCGCCATCGCGATGTGGGGGACTCGCGCCCGGCCCCCGACCCTCGGTTCCTCGGCTGGTTCGGGCCCCGCGGTCTGGCATCGATCGTATTCGCACGAATCGTGGTCGAGGAATCGCAGCTTCCCCACGAGGACTTGATCGTGCTCGCTATCTACCTCACGGTCGGGCTCTCGGTCTTCGCGCACGGCCTCCGTGCGGCCCCCCCTCGCCGACCGCTACGCCCGCTGGTATGGGCGGCATCCGCACGACAAGGCCCCGCCGATGGAGAGCGCACCAACCGCGGTGACGCGCGTGCGCGGAGGAGCGGAGCACCCGCCTGAGGTTCCGGCGTGATGTGACCGGGCGCGCGGCAACGTCGAGACGAACGGCGTGCCGCCGCCCTCTCCGCCGCCGACGGTGACGGCACCCGTCGGCGCGCCACCACGTAGGTGCTGAAGATCTGGTCGACGCGGTTGCGGGATTGTGTCGAGCACGCCACCGATGATGTGCGGTCTCAGCGGACATGCCTCGAGACAGACATCTCCTTGTAGACGCGGTGGCCCGAACTCGGAGACCGCGCTACTCGACGATCTCGACGTCGACCAGCTCCGGCAACCACGCCGGGCACTCCTCCGTCTGCCTCCAATCGACAGTGACCCGGACTGGTATGGGGAGCGACGGTGGGCTCTGGGACGCATCCGCTTCCGCCGCCGGCACCCGGTGGTCCGCCGTCGCTGGAAGGGAAGCGGAGTGTCGCTCTGCGCGAAGAGCAGCGAGGCCGCCCATGCGCCCAACTCGTCTGTGGTGTCGCTCGGAGCGACAACCCAGCAGAGGCACGGCTACGTCGCGTTTACCCGCCCGCGATCTCGCGCCGCCACGTAGCGCCTGATGCGGGCGCGGCGCACCCGCCCCTCGGCGGCACGCATCCTCTTGGCTGCCCGCCGCACACCGGGGGCGGCACGGCCGCCGAGCATCGCGAACACCACGAGCGTCACGAAGCCCGGGACCTCTCGGGCGCTCGGCCCAGCGACGCCGAGCGCCGCGTCGCGCAGCGCGACCCCCGCGAGGCCCGCGCCGGCGCCAGACACGCGCATTCCGCTTACCCGCCGCGCGGCCTCAGACGCGCCTCCGGCGGCGCTCAGCAGCAGGACGACGGTGAGCAGGTTCGCCTGGTCGCGGGACACGCCGAACACGCGGTTCAGGGCCCGGTACCGCAGATGGTTGAGCACGGCGAGGGCGAGCCGGGAGTCGGTGACGAACAGCCGTGAGGTGCCGAACCCGGCGCTGGTCTCCATGCCGCGACGGTAGGCGCGCCGGAGGCGAGCCGCATCGTCCGATCCGGGTGATCCCAACAAAGTCGAGCAGGCGCCAAGCTGCGCGTCGTTCTTCCATGCCCAGGTCAGCGCAGTCACGCCAACGCTCTAGGCGGCGGACCGAACGCCGCCGAGGTCGTTACGGCAGCTCAAGCGGGCCTGGGATCGTTTGCTGCGTGACGACGTCCGGCACAGAGACACCTCGGGGCCACGGCAGGCCTGAGGGGGCCTCGGTCGATCTGTACTGGTTGCCCCTCGGAGCTGGTGGCCGATTAGCGCTAGGCGATGGCGGAGGGTGGATCGCTGCAAATTGCGGTCTTTTCTCGCCAATTTGGGCACTGAGACGCGTTTCGGTGCCCGATCAGATCGCTCCGTCGCGGTACGTGCCGTGGCGTGGCGAGCGGAGAAACGATCCCCGACCTTCGCCCCACGGGCTCCCATCGTGGATGGCGGCGCCCGAACCGGCGGCGTTGCAGGCGTCAATCACGCTCAGAAGGAACCGCCCCTGCCGGGTTGTGGTCCCCGCCGTCCCGAGTTCGAACCCGCCGCTCACCCCTTATCGCTGTTTGTGGCTGCGCGCAGCCGCTCCTCGGACTGGCGGCGACAGCTAGGCGAGCGCCTTGGCCTTGAGCGTGTCGAACTCTGCCTGGGTGATGGCGCCGCTGTCGAGCAGCTGCTTGGCCTTCTCGATCTCGCCGGCGGGGCCGCCATTCGTGGCGACGGTCTTGACGTAGTCGTCGAACTCCGCGCGGGAGGCGCGGGCTTGGCCGGCTCTGCGCTCGGCCATGCTTTGGCCGTTCGCGATCAGGTAGATCAGCACCCCCAGGAACGGCAGCACGATCACGAACACGCTCCACCCGGCCTTCGCCCAGCCGGAGATGTCGTGCCGGCTGAAGATGTCCGCGAAGATCCCGACCACCATCCAGATCCAGCACAGCCAGACGAAGAAGATGATCATCGTCCAGAGGACGTCGAGGAACGGGTAGTCGGCCGCGAAGAGCACCATGTCGTCTGTCTCCTTGTCGCCTACTCGGCAGGGGTAGCCCCGGGCGGCTGCCGGGCCGAGCCGATCATCCGCCGCCGCCGACCGACGCACAAGGTGGCACGCACGTCGATCGCGGGGGTGGCCGCTCCCGCTAGGTGCACCCGAAAGGCCCGCACGCGGGAAGTCCCGCCGGACGCGTATTTCGGAGAAGGACCCTGCCACAGAGCAATGGCTAGGCGCCCAGGCCGGCGGTCGTCGACGTGAGCGCCGCAGCGGCCTCCGAACCTTGCGATTCGTCCATGGCGGGCGTCTCGGATGCGGGCCGGGCGGTCGCTCCCACACGGTCCGGCTCACTCGATCGGCGTGCGGACCCGTCTGCTGGTCATTCGTTTCGGGTGATGTCCACGAGGCCGGGTTCGGTGAGCCTTCGTGCTCGAGTTGCCACCTCCCAGCAACCCACGAAGAAGGGCGAGTTGATGGACATCTTCGAGGTAGAGCAGAAGGAGCGCCTCAGCCGCGAGGAGGTCGCAGCGCGGCTGCGCAACCTCGCCGACATGCTCGCGCGCCACAACGACATCGAGTTCGAGCGCGGCGGGATGCGCTTCACGGTGCCCGTCCCCGACGAAGTCGAGCTCACGATCGAGCTGGAGATCGAGAGCGACAAGCGCGAGCTCGAGATCGAGCTGACCTGGTGATCCGGGTCCCGGCCCGTCGCGTGCACGATTACGGTCTCCTCGCTCATCGTGGTTCCCGTTGCCGCCGGCGTAGGCCGACAGACACAGCATCGTCTCCGGCGGCGGGTCCACGGGCCGGGGTGCGCCCACCCGATCAGCCCGTGTGCCTCCTCCTCGGGTTCGCGCGAGTAGCCGCTGACCCGGCGCCCATCGCCAATCACCTGATTCGGACGATGTGCCACCGGCTCGGCCCGCTTAGGTTCGTGGAATGAGACCGACGCTCTCCGCCCTCGCCGTCGCGATCCTCATGTTGGTGCTCGGCGCGTGCGGCGACTCCTCAGAGGACGAGGCGACGACTCAGAGCCCGGAGGAGAAGGCCCAGGCCACCGTATGCGATGCCCGGGCCGACATCGGCAAGCAGGTCGACCAGCTCAAGAGCCTGACCGCGGCGACCGTCACGAAGGATGCGGTGACGCAGAGCCTGGACACGATCAAGAACGACCTCGGCGAAATGTCCAGCGCGCGAGCGGACCTCAGCAGCGACCGGCGCAGCCAGGCCGAGGCGGCCAACAAGGCGTTCTCGAGCTCCGTCGAAGAGATCAGGAGCGAGCTCCTTATCTCGCTCTCGGCGTCTGATGCCAAGACCGCGCTCGTCACGGCGCTCCAGCAACTTGAGGCTTCCTACAAGACCGCGTTCGAGCCGCTGGACTGCGGCTAGGAGCAAGCGCGCTCCCATCTCTGCTCGAACGCGCACCTGCTCCATGCGTGCGCGTCTGCTGCTCCTTATCTGTGCTCGTGCTCACGCGCCAAGGCGCTGTTGGCGGGGCGTGGGGTTGGTGGTGCCGGCCGGGTGCGCGCGGACGCCCAGACTCTGGCGCCGACTGGCAGGCCCGGGATGGCGCACACCCCGGCATCGTGCGGCGAGTCGTCCGGACGGCCGTTCAAGCTGGCGCCATGCCCGGGAGCGGCCAGCGCGACTCTGGGTTCGGCGCCCCCGCTGCCGAGCGTCTGGCCGCGGTCTTGCGGCGCAGACCACTCACCCCCCGCCGCGCGGCCGTCATCATCGCCGGCTATACCGCACTGGTGACGTTCGCGGGCGCCCTCGTCGGCTGGCTGGCGGACCGCAAGGACTTCGACAGCTTCGGTAATGCCCTCTGGTGGGCGCTGCAGACGGTCACCACCGTCGGGTACGGCGATGTCGTCCCCAGCAGCGGTACCGGCCGTGTGGTCGGGGCCTTCGTGATGATCAGCGGCATCGCGTTCCTCACGGTGATCACTGCTGCAGTGACCGCGGCCTTGATCGAAGCCGCCCGGCGCCGCCAGCCGACTTCGGATCGCGAACAGCTGGCGGAGCTGATGCAGGAGATGAGCGCGCGGCTCGCGGCGATCGAGGAACGGCTGGAAGAGCAGGGATCGCAACCAGGCGACTGACCGCGATCGACGTCCGATCGGCGCGGGCGACCGACATCGATGCCGTGCCTTTTCGTGCTCAGCCCACTGAGAACCAGCGATGCACGGGGGGCCCCTCGAGCGCCCCGACCTCGTCCTTCGTCAAGCTCAGGACGATCGAGTCGCTGTCCGCATGTTCGACCGCCCCGTACGGGATCACGACTTCGCGCCGGCCCCACAGGTGCCCGCGCTCCAGCACCACCGCCGCAATCAGGTCGTCCTCCACCACGAAGCCGTCGACGTGGCCAAGGTGATGTCCGTCAGCCGATGTGACCGCGCTCGAACGGCGTAGCTCGATCTCGCCCTTCGGGACGCGGTCATACGACCACGGGACGCGAGCGTCGGGGTCGATGATGCTCGCGATGCCGTCCGCTCCCGGGTAGAGGGGAAGAGCGAGCATCTGCTGGATGCCGACTTCCCAGTCGGGATCCTCGACGGGAAACTCTCCGAGGCGCAGGAAGGCCGCTTCCTGCAGCGGCTCCAGGCGCTCGAGCTCTTCCGCACTGAAGTCCAGGCTGATGCCGTCGGCGGTCGACTCCGCACGGTCGATCGACACGAGCCTCGCCGCTTCGTGCTGATGCTCCGGCTGGACGACGAGATGCGTCACGCGTCGCGAGATCGGGTCGATCACGACGTCGGCCAATTCGCCGAAGGGCGAGTCGGCGCATCGGACCGGGCTACCAAGCACGAGGCGCATGGGCCTTCATGGCGATCACGTCCATACTGGGGATGGCACCACGCTTCGCGCCCGCTGACGTCATCCTGATGGGATGATCCGGCGGATCGCCGCGGACAGCAACCGGGCACGCTGGATTCGATCGGCCCACCGACCGCTCGCGAGGCGGATACGACCTGGCGGCGGTCATAGACCTGTTTGCGCCGCAATCCGTCCGGAGTCGATGGCGTCGCGGAACGCGCCGTAGTCGCGCTCGTTCTGGTCGGCGTAGTCCTCGGCGAACGACGCAAGCGCGCGGTCGAACGCGCCGCCCGACCCGAGGTAGGCGGCGATCGCGACTGCGTCGCCAGACCGGGCGTGCGCATGCGCAAGGGTCCAACCGCAGAGCTCCGCGTAAGCCACCATGGCGCTCGGTTCCATCGCCTCAATGGCCGCGGATCCCTTGCCGTCCCATAGCTGGCGGATGTAGAAGTCGCGCTGGGCGCCGTCGATCTCGGGCGTGCGGACCCAGCCGAGCATGATGTCGCTGGCTGCCTGCATCAGCCGCTGTCCCTCGACGACGCGCTGCCCATGCTGGGTGAACTTGCTCTTTCCCAGATACGGCTCCAGCACCGACGGCGCGGCCTCTTTGAGCTGCAAGAACAGCGGGTCGCCGTCGTCGTTCCCGAGCATCAGCACGATCCAAGCGCGCGTGCCGACGCTGCCGACGCCGACCACCTTGCGCGCGGCGTCGGCGTAGTGGAAGCGCTCGAGCAGGTGACGGCGGTCGCTCGGCAAGGTGCGCCGGTAGGAGCGGATCACGGTGCGAACCATGTCCTCTAGCGAGGCGCGTTCCCCAGCAGGCAGGAGCTCCCCGATCGGGACGATCAGCGGCGGGTCGCTGATGATCCGCGGTTGTCCGTCAACGACCCGGGTGAGGCGGTCGGAGGCCCGCCGGCTGTCCTTCGTGCGCGCCTTGGCCACATTGCGATTGAACCGTTGTTGCTGCTTGGCGGTGGCTCGCGGAGCCCACACCTTGGCGAGTTCCTCGACGTCCAGGCGGGCGTACCAGAGGTCGAGCGCCCGCATCTGGGCGAACGCGCTCATTGCCTCCCGATACGACCGCCCGACGGTCAGGTTGACCGGCTCGCGCTGTCGCGCTTTGAACCCGCGGTCGCGCCCGGCGACCGCGAAGCTGGCGACGAGGCGTTTGACGTCCCACTCGAACGGGCCGCGCAACGTCTCGTCGAAGTCGCTGAGCCCAAAGATCAACCGCCGGTCAGGAGCCGCGAAAGCTCCGAAATTCGACAGGTGCGCGTCGCCGCACAGCTGCGCGTGCAACCGGGTGGTTGGCATGGTCGCCAGGTCGGCGGCCATCAACGCCGCGGTCCCGCGGTAGAACGTGAACGGCGACGCCAGCATCCGCCCGTGGCGGATCGGCACCAGTTCCGGCAGCCGCGTCTGTGCCTCAGCTTCGAGCACCTCGACCGGATCGCGCCTGCCGGCCGGTGGCTCCCAACGGCCATGCGCGGAGCGCGACGATTCCGCGCGCGCAGCCTTGCCTCTGGCCGCTCGCTCCGTCCTGGACGGATGCTCGACGCGTCCCCGCTGCCCGGTCCTGCCCACTCTGCCGGCGTCGCCCGCCCGACTGCTCCCGCGCGTAGTTGCCGTGCTCACCGGTCGTTTCCTCGCTCCTGGCTGGTGTTAAGGCCCGATGACGGCGAACTGTCGCACGGGTAGTCGGCCGCGATCACCATGGCGCGCTCCTCGTTGAAGTTCACGTCCGGGTTGCCCGACATCGTCTCCGGCGCGGGGTCGCTGAACAAGGATGCCTCCACCTCGACCAGCGGCGTGCCTGCCTTCTCCGAAACGCGAAGCCGGGCTCGCGACGTAGGGGACGCTCCGCGGTCGGCCTTCGCGTGGCGCTCGCCCACCGCGTCGAAGCCGCGCTGAGTACGGCCGGCGGCCCAGGAGACCGCCGCGACGAGGCCTGCGTGGGCGAACATTCGCGAACATTCGCGGTCGTGTGCGCTAGCGTCTCTCATGGGTGCACACCCCCTATCCGCCGCCGTCGCGCCGTGGCACGATCGCGTGACAATGGAGACGAGACGTGCACGGGCGATCGCCGAGCGGCTGCATCTAGGCGACCGCGAGGAGGACGGAACGCCAGTCATCCGACACGTGCAACGTGTCGCGAGCACGGTGACCGACGAGGCTCGCGCTGTGGCCTGGCTGCACGAGGTCCTGGAGTGGACCGACGTGACCGAGCGAGAGCTGCTCGTCGCGGGCCTCACGAGCGATGAACTGCGCGCTCTCAGGCTTCTCAACCGGACGACCGACTCACGCTCGGACCGCAGCTACCTCGCTCATCTCGAGCTGATCGCGGGTGCGGCCGGCAGCTCCGGGCGTCTGGCACGCATCGTGAAGGCCGCCGATCTGACCGATCGGTGCCTCCATCCCCGTGTCCGCCACGACGGCTGGTCGCCACCTTATGCCCGAGCGCTGCAACTGCTGTTGGAGGCGCGCGATGATCCGCACCGCGCAGGAACCGTCGCTATGGGGTAGGCCCCGGCAAACGCTCCGATCTCTGCTCGCACCGCTCGTTGCGAGTTCGTGCAGCGCGACCTCG
This sequence comes from Solirubrobacteraceae bacterium, assembly GCA_035717845.1. GTDB lineage: Bacteria > Actinomycetota > Thermoleophilia > Solirubrobacterales > Solirubrobacteraceae > DASSUW01. The sequence goes on from DASTIC010000133.1 coordinate 48,111, forward strand.
GTCGATTTACGGTTGTGCCACTAGACGAGAGTGGGCGGGCAGCTCGCACTGGTCGTCCACGTCACCGCCGACTGCGAGAGCGCGCTCGCGCTCGTACGAGATCAGTGATCCTGGCGCCTGTCGGGGACGGGTCGAGATCGTCCTATAAGAGGGCAATCTGCTCGCGCTGGCCCGCAGCGAAGTCCGCCGCGAGTGCGCCGACAAGTAGGCCGAGCTCGGGGTCGGCCGGGTCGCCGTAGCGCACGCCGGCGAGCATCCGTTGGCGCTGGTGGCCGGGGTTGTCAGCCAACGCGGCGACGGCGGCGAGTTCCGCCTCGCAGCCGAGCTCGGTGGCGTGCGGGGCGCATGCGGCGAGCAGGTCGTCGAGGATCTCGCGTGCCGGGCGGCGGCGGTCGCCCTCGGGGTCGATGAAGTCGGCGCGCATGCCGTCGCGCGTTGCGAGGAACCGGTTCTCGTCGAGCACCTCGGGATGCGCCGCGATCCCCGCGGGGAGGTGGACCTCGGTCGCCTCCAGCCGGACGATGCTCTGCACAAGCGCGGCCAGCGCAGCATTGTTCTCAGCGCGCGTCTGGGCGTCGAAGATACGCACCTCGATCGTGCCCAGCTTGGGCTGCAGCCGCACGTCCCACCATAGAAACGTCGGGTCGGGGAACGCTTGGCAGCGCAGGAGCACGTCGATGGCGTGCACGTACTCCGCGTAGCTTTCGAAGGCGCGCGGGATGCCGACCCGCGGGAAGGCGCCGAAGATCGGCACGCGTGCTGATGCCAGTCCGCTGTCGCGCCCTTGCCAGAACGGCGAGTTGGCCGACAGCGCGAGCAGTAGTGGTATGTGGACTCGCATGCTCCGGAACGCTCGCACGGCGGCCTCGGCGCTAGGCACCGCCACATGCACGTGCAGCGCGAACGTCGGCTCTCGCCGGGCGAGCTCGCGCATCGAGTCGTGGATCGACCGATAGCGCGCGCCCCCTGAGACCTCGACGTCGCTCCACAGCGCTCGGGGATGCGTCCCGGCGACGGCCGCGCGCGACCCGAGCGGCGCGAGGTCGGCGACGAGGGCAGCACGCAGATCCGCGAGCTCCGCCGCCGCGGCGGCGGCCGTCGGATGCGGCCGGCTGGCCAGCTCGAGCGTGCAACCATGCGTCTCCGCGCACGCGGCATCGGCGACGCGGCGCGACAGCGCCGGCAACACGTCGTCGATCCGCGAGGCGAGCGACCAGTCGTCGGGGTCGAGGAGCATCACCTCCTCCTCAACGCCCACCGTCCAGGGCGCCTCAGCGGCGGCCGGATTCCAGTCGGCCCAGGCTGGGAGCGCGCTCATCGCGGCACGAACCTGAGATCGGCGGGGGGCGACCAGCGCTGCTCGTTGCTCACGGCGTCTCCTTCATGCCAAGGCCGCTGCTTCGACAGAGGCCGAGGGCTCGATGTCCGGTAGGCGCATCATGCGGAACGCGTTGAAGAGCCCGAGCAGGCCCGCGAGGATCGGCACGAACAGCGCGACTTGAAGGGCGAGGTTCGTCGCGTCGGTGTTGATGTCGAGGATCTCCTCCCGGACGGGCGGGGGCTCGTCGGCGAGCAGTTCGTCGAGTTGCGTGTTGCTGACGACCTGCGCGTCGTCTTCGAGCGTCTGCGCGATCTGCTGCTGTTGCGAGGAGGGGATCACGGGGCTGGCGTTGGTCATGTTCGTGAAGGCCAGCGAGAGGGTGGCGAGCAGGATGCCGCCGGCGACGGCCAGGCCGAACGAGAGCCCGAACGACCCCGACGCCGAGTTCACGCCGGCCGCCTCGCTGATCCGGTCGTCGTCGATCGGGGCGAGCGTGTAGTTGTTGAGCTGTGAGACGAGCAGACCGAGCCCGGCTCCCGCGATCACCAGCGGGATGAGCAGGTACCAGCCGGAGTCGGCGCGGGGCACGATCGGGATGATGAGCGCCAGGCCCAGCGTGTTCAGCGCGAAGCCGGCCCGGATGATCTCGGAGGCGCGCCGGCCGCCGGACCTGCGCCCGGCGAGGATCGCGACGGCGAACATGGTCAGTGAGAGTGGAGCGAGCGACAGGCCCGTCTCCAGCGCGTCGTACTCGAGCTTGATCTGCAGGAAGATCGGCAGCGCGATCATCGCCCCGCCGAGCGTGATGTTCTGCAGCATCTGCCCGGTGAACCCGAGTCTGAAGTGCGGGAGCGCGAACAGATCCGGATCGAGCAGGGTCACCTTGCCTGCGTGATGGCGCCGCACGAGCCAACGGGCGAGCGCCCACAGCGCGAGCGCGCCGATCGCGATCAGCAGCACCACGTAGTCGCCGCCCTCCTGCCACACCAGGATGCCCAGCACCACGCCGCCCATCCCGATCACGGACAGGCCCGCGCCGACCCCGTCGACCTGCCGCTCTCCCGTGTACGGGACGTCCTTGAGGAGCCCGAGCTGCGACAGCACGACCGCGATGACCACGGCCTCCAGCAGGAAGCCGACGCGCCAGGACAGGTAGGTGGTGACGAAGCCGCCCAGCAGCGGGCCGACCGCAGCGGCGATCGCCGCTGCCGCCCCGACGAGCGCATAGGTCTTCTTCTGCGCCGCTCCCTCGAAGTTGCCATGGATCAGCGACTGCATCGCCGGCAGCAGCAGCGAGGCGCCGAGGCCGCCGATGATCGCCCAGAAGACGATGATCGCCGCCAGGCTCTGGGCGAGGGTCATCGCCACCGCTCCGATCGCGTACCCCAGCAGGCCCAGCACGTACGCCCGCTTGCGTCCGAACAGGTCGCCGACCTTGCTGCTGATGAGGATGAACGCAGCCGAGACCAGCGCCTCGAGCGCGATCGCGCTCTGGACCGAGCTCACCGTGGTGTCGAGGTCCCTGACGACGGCCGCGATCGACACGTTCATCAGGGACGTGTCGACGACGAGCACGAACATCGCCGCCGCTAGCACGAGCGACAGCCGCGAGCTCCCCGCTGCCTTCGGGGATGGAACGCCCATCGTCAGTGCACGGCCGCGGCGGCGGTTCGTGGTGTGAACTCGCGCTGCTCGTCGGGGCCGCGTTGGATGATCAGCGCGGTCGACTCGGGCACCTCGCGCCAGACCCCGGGGAGGTCCGAGACGGGCTCTGAGACGATGACGCGGTCCTCGTCGGTCATCCGCTGAAAGCGGGCGTTGTCGGGATGCAGGGCGCGGACGGCCGCGACGTCTTCGGAGACGAAGAGCGTGCGCGAGGAGTGTTCGGTGGAGTAGCGGACGGCGTAGAGCCGCTCGCCGTCGCTGAACCCGAGCGTCATCTGCACGGGGTGCTCGATCCCGCGCGCTTCGGCGGTGGCCTCCACGAAACCGACCGCGCGCTCGACGGCACCGATCGGGTCGTCCTCGAGCCCGAACGTCAGCGCGAGGTAGAAGAGGGCCTCGGAGTCGGTGGAGCCGTGGACGCCGTCGAACAGCGTGGAGTCGATGGCGTAGAGCAGGTCGCGGCGCATGGCTGCGAAGCCGTTGATGACGCCGTTGTGCACGAACAGCCAGCGCCCATGCCGGAATGGATGGCAGTTGGTCTGCTGGACCGGGGTCCCGGTCGTCGCGCGGATGTGGGCGAGGAACAGCGGCGACTCGACGTGCGAGGCGAGATCGCGCAGGTTCTGGTCGCTCCACGCCGGCGTGACGCTCCGATAGCGAGCCGGCGTCCCGCCGTTGCCGGCGGTGTACCAGCCGAGGCCGAAGCCGTCCCCGTTGGTCGTTTCCACGCCCATGCGCGAGTGCAGGCTCTGATCGATGAGGCTGTGTTCGGTGCGGAAGAGCAGTTCGTCGATCAGGACGGGCTGTCCGAAGTAGGCGTTCCAGCGGCACATCAGCGGCTCCTGGCTGTCGTGGGGACGGGGCCCGCACCCGCAGCGATCCGGGCGCTGAAGAACTCCAGCCCTGCTGTCGAGCGGGGTTGGTGCCAGCGTTTCGCTGCGGGCGCGCGACTGCAATGGGGCGTACAGCCGCAACGGGTTCGTGCCGGCACCCCGAAGGGACCACCGCCCACGCGTCTGTGGTGTGCACTCACCGCGACGGTGCGTGCGGGCGCCCGTGACGCGGCGCATGCTTTGCACAGCAGTCCAAGCGTGGCGAAGCGGCGTGGTGGGGTGCACACGCGTGCGGGACGCCGGGCGACACCATTGGCGCGCCGTGACGGCGGGCGTAGCGTCATGACATGGGGATCGAGACCGCCACGCGCCGCGACGGCGACGCCGTACTGCCCGCGGACGACTGGCCGCAGAGCGCGGCACGGCCTTCGCCGTTCCCGCCGATCGCGGATTACGCCTTCCTGTCGGACTGCCACACCGGAGCGCTGGTCGCGCCCGACGGGACGATCGACTGGCTGTGCGTTCCGCGCTTCGACGCGCCGAGCGTGTTCGGGAGCCTGCTCGACCGGCAGGCCGGCAGCTTCCGGCTGGGTCCGTACGGGCTCACGGTTCCGACCGACCGGCATTACGAGCCCGGGACGAACATGCTCGTGACCACGTGGCACGCTCCGGGCGGCTGGGTCGTCGTGCGTGACGCGCTGACCATGGGTCCCCGCCGGGGAGTCGACACGATCACCCCCCACACCCGCCCGCCCGCGGACGAGGACGCCGACCATGCCCTCGTCCGGGTCGTCACTTGCGTGGACGGCGCCGTTGAGGTCGAGCTGGTGTGCGAGCCGGTGTTCGATTACGGCCGCGTCACCGCCGACTGGAGTCTCACGAACGACGCGCTCACGACCGCCGACGTGGCCGGCGGCGATGTCCGCCTGCGGCTCCGAACCGATATGGCGCTCGGCGTCGAGGGCGGCCGTGTCCGCGCGCGTCACGCGCTGCGAGCGGGCGAGCGGCTCTTCTGCTCGCTGTCCTGGGCCGAGGAGCTGGCGTCGCCTGCCGACGCTGGCGAGGCCGAGCAGCGGCTGTCCGCCACCTGCTCGTTCTGGCGCGACTGGCTGGACCGGTCACGGCCCGTCGACCATCGCTGGCGCGAGCCGATCGAGCGGTCGGCGCTGGCGATCAAGGGCCTCACCTTCATGCCGACCGGAGCGACTGTGGCGGCGCTGACGACCTCGCTCCCCGAGACCCCGGGCGGCGAGCGCAACTGGGACTATCGCTACGCCTGGATGCGTGACTCGACGTTCACCCTGCGCGCGCTGCACTGGCTCAACCTGGACTGGGAAGCGGATGAGTTCATGCAGTACGTCGCCGACCTCGAGCCCAACGACGACGGGGCGCTGCAGATCATGTACGGCGTCGACGGCCGCCGGGACCTGAGCGAGTCCAAGCTGGACCACCTGTCGGGCTACGACGGGGCGCGGCCGGTGAGGATCGGCAACGGCGCGTTCGACCAGCGCCAGAACGACGTCTTCGGGGCGGTCCTGGACTCGATCCTGCTCCACACCCGCCGCAGCCAGAGGCTGCCACGGCGGCTCTGGCCGGTCGTTGAGACGCAGGCCGAGTGCGCGATCCGGGCCTGGCGGGAGCCCGATCAGGGCATCTGGGAGGCGCGCGGCGAGCCGCGGCACTACGTCTCCTCGAAGCTGATGGGGTGGGTCGCGCTGGACCGTGCGGCGGAGCTGGCCGAGATCCGGGGTGACGGGGAGAAGGCGCGGAGCTGGCGTCTGGAGGCGGACGAGATTCGCGCGGACATCCTCGAGCACGGGGTCGACGGCCGCGGGGCGCTGCGCCAGCACTACGAGACGGACGCCCTCGATGCATCGGCACTGCTGGCGCCCATCTTCGGGTTCCTCTCGGCCGACGATCCGCGCCTGCGGGCCACGGTGACGGCTATCGCCGAGGAGCTGACCGAGGACGGCTTCGTGCTGCGCTATCGCACCGAGGAGACCGATGACGGCCTCGCGGGGCGGGAGGGCACGTTCCTGATCTGCTCGTTCTGGCTGGTCTCCGGACTCGCGGTCATCGGCGAGCTGCAGCGTGCGCGTGATCTGATGGAGCGCCTCCTAAGGATCGCCTCGCCGCTCGGTCTCTACGCGGAGGAGTTCGACACCGCGACGGGCCGCCACCTCGGCAACTTTCCGCAGGCGTTCTCCCACCTCGCGCTGCTCGAGGCGGCCGCTCGCATCATCCTCGCCGAGCGGCTGACTGAGTTCGCAAGCTGAAGAACCGCGTGTGCTCCTCTCGGTGGCCCGGCCGCGATCACCCTATTGGGATGATGTGCGGCCCTTCCGGCCGCGAAACGCTAGGCGTGAACCTGCGCACGTATGGCGCCGGGATCCTGGCGGACTGCGAGTCGGCCTTTATCGGCGCCTAGAGAGGGGAACGAATGGCGACGACTGCAAGAGGGGCATCCGGGCCTGGCGTCACCGTCGGACCGACGAGCGAGTTCAGCCTGTTCTTCCGGGTCAAGCCCGGCGAGTGTGAGTCGTTGCGGGCGGCGCTCCGCGACCTGCAGGACACCCCCGGCTACCGGCCCGGGGACTACGGGATGGCGGTCTCGACGATCCACGAGGCGCGGTTCGTGCTGTTCGACGACGACACACGGTTGGCGTTCATCACGAGCTTCGACGGCCCGTGGGACGCCTACATGGAGGACTTCTTCACCTCCGGGCCGACGCTCGAGCTTTTCGACGTTGTCTTCCGTCACACGGAGGGCTACGACGGCCTGCCGGACCTGGCGGCGCTGAAGGCGTTCATCCTCGATGCGCAGGAGACGGCGGCCGCGTACGCCAGAAACTACGGCGGCACGGTGAAGGAGGTCCGTAAGGCGCAGCGCGTCAACGCGGCCTTCCAGCAGGTCCTCGACCACCCGGATGCCGCCGAGGCGCTGCAGCACCCGGCGCTGAAGTCGCTGCTCGACGAGGCCGCGGACTAGTCCATGTCCGACCACATCTCCGGACCGCGGGCGCTGTCCGATCCCATTGCCGACATCACCGACGTGTACGCCTTCCCGAGCCCGGAGCGGCCGGGCCGGCTCGTGCTCGTGATGAACACGCTCCCGTTCGCCAAGCCGTGGGACGCGCTCTCCGAGGGGCTGATCTACCGCTTCCGGCTGCGGCCGCTCACCCCGGGCGCGCCCGGCGACGCGGTGCCGTTCGCGGCGGGCGACGATGAGGTCGTCCTGGACTGCGTGTTCTCACCACACGTGCACCCGAACGGGCCTCGGCGCTTCGAGCAGGAGGGCACGTGCACGACCCCGGCGGGCGAGACCGTCACCTTCCGGGTCAACGACCCGGCCGGCGGCGAGGGGCATGGTGTCCGGGTCTTCGCCGGCGGGCGCTGGGACCCGTTCATCATGGACGCCCCCGCCGCGTTGAAGACGATCGCCACGGGGAAGCTGGCGTTCACCGACCCGTCGTCGATCTTCCTCGACGGCAAGGACGTCCTCAGCCTCGTCGTGGAGCTCGACACCGCGCTTCTCGGCGGCGCGGAGCTGCTGGCCGTGGTCGCCGAGACGCTCACCCGCGGCGTGTTCAACGTGCGGATCGAGCGCGTCGGGCGCCCCGAGGTCAAGAACATGATGCTGGCCCCGAAGCAGTTCGACCCGGTCAACCGTGACCTGGAGATCCGCGACCTGTACAACAGTGAGGACGCGTTCCAGTTGGCGGAGGGCTACGTGGGCGCCTACCGGGCCCGGCTGAACGCCAATCTTGCCTTCTGGGACGGCCTCGACGGGAAGGCCGACTGGGCGCCGCGCGAGGACGGCAGTCATCCGCTGACCGAGCTGGTGCTCGCCGACTACCTCGTCGTCGACGTGACCAAGCCTTACGTGGAGCAGGGGTCGTACCTGGAGATCGAGCTCGCCGCACTCCGGGGCGAGGCCCACCGGACCTGCGGCGGCCGGACGCTCAACGACGACGTGATGGACACCATTTTCACGCAGCTCATCAACGCCGGCAACGGACCGGTCATCCGCGACGGTATCGACCGGTCGACGCGACCCGGCACCCGCACGTTCCCGTACCTGGCCGAGCCCAACCCGGACCCGCCCGAGCCACCCGAGCACCACTGAGCGATGGCGAGCACGCAGCCATGACCGCGACGGAGGGCATCAGCCTGGAGCTCGACGACATCCAGAGCGGGGCGCTCCACGAGCGGCCGTCGCCCTACGTCGGCGTCTACCTGCTGCTGCGTATCGACGATCGTGCCGCGGGCCGCGAGCTTGTCCGGCGGCTGCACGGCCTCGTCGATGCGGGACGACCATCGACCGATCCGGCCCGCGACGCGTGGATCACCACGGGCTTCACGTATCAGGGCCTCAAGGCGCTGGGGGTGCCGCAGGCCTCGCTCGACGGCTTCGCGCCCGAGTTCCGGCAAGGCATGGCCGCCCGCGCCGCGGAGCTGGGGGACGCTGGGGAGAGCAGCCCGGAGCACTGGGAGAAGCCGCTCGGGTCGCCCGACGTCCACATCGCACTGGCGGCCATGTCCCCCGACGCCACGCGACTGCAGGCCGTGGTCGAGAAGGCCCGCCGCGCCCACCAGGAGCTTGCCGGCGTCGAGGTGATCTGGCGGCAGGACTGCTACCAGCTTCCGACCGGGCGGACCTCCTTCGGCTTCAAGGACGGGATCGGCCAGCCGGCGGTCGAGGGCAGCGGCAGGCCCCCCTCCAACCCGCAGGAGCGCCCCCTCAAACCGGGCGAGATCATCCTCGGATACCCCGACGAGACGGGCGAGCTGCCGCCGATGCCGACCCCGGACGTGCTTGGCCGCAACGGCACGTACATCGTCTTCCGCAAGCTCCACACGCGGGTGGCGGCCTACCGGCGGTACCTGCGCGCGAAGAGCGCGAGCCGCGAGGAAGCGGCGCTCCTGGGCGCCAAGATGGTCGGTCGCTGGCAGAGCGGCGCCCCGCTCGCGGTTTCGCCCGAGCGCGACGACCCGGAGCTCGGCGCCGACCCGCAGCGGCACAACGACTTCCTCTACGGCGACGACCCGCGCGGCCTCAAGTGCCCCCTCGGTGCCCATGCGCGACGGGCCAACCCGCGCGACTCGTTCGACGGCGACGGCGCCGTTGACGTCCGGCTGCACCGCATGATCCGGCGCGGCACCAGCTACGGGCCGATGCTGCCCGAGGGCGTTCTCGAGGATGATGGCGCCGACCGCGGCATCATCTTCGTGTTCGCCGGCGCGCACCTCGGGCGCCAGTTCGAGTTCGTCAAGACCCAGTGGCTGAATGACGGCATCTTCATCGGCGCCCCGCTGGAGAAGGATCCGCTGGTCGGTCCGAACGATGGCACCGGGACGTTCACCGTGCCCGAGCGGCCGATCCGCCGCCGGCTGCAGGACCTGCCGCCGTTCGTCGTCACCCGCGGCGGTGAGTACTGCTTCGTCCCGGGCCTGCGCGCGATGCGCTGGCTGGCGGAGCTGGAGCCGTGACCGGTCCGGACCTACAAGAGGAGGCCAGCGTGGCCATGAATCCGACCAGCACCGACCGGTGGAAGGCCCTCGACTTCGGGCCGCCGCCGTCCGGCCTCGAGGAGCCCGGCTCGCCGGTGCTCGTCGACTACCTCTCCGAAGGCCAGGTGGCGCTGATCACCCTCAACCGGCCCCACGCAGACAACGCGATCACCACCGAAATGGGCGCGCGCCTGACCGAGGTCGTAGAGACGATCGCGGTCCGTCCCGCCGTCCGGGTGGTCATCCTCACCGGCGCCGGGGAGCGGGCGTTCTCGGTCGGGAGCGACCTGCGCCAGCGCAAGGACATGACCAAGGAGGACTGGCTGCGCCAGCGCCAGGCCTTCGATCGCACGCTGTACACGGTGCGCCAGCTGCGCAAGCCGATTCTCGCCGCCGTGAACGGGACCGCGTACGGCGGCGGCTGCGAGCTCGCTCAGAGCACCGACTTCATCATCGCCTCAGAAAACGCCACCTTCGGGCAGCCGGAGGCGATGGTCGGTCTCGCGGCCGGCGGCGGCTCGCCGGCTCTGCTGCCCCGCCTGCTGCCCCCGGGCAAGGCCCTGCAGATGCTCATGACCGGCGACCCGATCACCGCGCAGGAGGCGCACCGGCTCGGCATGGTCAACGAGCTCCACCCCCGGGACGAGCTGCTGGACGCGGCGCGGCGGATTGCCGAGAAGATCGCGAGCAACTCGCCGACGGCGGTGCAAGCCGTCAAGCGGGCGGTCCAGCTCGGCGAAGGGCAGCCAACCGAGCAGGCGGTCGCGATCATGATGGACATGCATTGGCGGTCGGCCGTCCATCCCGACCGCGTCCAGGGCATCGGCGCCTTCATCGAAGGCCGCGAGCCGACCTTCAAGGATCCCGACTACTGATGCCCGCCGCCGCGGATCAACCACTCCGCGGACGAGGAGGCTGAGACATGGCCATGGCAGACGATCTCCGAGCAGCGCGCGCCGGACTTCAGATGATCAACCCGGCTCCATTCAACGCCGAGGCACCGCCCGAGGCCCTGGCCGGAGAGATCACCCCCACCGAGCTCCACTACGTCCGCAGCAACTTCGCCGTCCCGACGCACGATGGCACGCTCGAGGTCGGCGGCGCGGTGGAGAGCCCGACGACACTGACGCTCGACGACCTCCGCGCCATGCCTCGATATGAGCGGGCGGTGACGCTCGAATGCGCGGGGAACGGGCGCCTCGACACGAGACCGCTACCCATCGGGGAACCCTGGGGCGACTACGCAGTCTCCACCGCACGCTGGACCGGCGCCCTCCTCCACGACGTGCTGGAGCAGGCGCACCCCGCAAGCGACGGCGTCGACGTCCGGTTCCAGGGCGCCGACCACGGCGCGTACCACCTGAAGCCGGTACTCGCGGAGACCGACAGGGACAACTTGACCTTCGCACGCGCTCTGCCGCTCGCCCACGCAGCCGATCCCGCGGCCGAGATCCTGATCGCCTACGCGATGAACGGCGAGCCACTGGGTCTCGACCACGGAGCCCCGTTCCGACTCATCGTCCCTCACTGGTACGCCGTCGCGTCCGTGAAGTGGCTGAAGCGAATCGACGTGCTGACCGAGCCGTACAGCGGCGAGTTTCAGACCGGCCACTACATGTACGAGTGGCCCGACCGACCGCACGAGGCCGTCAGTCTCATGCGCGTGCGTGCGCGGATCACAGATCCCGCTCCGGGATCGACCATCAGTCGCGGCACACACGCTGTGCGCGGCAAGGCCTGGTCGGGAACCGGGCCCGTAACGCGGGTCGACGTCAGCCTCACCGGCGAAGGCGACTGGCACCCGGCGCGGGTCGAGCCGCCCCAGGGGCCGTACCACTGGCAGGAGTGGTCGTTCGACTGGTCGGCCGACGACGTCGGCCGCCACACCCTCCGCGCCAGGGCGACAGACGCAGCCGGCCACAGCCAACCAGAGGTCCCGCCCTGGAACAGGCTCGGATACGGGAACAACGCCGTCGAGGTCATCTACATCGACGTGGGCTGAGCAGGAGAACGCACGAAGCGGTCCGCCGCGTCGCCGATCGAGCGCTCGGCGCGTCGCTGGTTTCGCGTGGATCCGCGCGTCGCTGGCCGCCGTCGAGGCTGTGAGGCGACGACGTTGCGCCGCGTGGTTGTGTCCATCCGCTCAATGGACGAGTATCCGCGCTGAATCTGCAGGCAATCGAGGGGAGACCCGCGCAGATGGTGATGGCGGCTGACTATCCGTTCATGGACGTGCTGTGGTCGATGATCATCTTCTTTTTCTGGGTGATCTGGATCTGGATCGTGATCACCGTACTGATCGACGTTTTCCGCCGCAACGACATCGGTGGCTGGGCGAAGGCGGCGTGGGTGGTCTTCGTCGTAATCCTGCCGTGGCTGGGCGTGCTGATCTATCTGATCATCGAGCACGACGGGATGCAGCAGCGCAGCGTCAAGCAGGCGCAGGCCCAGCGGCAAGAGTTCGACGACTATGTGCGCGACACGGCGGGCGGCGGGTCCGCCGCCGAGATCGCGAAGGCCAAGGAGCTGGTCGACTCCGGCGCGATCACGCAGGAGGAGTTCGAGGCGCTGAAGGCGAAGGCGCTCGCGTAGGAGCGCGGGGACACGAGTCGGGCGATGGCGGCTGACGCGGTCGAGCATTGCGAGGAGCACGACATGGGGCGGCGGTCGCACGTCGCCGGCTCCTCGCGCGCGTTCAGCCGCCTCACGCCGATCCTTGTGGCACGCAAGTTCCGCGCGGCCGGGGCGGGCGCGAAGCGAGCGGCCGGTTGAGCGCGGATCCCGCATCGGCAGGCTCGGTCGTCTCGCGGCGCAGATTCCTGGCTCCGCTCGCCCTTGCCCAGTTCGTCTGCAGTTTCGCGGGCTCGAACATGAACGTGATGATCAACGACATCACCGAGGACCTGGACACGACCGTGCAGGGTGTCCAGGCGGCGATCACCCTGTTCCTGTTGATCATGGCGATCCTCATGATCCCGTGCAGCAAGCTGAGCGATCGTTGGGGCCGCAAACGCTGCTTCACTATCGGCCTCGTGCTCTACGGGATCGGCGCGCTGCTCAGCGCGGTGTCGCCGGGGCTAGGCGTGCTGATCCTCGGCAACTCGGTGCTGGAGGGCGTCGGCACCGCCCTGCTGATCCCGCCCGTCTACATCCTCACAACACTGCGCTTCAGCGACCTCACCTCGCGCGCGCGGGCGTTCGGCGTCATCAGCGGGCTGGGAGGCCTCGGCGCCGCCGCCGGACCACTGATCGGCGGTCTCATCACCACCGCGATCAGCTGGCGGGCCGCGTTCGTCTTCCAGGCCGCGGTCATCGCACTGATCGTCCTGCTCAGCCGCCGGATCGCCGACCCCCTCCCGCCCGACCCGACCCGTCCCTTCGACGGATTCGGAGCGGTCCTGTCCGCCGTCGGCATGTTCTTCGTCGTGTTCGGGATTCTCCAAGCCGACAGCAACACCGTGCTGATGGCGATGCTGCTGGCGGCCGGGGCCGCGTTCCTCATCGGGTTCTTCCTCTACACCCGCGCTCGCGAGCGAGCAGGCAAGGAACCGCTGCTGCCCACGCGCCTGTTCAAGAACCGCACATCAAACCTCGGGCTGATCACCCAGAACATCCAGTGGCTGCTGCTCATGGGGGTCTCGTTCACCGTCGCAGTCTTCCTGCAGACCGTCCGCGGATACAACGCGATCGAGACGGGCGTCATCTTCACCGCGGCGACGGTCGGCGTCCTGGTCTCGTCGCTCGCCGCGGAGCGACTCGCCAAGCGCCGCCCGCAGAAGACCCTGATCATCGCGGGCTTCGTCGTCACGATGGCCGGGATCGGACTCCTGCTCGCCCTCGTCGGGGCCTCCTCGCGGGTCATCGCGTTCGGACCCGGCCTGCTGTTGATCGGCCTCGGCCTCGGGGTCATGCTGACCCCCTCGGTCAACCTCGTACAGTCCAGCTTCCCCGAGGAGTTGCAGGCGGAGATCTCCGGGCTGTCGCGCAGCGTCGCCAACCTCGGCTCGTCATTCGGCACGGCGATCGCCGGCACGATCCTGGTCTCCGACCTCGCCTCGGGAAACACCTCCTACGTGGTGGCGATGGTCGCCCTGGCCGTCCTTGCCTTCATCGGCCTCGCCGCCGCCATCCGCCTCCCCAGCAGCCGCGTGCCCGATCGCTCTGCGGGCGGGCTCGCCGCGACACCCGCGCCCGGCACGGCGACCGAGCACGGATAGCCGCCAGCGCGTACGTCAAGGAGCCGCGCCGTCAAGACCGTTCACCAGGGGGAGAGGTGGATCGATCCCTCAGTCATGGCTCCGGAGTAGCCGATCGCAGGGGAACGTGGCCTGAGATCGTGGTGCCGCGTCCAGGCGCCGTGGCGATCGTCAGCCGCCCTCCGAGAGCTCCCAGGCGGTCCGCCATGTTCTGCAGGCCGAGGCCGCGGACCTCGCCCGCCGCGAACCCCAATCCGTCGTCGGCGACGCGGAATGTGAGACGTCCGTGCTCCTCGGCCAGGGCAACCGAGACGTGGACGTCGCGCCCGCCGTGCTTCGTGGCGTTCTGGATCGCCTCCGAGCAGCAGTAGTACATCGCGGACTCGATCTCCGGCTCGTAGCGGCCGACTCCGACGGCATCGATCTCCGGCGGCGTAGCGGCGTGCGCGTAGAGACCGCGGAGCGCGGTGGGCAATCCCGATGCGATCAGAAGCGGCGGGTAGAGCCCGTGAGCGACCTCCTGGACCTGCGCGAGCGCGGCCTCCACACTCTGTGTGATCTCGAGGAGCCGCTCGCGGCTCGACTCGCTGAAGTCGCCTCCGTCAGCTTCCATCTCAAGGCGAAGCTTGATCGAGACGAGCCGCTGCTGGACGCTGTCGTGGAGGTTGCGCTCGAACTTGCGCCGCTCATCATCCGCGGCGCGGACCAGTCGAGCGCGGGAGCGCTTCAGCTCCTGCAGCGCCTCCGTCCAGCCCGCGTCCAGCGCCGCGTTCTCAGCCGCCAGGAGCGCGACGGCGCCAGCTGCTTCCAAAAGCTCGGGGTCATCGTTGAGCTGGGGGTCGTGAATGAGCGCGACGGCCGGCGCGCCGTCGTGGCGTAGGAGCTTGACGGCACGGCCGGGTTCAGTGGGCTGCGCCTCCTCTTCGCCGCCGAGGAAGACGAGCCGCAGGTTTGGATCGCCGAGCGGACCCCGCAGCATCGCCTCGAGTTCGTCCCTGGAAGGCCCCCGCAGCGACTGCCCGACCAGTTGCTCCATGGCACGCGCCCCGAAGAGCTCAGCAGCGATCAGCGCCGCGAGGAAGCCGTACCACAGCGCCGCTCGAGCGCCCACGATGCCCCACTTGACGAACTCCGAGAAGTCCGACTGCGGCGCGTCCAGGGCCCCGAGGATCTGGAAGATGATTTGAAACGCAAGGAACAACAACGCGATGGGCGTGCCGATCGCCAGCGCCCGGCGCTGCGGCGGCGTCCCCCTGACGAACCGCCAGATGAGCAGGCCCGCCGTGAGACTCGATGCGAAGATCACGCCAAATCGGAATGCCTCGAGCAGATCCGCCGCGAGCTCGGGGTTCGAGGTGACCGCGAACTCGTTACTGGGGCACGCCTCGAGGCACCCCGAGATGGACGCGCCGGCGCCCGTCTGCGGCGAAAGCAGCTGACTCACCAGGGCTGGCAATGGCGACACGAGGATGCTGATGACCAGGATCACCTTCGCCGGCCGATCGAGCCGCCCGGTCGGAAAGGCCAGGATGAGCACCCGCGTGGCCAGGCCGATCACGGTTTCAGCGAGCAGGCCGACGGAGAACAGCCACGAGTTGCTCGCCGACTGGAGCACGTAGAGCGCGCTGAGGAGCCCGAAGGCAATAAGCATTTGCCCGAAGCGGCTCTGCGGGCGGCGGCGGTACCAGTACAAGCCTGCGAGAACGGGCCCCAGAATGAAGTCGGCTTTCTGTACGGCCAGCCAACCCGGGTATGTCAGGAAGTCCGCCGACAGCGTGACCCACACGGCAGCGACTGAAGCTGCGATCGCCACGACGAGGACAGCGACCTGCCACAAGGGCGTTCGGCCTGCGGCTTGACTTATCCATCCTCCGGCCGCCATTCGCTAAAGCTAACCGCAGCGCCTGAACCCAAACTCGCGGCCGACGAGGATGGCCCGATGGGGCTGGCCGCACGGCTCGGCCCGAACGTCTAAGGCTGCATCGAGATGATGAGCGGCAAGGCGTGGGTGGGCCACCTGCTCGCGGAGTGCGGCTGGGTGATCGATGTCGCCGACGCGCGCGAGGCCAAGGCGGTGGCGCCGCTGGCATGCAAGGCCCGAAAGGTCGATGGGCGTGTGCGCGCCAACCTCGCCCGTAGCAAACGGGTCGCTGCCCGATCCTGCAACCCGGAGTGAGTCCGCGCCGCGGCGCGCAGCGCTGGCAACATCCGCGGCAACATCCAGATCGTCCAGCCGCTCGTGGGGTTCCCCTCCCGGCTGCAGCAGGCGTACCCGCGCGAGGCTCGGCAGACTGGCGCGCGTCTCCTTCTTGCGGTCGGCGGCCGCTCTCCAAGGCGGTGAGCTTGGTGTCGGCGTCGTCAAGGACGACGTGGATCTCAAGGCGCCCGTCGAGCGCGTCGCGCTCGAGGGTCCCACGTTGATCTCCTGCCTCGATGTGCGCCCGGCGTTTCCGACGACGACGGAAATCGTGGTCGCTTCTCTAACAAGCCACCGAACGCCGATCAGCACTGGGCTTTCGGTCTCTAACCTCAAAGACCGAGATGGCGAGACCCGGACTCGAACCGGACACCACGATTTTCAGTCGTGCCCTCCTGTCCACTGAATTCGACCGCTTTGCAGGCGATTCCCTCGGATCTGTCGGTCTCGTTCGATCCCGGATTTGCCCGGATTTTGCGTCCATTCTCCGAGCGTTACGGCCGACGAGCGCGCTCATCGGCCTCTTCGTGGCGGGGATCTCGGCGCTTGCAATCATGTCCGGCCCACTCGGCGCGAATCTGAGCGGCTTATCGATCGGGGCGATCCGTCCTCGGTAGCTGAACGTCATTGCGCCGTCGCCGCGAGCACGCTCTTCACGATCGGCCACGGCCATCGGCGCCACGATATGCCCAGGCCCCGGCGGCGTCACGGTTGTTGCGCTTCGTCGCCGGTCTAACGTCCCTGCCATTGTGAGCGATGGCGTTCGGCTCGCCGATCTGCTGGCCGGTCTCACCCTGATCTCGGATCACGGGCTCGGCCTTCCCCCGGACGCCGCGGTGCGCTCGTGCCTGGTCGCCACGGCGCTGGCCCGGAAGTTGGATCTGGGGGATGGAGAGGTCGCCGCTGTCTTCTACGACTCCCTGTTCGAGCACATCGGCTGCTTGGGGTACGCGCACGAGAGTCACCTGGTCTGGGGCGACGACGTGGCCGCAAATCGGGCGGCGCAGCGGACGAACTTCGCCGCTCCGACGGAGCTGTTCACGGGGTATCTACCAACGCTGCTGCAGGACATAGAGGGTTGGGAGCGAGCGCAGGTCACTGCCCGCTTGTTCACGAAGGGACCGGGGTTCCTGAAGCGTTTCGCGATGGCCTCGTGCGAGGTCGCCGCCCAGACCGCCCGCCGGCTGGGCCTCCCGCAGGAGGTCCAGCTGAGTCTGCGTCACTACTCCGAGTGGTGGAACGGGAAGGGCGTCCCGGCGGGTGTCAAGGGCGAGGACATCACGCTGACCGCCCGCGTCGTGCATGTCGCGAGCGTGGCAGCGAAATTCGACGTCCTAGGCGGGCCGGAGCTCGCGGTCGAGGCCGTCCAGCGGCGAGCCGGAAGCATCTTCGATCCGGCCATTGCCGCGATGTTCGTGGCGCACGCCCGCGAGCTGCTGGAAGTGGCCGCTCTCGGCGATCCTCGACGCCGCGTGCTCGAGGCCGAGCCGGAGCCGCTCCGTTTCGTCCCGCTCGCGCAGCTGCCGGACGTGGCCGCGGCGTTCGGCGACGTCGCCGACCTGAAGACGCCTTTTACCCATGGCCACTCGGCCGGGGTGGCGCGGCTGGCGCGGGCGGCCGGCGAGCGACTCGGGCTCGACACCGAGACGGCAGCGCGGCTAGAGGTCGCGGC